>JAFWWO010000046.1 GCA_017523325.1 Anaerotignum sp. | reverse complement strand
TTGTTTGCCGCATACCAACAAAAAGCGGTGCGCACTGCGGCTTTGATTACCGGCGATGTTTCTCTTGCGGAGGATATTACGCAGGAAGCTTTTGTGATTTGTCTGCTCCGTATGAATTGCCTGCGGGAGCCGGAACGGTTTCAGTCATGGTTTTTCAGGATATTGACTCGATGTGCATGGAAAGCTATGGAGAAACGGGCAAGACATTCCATGGGGTGGGGTGAGGAGATGGAAGTGCTGATTCCACCTGTATTTGACTGCTATCCCAGTGAAAAGAAAGCGGAGTATGAGAAACTATACCTTGCGTTGGAAGGATTGGGAAAAAAACAACGGACTACTGTCATTCTTTACTATTTCAACGACCTTTCTATTAAAGAGATTGCTCATATTACAGCATCATTGGAGACAACAGTGAAAACACGTCTGTTTGCGGCGAAAAAACGATTGCGGCAGGCATTACAGGAGCCGGAAAATGCCGGGGTCAAGAAGGGAGAATTGTTTTATGAAAAAGGAAAGTTTTGAAGGCTTGCTCAAACAGATGCTGGAGGAACAGACGAATGGCATAGAGGCTTCCCCCCATTTGTTAGCAAGAATTAAGGCAGAGGCGAATAGGAAAAGACGAAAGGAGAAAGATTCTATGAAATTTTTTAATACAAAAAGAATTGTGGCGGCGGCAGTTATTTGTTTGTTGAGTGTAACTTGTTACGGGGCACTGAATTTTAGCGGCGAGGCTGCCCATGTCAAGAATAATATCACTTCTTTTGCAGATTTGGAAAAAGCAGAAAAGAAGTTAGGCTTTGACGCAAAATATGTGGAGTGCTTTGCGAATGGATTTACCTTTGACAGAGGCGGAACAGGGAAAACTTATGGAATAGATGAAAATGGAGAAAAAACAGGGAATGAGTATCATTTGATGGCGATAGGGTATAAAAATGATGCGGGAAAAGAGGTGTTGCTGTCCATTGAGAATGGAAACCGTTCCGTAGATAGCGGACAGGAAATGATGGACGGATATAGCGTCAGCGTGTATAAATTTGTACCGCCGAATTATGAAAAGACAGAGGAAGATATAGCAAAGGAAGAAGCGGGAGAACTTGCTATTTCTTATGGAACTGACGAAATTCAAATTAACAGTATGGAGAATTACAGTTGGCAGGATAACGGATTATATTACTCTCTTACCTGTGCGGATTGCGATTTGGGCGAAGAAGAAATGAAAAAAATGGCGGAGGAGATGAAAGGCTGAAAATAAGAATATTGTGATTGCGGTTGTGATTTTTCTCTTGATTCGTTTCATCAGAGGGCGGAGATACAGAGGTGGTTACGGCTTCCGTTCTTCCGGCATTCGGCTGGGCGGACATCGTGGCAGAGGCCGCAGGAGATTTTGAGAAAATGTTATAAAAAGGAAGGAGAACTCTTGCAAAAAGAGCTCTCCTTTTTTGTACTACCTGTTATCAGGTGGGGATATTTTATGCATCTTTTTTCGGCGGCCGAGGCCCCTCGAACTGATAATAATCCGTTTTGATACGTCCGTTAAACAGTTTCCGTTTTCTATCGGCCTTTCTGCCAAAGAGGGACTCAAAATACTCCATTGAGGTAATGATATAGGTAGACCAAGTGGTGTCCGTTTTCATAGTTGCCCCCAAAGCGCGGTACATATTTTCTACTTCCTTTAATTCCCCGATACGCTCACCGTAGGGCGGGTTTGCAATGAGTACGCCGTATTTCCCGGGCAATATCACCTCTTGAGAGGACTTGACCTCAAATGTGATACAATCGTCCACACCGGCTTTTTCCGCATTTTCTTTTGCAAGGGCAATGGCATGGGGATCAATATCACTGCCGTAAATTTGCGGCATGGCGTCATAATCGATGACCTGATATGCCTCTTTTCGTGCCTGCTTCCATAATTCCTTGTCAATTCGTTCCCATTCCTCACAGGCGAAATGGCGGTTTAGACCCGGTGCAATATTGCGTGCCAGCATCGCCGCTTCAATGGGAATGGTGCCGGAGCCGCAGAAGGGGTCAAGGAGAATACGGTCTTTCCGCCAGAAGCTCAGCTGAATCATGGCAGAGGCGATGGATTCCTTCAACGGAGCGTCCAAGGCATTGGCACGGTAGCCCCGCATGTGCAATCCTGAGCCGCTGGTATCAATGGCAAGGGTCACCACATCTTTCAAAATCCCTACCTGAATGGTGTAAGAAGCACCGGTTTCGTCAAACCAGTCGGTTTTGTATTTTTCCTTGAGCTTTTCCACAACGGCTTTTTTGACAATCGCCTGACAATCGGAAACACTGAACAAGGTGGACTTTACGGATTTGCCTACCACGGTAAATTTACCGTCCTCGGGAATCCAATCCCCCCAAGGCAGGGCTTTTGTTTGGTCAAAAAGCTCCGTGAATGTCACCGCACGGAAATTGCCCATTTTCACCCAAACACGACCGGCACAACGAAGCCATAAATTTGCCTTGACAATATCGGCCTCGGTGCCTGTAAACTCCACCTTCCCGTCGGAGGTTTTGATGTTTTGAAAGCCCAATGCCTGACATTCCCGTTTGACTACGGCCTCCAGACCAAATGTGGTTGTGGCAATCAAATCAATGCTCATAGTAAAACTCCAATCTTTTTAGATTTATAAAACGCCTGTCATCATTAAAACAAGTATACCATATTTTTCTGAAAATGAAAAAGGGAAGAATTTTATGGCATTTCTCTTGAATAACGGAGGAAAAACAGGTATGATGATACATACTGAACAATGTGAAAAGCGAGGAAAATCATGTATAAACTATTGAAAACAAACGGCAGGGCAAAGCGAGGGGAATTTCATACTCCCCACGGTGTCATACAAACTCCTGTCTTTATGAATGTAGGCACCTGTGCGGCCATCAAGGGCGCTGTATCTACGGAGGATTTAGAAGGGCTGAAGTGTCAGGTGGAGCTTTCCAATACCTATCATCTGCACCTGCGTCCCGGTGATAAAATCATTAAAAAATTGGGCGGGCTCCATAAATTCATGATATGGGACAAGCCTATTTTAACAGATTCCGGTGGGTTTCAGGTGTTTTCCCTGGGGCAATTACGCAAAATCACCGAGGAGGGCGTCTATTTCAGTTCTCATATTGACGGCAGGAAGATTTTTATGGGGCCGGAGGAAAGTATGCAAATACAGTCCAATCTGGCGTCTACCATTGCCATGGCGTTTGATGAATGTATCGGTATTCCGGCGGAGCGCCCCTATGTGGAGGCTTCCGTGGCAAGAACTACCCGCTGGCTGGAGCGGTGCAAAAAAGAAATGGCACGGCTGAATAACTTGGAGGATACCATCAATAAACAGCAAATGCTCTTTGGTATCAACCAGGGGGCGACTTATGAGGATATTCGTATCGAACACGCAAAGCGGATTACGGAAATGGATTTGGACGGCTATGCCATCGGTGGTCTGGCGGTAGGGGAAACCCATGCGGAGATGTATCGTATCATCGAGGAGGTTGTTCCGTATCTCCCGCAGGATAAGCCTACTTATCTGATGGGAGTGGGAACGCCGGAAAATATTTTGGAGGCGGTGGAAAGAGGGGTAGACTTTTTCGATTGTGTATTGCCGTCAAGAAACGGCCGCCATGCCCATGTTTACACCAACCAAGGCAAGCTGAATCTGATGAATGCAAAATATGAGCTGGACGACACCCCTATTGATGAAAGCTGTGATTGTCCCGCCTGCCGCCGATACAGCAGGGCATATATCCGACATTTATTTAAGGCGAAAGAGATGCTGGCCATGCGTCTTTGTGTGATGCATAATCTGTATTTCTTTAATACGATGATGGAGGAAATCCGACAGGCTTTGGACGAGGACCGTTTCCATCAGTATAAAAAAGAAAAGCTGGAGGGTTTTCGACAAAACGGCAAATGAGTTTTTGCGGACTTGACGGAACATGGAAATCTATTTATAATTGATATATTGTAGTGAAAATCATATCGAATAAAGTTAGGAGAGAAAGAATATGCAGGGATTTATACCTTTTTTGCTGGATACGATTGTAACACCCAGCGGTACAGAGGCGACGCAACAAACGACAACGGCCACAGCGGGCGGCGGGCTTTTCGGCTCTTTTGGAGCGAATAATCCGGTTATGCTGATTGTGATTTACTGTGTGGCTTTGCTTTTGGTGATGTATTTCCTTTCCATCAGACCGACCCAGAAGAAGGAAAAAAAGCTGGCGGAGATGAGAAATGCCGTGGAAGTGGGCGATACCATTATTACAAACAGTGGTTTTTATGGAAAAGTGGTAGATATCACATACGATTGCCTGATTGTAGAGTTCGGCTTGAACAAGGGCGTACGGATTCCCGTTGCAAAAACCGAAATTTTCGGTAAGGCAGAACCCAATATGTCCAATGAAGCACCTCCCGAATTGGAACAGCCGAAAAAGCGTGGTTTATTCAAAAAAGCAGAAGAATGATTTTGACAGATTCCACAGACGCCTCCTTTTGTTTTGTGGAATCTGTTTTTTGAAAATGTTTTTTGAAGGAAGGCGCAAATTCTAAATCTTTCTTTGTGTAAAAGTAGAAAGACATAAACTGCAAAAGGGAGAGAACAGAATTGGATAGCTGATTCCATGAAATGCATTGTGGAATGTTGCTAAAAAATAGGAGCGGCATTGTAAAATTGTTGACAGTTGTGGATATATCAGGTAAACTATACTTGAATACCATGCTCATATTGAATAGGAGTGTGGATTCGTTGTAGAATAAAAAAATTAAAAATAAGAAAGGGAGAGGACTATGAAAAAATTGCTTTCTTTACTGCTCGCTTCTGCATTGGCTATTTCTATGTTGGCCGGCTGTGGCGGGAGTGCATCTGACGGTGGTGAAAAAGGAGAAGTTTACAATGTGTGTAACCTTGTAAATGGGAACTTAGGTGACAAATCCTTTTTCGATTCTGCAAAATCCGGTTTGGACAAGCTGGAGGCAGACGGTGTAATCAAAGCGAAAACCATTGAAATGGGTGCAACAGATGCAGATCAGCCCAAGTGGTTGGAAACGCTGTATGAAGTTTCCGAATCCGGTGAATACGATCTGATTATTGTCGGCACGTATCAGATGCCTGATTATCTGAAAGAAGTTGCTGAAAAATATCCCGACCAGAAATACTTGATTTATGACGATACAACATATGTTGGCGTATGTCCGAATGTTGTAAACATGAGTTTTAGACAGAATGACTTGGGTTATATGGTTGGTGTATTTGCGGCAGCGATGACCACTTCCGGCTATGATAAGATGAATGATGATGCCGTAATTGGTTTCCTTGGCGGTGTTGACAGTCCTGTTATTAACGATTTCCTGTATGGTTATCTGGCAGGCGCACAGTCTGTAAACCCTGATGTAAAGGTAGATACCCGTTATGTAACAAACTACTATGATACTGCATATGGAAAAGAATTGGCACTGTCCATGATTAACGATAAGAAGGCAGATATCGTTTGGGGTGTTGGCGGTGCGGCTGGCAACGGCGGCGCAGAAGCGGCACAGGAAACAGGCAAGGCTTGGTTCATCGGTGTTGATTCTGACCAGGAAGCAACCTTTGGTGCGGAACTGGCAGCCATCACATTGACAAGCGGTCTGAAAAATGTTGGCGATGGTATCTGCTGGTTCTTTGAACAGTGGGCACAGGGCAACGAATTCTGGGGTCAGGAAATCAATCTTGGCATCGCAGAAGGTGGTGTTGGTATTGTGACGGATAAGAATTTCGCAAGTGTCCCTCAAGATGTACAAGATGCAGTTCTGGCAGCACAGGAAGCAATCGTAGCAGGCGAAATTACGGTTCCTTCCGCACTGACTGACGGTGGAAATGACGCTGCAAGAGCATTGAGAGATTCCATGCAACCATAATTATCGTTAACAAAGCAGAATGTATAAAAGGCGTATTTTTTGTAAAATGGGGGAGCTGTCCGGCTCCCCTTTTTTCAAATCATTTTCAAATGTAAGGGGGTTCATCCATGGGAAACAACGAATATGTTGTTCAGATGCAAGGCATCACAAAGGTCTATCCCAATGGTGTTGCTGCCAACCAAGGCGTTGACTTTCATGTCAAACGGGGCGAAATCCATGCACTGATGGGCGAAAACGGTGCCGGTAAATCCACTCTGATGAAGATGCTGTTTGGCTTGGAACAGCCGACAGAGGGTGAAATTATTGTAAATGGCGAGGTGGTATCACTGACATCGCCTACGGTTGCCATATCCAAAGGGATAGGTATGGTACATCAACACTTTATGCTGGTTCCCAGCCTTACGGTTGCGGAAAATATGGTTTTGGGTATGGAGCCCAAAAAGGGAGTATTTATTGATTATAAGAAAGCGGTGCAAATCACAGAGGAATATGCAAAAAAATATAATCTCCATGTGGATCCCAATGCAAAGATTATAGATATTCCTGTTGGGATGAAACAAAAGGTGGAAATCCTCAAAGCACTGGTGCGCGGTGCGAAAATCTTAATTTTGGACGAGCCTACAGCCGTTTTGACCACCCAAGAAACAGCAGAGTTGTTCAAAGAGCTTGTCAGCCTAAAGGAACAGGGCTATACCATTATTTTCATTTCCCATAAATTGAAAGAGATCAAACAAATTACAGATAGACTGACCATTATGCGTGGCGGTAAATCTATGGGGGTTTATGAAACTGCCGGCATTACGGAGCAGGATATTTCCCGTCTGATGGTAGGGCGAGATGTCATTCTGACTGTTGAAAAAGAAAAAGCGCAACCGACAGACGTTGTTTTGAAAGTGCGTGATTTAGAATATACCGATTCTTGGAATAGAAAAATGCTGGATAAATTGTCCTTTTCCGTGCGAAAAGGAGAAATCCTCGGTATTGCCGGTGTCGAGGGTAACGGCCAGCGGGAATTGGTGGAAATGTTGTTTCACTTAAATACGCCAGATGCAGGCAGTGTGACGGTAAACGGCAAGAATATTTTGGGTATGCCACAGAGAAAAATCCGTGAATTGGGCGTTTCACTGATTCCTGAGGATAGAATGGTCTATGGCATTGCCGCTTCCGGTACCATTGAGGAAAACATGATCTCTGATCGTTTTGACAAAAAGAAGTTTAATAAAGGAATGCTCTTTAATATGAACGCCATACACAAAGAGAGCAATGAACTGATTGCGGATTATAAGGTTTTGTGCAAGAGCTATAAGCAGGAGATTGGAATGCTTTCTGGTGGGAATATTCAAAAGGTTGTGGTTGCTCGTGAATTTTCTTCCGACCCTAAGTTGATTATTGCAGACCAGCCCACCCGAGGTATTGATGTTGGTGCCACGGAATTTATCCGCAAAAAGCTGGTTGAACTGAGCAGGGAAGGTGCGGCAGTACTTCTGGTATCTGCCGATTTGAACGAGGTAATGGAACTTTCTGATAGCTTGGTTGTGTTTTACAACGGAAATATTGCGGCGTATTTTGAAGATACTTCTGTTTTGAATGATGAAATTATGGGTGAGTATATGCTGGGATTGAAAAGGCAAAGTGATGAAGAAATAAGGAGGGTGTGCCATGAATAACAGACGTATGTTTATGTTTGAAATTATACGTGGTGCAGCGGCGATTTTGGTGGCGCTGATTGTGGCAATGGTGTTTATATTCATCTGCTCCGATAAACCTTTTGAGGCGTTGCGATATATGTTGGTTGCCCCTTTGATTACAAATGGCTCTATTAGCATGAATTCCATTTATACCATTTTAGCAGCCATGACGCCCATTATTTTCACCGGATTGGCAGTTTGTGTGATGTTCTCCTCCAACCAGTTTAATCTGGGTGGCGAAGGTTGCGTGATGTTGGGCGGTTTTGTAGCAGCTCTGGTTGGGATTTATTGGTCAACAGGTACATATCTTGATATTGTTATTGCGGTTTTGGTGGCTTCTGCTGCCTGTGCCGCTGTGCTGTATATCCCTGCGGTGCTGAAAGTAAAACTGGGTGCCAGTGAAATGGTATCTTCTCTGATGATGAATTATATCATTATGTATGTTGTATTGCATTTTTTGAACC
This sequence comes from Anaerotignum sp., assembly GCA_017523325.1. Classification (GTDB taxonomy): domain Bacteria; phylum Bacillota; class Clostridia; order Lachnospirales; family Anaerotignaceae; genus Anaerotignum_A. The sequence continues at coordinate 58,825 of JAFWWO010000046.1, read as the reverse complement.
ATGTCTTTGCGGATGGCAGCAAAGGTTCTGTGCAGACATTTCCTTTTGCAGCAACGGCGAAAATTCCGCAGTTGGTAGCCGGAGGCTCAAAGCTGACGTGGGGATTCTTGATTGCATTGCTTTTTACGTTGCTTGTAGCATTGTTTATGTATCGTATGCGTTGGGGTTACAGCATTCGTATGATTGGTATCAATGAAAATTTTGCGAAATATTCAGGCATGAAGGTTGGCGCAGTGATTATACTTTCCCAGGTTATTGGCGGTTTTCTTTCCGGCATGGGCGGTGCCATTGAAGTTTTGGGACGGTATGAAACATTCCTTTGGCGTGATTTGCCAGGCCATGGCTGGACGGGTATTACTGTGGCAATTTTGGCGAAAAACAACCCAATTTTTATTCCTGTTGCGGCATTTTTTATTTCCTATCTGAATAGAGGTTGTACACTGATGGCAACCTATTGTGATGTGCCTTCTGAAATGGTGGACATCATTCAGGCGGTGATTTTCCTGTTCTTTGCTGCAGAAAAATTCTTGGCGAAATACCGACAAAAGTTGGTGGTTGCCGGTGCGAAAGAAGAAATTGCACAAAAAACAGCAAGCACACCAAAAGCGGAAGGAGGGGAAGCGTAATGTTCGAACAAATTATAACAATGGTTTTTCAAACTGACTTTGCCTTCTCAATTTTCCGTATTACGGCACCTATATTATTTGCTGCTCTTGCGGCAGTGGTAGCGGAAAAAGCCGGCGTTGTCAATATTGGTCTGGAAGGGATTATGCTGATTTGCGGATTATTTGGAACGCTGTTTAGTTTTTGGACCCAAAGCTGGTTTATCGGTGTTTTAGGTGCCATTGTAGTTGGTATATTGTTAGCACTGATGATTGGATTTTTCGCCTTAAAGCTGCATACGGATATTATCCTTGCCGGTATTGCTGTCAATACCATGAGTGCTGGCGGAACGATATTTCTGCTGTATCTCTTTACGGGCGAAAGAGGGAATACGGCCTCCTTGACTAGCTCTAATATTCTGATTCCAACGATAAAAATACCGGGGCTGCATCAAATTCCCATATTGGGCGATATCTTCTCCGGTCATGCTGTTTTGACCTATGTGGCATTTCTGTTGGTATTTTTGATTTGGGTATTGTTATATAAAACCTCTATCGGCTTGCAGATTCGTGCTGTTGGGGAAAATGCCCACGCAGCAGAAAGCGTTGGTGTTAGCGTCATTAAAATTCAGTATATTGCATTAGCGATTTCCGGTATTCTGTGCGGCATGGGTGGAGCGTTTATGTCCATGTACTATTCCCAAAGCTGGAATACGGGTTTGGTAGCCGGGCGTGGCTTTATTGCCTTAGCGGCACAAGCTATGGGGCGTGGTGAGCCTGTGGGAACTATGTTTTCTTCGCTGTTGTTTGGGTTTGCCCAAGCATTACGTACCAAGGTTTCCGGTGTGCAGGGAGTTTCTTCTAATCTGATTTCTGCCATGCCTTATTTGGTGACCATCATTGGTTTGGTGCTGTATGCGGCATCAACCATGAAAAAGGTCAAGAAAATAAAAAATAAAGATAAGTAAATCAAAAACCGGGAGAAGTTGGGGCGGCAAGGGCTTAACCAACTTTTCTGCTATCAAATAACGGAGGAAGTTTCATGAAGAAAATACCCATTATTCTCGATGGAGATCCGGGTCATGATGATGCCATTGCGTGGGTTTTGGCGGCGGCCAGTCCGGAGTTAGATATTCGTGCCATTACCAGCAGCTGTGGAAATCAGACTATCGAAAAAACGACTTATAACGCACAGCGGATTTGTACGCTTCTTCATCTGTGTGTACCTGTGGCGAAGGGCAGAGTGCGTCCTTTGGTATCGGAGCCGATGAATGCCCCTTCTGTGCATGGGGAATCTGGTTTGGACGGCCCGATATTGCCGGAGCCGGATTTTGATTTGGAGGAGATGGACGCTGTGACGCTGATGGAAAAAATAATCCGCAAAAGTGACGAGCCGATTACCATTGTTTCCACAGGCCCTTTGACCAATGTAGCGGCATTGTTGTTGGCGCATCCGGAGTTAAAATCGAAAATTGCCCATATTTCATTCATGGGCGGCGGTGTGCAATATGGAAACTGGACGCCGGCGGCAGAGTTTAATATTCTGGTAGATCCGGAAGCGGCAGACGTGGTATTCCGTTCAGGTATCCCCATTACCATGGCGGGGCTGGATGTGACGGAAAAAGCACTGATTTTTCCTGAGGATTTTGAACGCATCCGCACATTGGATAATCCGGTTGCCGCAATCGTGGCCGAATGGCTGGAATTTTTCTATCTGTTTCACAGAAACCTTGGCTATAAAGGAGCACCGCTCCATGATGCGGTGGCGGTAGCCGTTTTGGTGAAGCCGGAATTGATGGAAAGCCAAGAACTTTTCGTGCAGGTAGAAACCATAGGAGATTTTTGTAAAGGTGCCACAGTGGCAGATTTTCGCAGTATATTAAAGGTGTCGCCCAATGCTAAGGTGTTGATGGGTATTGACAGACAGGGCTTTGTAGATCTTTTGGTAGAACGAATTGCGAAATACGGAAAGGAGAGAAGAACATGAAGTGTTTTCCTGTGATTATTGACTGTGACCCGGGTGTGGATGATGCAGCGGCACTTTTATTGGCGAAGCAAATGCCGGAACTGGATATTCGAGCCGTTACTACGGTTGCAGGGAATGTAGGAGTGGATCAGACGACTGTCAATGCTCTGCGTATACGGGCGGCAAGTGGTGCCGCTTACCCTATATTTGCCGGTGCGGATAAACCTCTTTTTCGTGAAAGAATTGATGCCTCTGCTTTTCATGGAGAAGATGGCTTGGGCGGTGTGGCATATCCTGTTCCGAAAGAAGAAATACCTGCGGAAAAAGCATGGGACGCTATCTATCGTATTGCAAAGGAATGCAACGGTGAATTGGTTCTGATTGCCATTGGCCCTCTGACGAACATTGGGATTGCTTTAGCAAAATATAAAGAATTACCTCAGTTGGTGAAAAAGGCAGTCATTATGGGCGGTGCGGCCGTTGGCGGAAATGTGACACCCTGTGCAGAGTTTAATATATATGCCGACCCTCATGCGGCAGATATGCTGTTTTGTTCCGGTATCCCTGTTTATATGTGCGGACTGGATGTTACGATGAAAGCATTTGTAACACCGGAAGAATTGGATGAAATCGGTGCATTGGGTAGTTCTCAGGCAAAATTGTTTCGAGAGGTATTCCAAATGGGGCAGAAAAAATATTTGGAATGGGGTATGAAAGGGGTCGCATTGCATGATCCGCTTGCTCTGTATTATGCTGTGGATGACAGTATATTCGAGACCCATCATGTAGGCATACGGGTGGAAACAAAAGGGGCATTGACATTGGGAAAAACCGTTACAGACCTGTATAGCGATAAACAAATGGAGCATAATGCCTATATCGTGATGGATGTGAATAGAGAAGTATTTTTGCAAAAGGTCATGGAATTGATGAAAAAATATGATTAAAAACGCATGGAGTCGCCCGAGGATGTTTTCTTTGGGCGATTTTGTCAATGAAGGGGAGAGATTCCGGTTAGGTGCTTATGGAAAGGCGGAAACGTTGAAGAAAAGGAAGCACTGTGTTATACTGTTTAGGAAAGCAAAAGCCCGTGATGAGCAGCGGGAACGCTGCGAATTTGTACGGTGGTCAGAGAGTTTGGCGGAGATGCTTGTATAAGGTTGACTGTTTATGAATGTGTTATGGCGATACATTTTTCATGTAAGGAAATATTACCCGATAGGAGGAAGCAATATGTATTTTCTATTTCTGGTGTTAGCCGGTATCTTTCAGGGACTTATGATTTCCCTGAATGCCCAGTTGGGGAATTATTACAGCTTATTTGGGATTTGCTTTTTTGTTCATGCCATAGCGGCGGTTTTATTGATTGGATATATTCGTTGGAAGGAAAAAAGAATAATTACATTCCGTGGTGCCCCGTGGTATGTTTTTTTAGTGGGTTTTATGGGCGTTGCTATTGTTTCTACCAGCAGTTGGTGTACTTTGCGGATCGGTGCCACAGCTATGTTGAGTTTGTCCGTGATTGGGCAAATGCTTTCTTCTGCTTTGGTGGATCATTATGGCTGGTTCGGCGTGGAGAAAAGGTCTTTTCACCTAAAATACCTCCCTTGCTATATTCTGATGTTGGCGGGTGTATTTCTTGTGGTAAACGGGTAGGAGGAAAAGTTATGATATTTTATCTGACGGCAATTGCCAATGGATTTTTGAATACCATCAATAAAATGGTCAATGTCAAGGCAGGAGAGAGCCTGGGTACAGCAAACGGAGCCCTTATTAACTATATTGAGGCTTCTGTCATTGCCTTTTGCTTGATTTTTGCCACAGGGAATGGGGTGGAACTGCATTTTTCTCATATAAAGGAAGCGCCAATTCTGTTTTATCTGGGAAGTGTTTGTGGATTGATTGCTATGATTTTTCTTATTATCGGTACTAGTTATAGCGGGGCGATGCTATCAACCGTGTTGATACTTATCGGGCAGTTGGGTACCGCTATTTCTTTGGATTATGTGTTTTTTGGATGTCTTGGTATAGGACGAATAGTGGGGATTTTGCTCATTGTTGCAGGGATTGCATGGATGGAAAAACAAAAGATTTCCCTCCAGCAGGAAAGCGTCAGAAAGTCGTTATCCATGTGGGAGGAGATGGAGTAGCTAACTTAAGAGAGATGGCTAATATACCGATTATTGTATATTTGACAAATGATTGTTTGAGAGTGGAAGATGTAGAATTGTGGGAAGAATATAACAAAGATTCCTATGACACAGGACAAAAGGAGAGGGTTTTATGAAGTCGGTATTATTTATCGATTGCTGTATTCGCAGAGAGGAATCTCGCTCCAAAAAGCTGGCGGAGCATTTTCTGGCTAATTTGGAAAAAGAACAGGGCTACACCATAGAATCCCTATGTTTAATGGATGAAGCTCTGACCTTCTTTTCCGATGGATTTTTTTCTCAGAGAGAAGCATTACTGCAAAACGGCGTACTGCAACACCCTCGCTTTCGCTATGCCCATCAGTTTGCCAAAGCGGATAAAATTGTGATTGCGGCGCCATTTTGGGATTTGAGTTTTCCGGCGCTGCTTAAGGTCTATATTGAAAATATCAGTGTGGACGGCATTACCTTCCATGCCGATGAAAAGGGATTGACCGGTCTTTGCAAGGCGGATAACATGGTTTATTTCACAACAAGAGGCGGCATCTACGAAGGTACCGATATGGAAATGGGTTCTGTATATTTGCAGGCGATGAGCAAATTTTTCGGTATTGAGCAATATACTTGTATTGCCGCAGAAGGCTTGGATTTGGGTATCCGCCCGGCGGAGGAGATTTTGCAGGAGGCGATGAGAAAGGCTGAGGAAATCGCAAAATCGTTCTAAGCAAAAAAAATTGGCAAAATGCCAATATAATCGAAAGCATTGGAACGGTTGTATCGGATCACGGTACGATGGCGGTATAGAATCTCTCTATACCGCCTTTTAGAGAGAGGAGAACACCAGTGAAATTATTTCATATCAGCGACCTGCATTTAGGGAAACGGGTCTATGAATTTTCCATGCTGGAGGAGCAGGAGGAGTTGCTCCGGCAAATATTAGAGCATATAGAGCAGGAGCAGCCGGATGCATTGCTGATTACAGGAGATATTTATGATAAACCTGTGCCATCGGTAGAAGCGGTTCGTACGTTGGATACATTTTTGACAGCGCTTTCCCAAAGGGGCATACATACCTATATCATTGCCGGCAATCATGATTCCGCCCAAAGGTTGGGATTTGGCAGAGAATTGATGGCAAAAAGCGGCATTGTGTTTTGCGGCGCCATTGAAAAAGAAATAGAGCATTACCAACAGCAGGATAAATATGGCGAAGTGAATTTTTACCTGCTGCCTTTTTTCAAGCCCTCTCATGTCCATGGACTTTTTCCGGAGCAATCGGTGGAGACTTATCAGGAAGCAGCAAAAATATTGCTGCAAGCCACAGAAATTGATTGGGGAAAACGAAATATACTCCTTGCCCATCAGTTTGTGACATGGAAGGGAACGGCCCAACGCAGCGATTCTGAAGTCCTTACCCTTGGCGGAGTGGAGGAAATTGATGCCGGTTTATTTTTTGATTTTGATTATATTGCCCTTGGGCATTTGCATAGCCCCCAACGCATCGGCAAAGACCATGTGCGTTATGCAGGCTCGCCCATGCCCTATTCCTTTTCGGAAATCCGTCAGAAAAAGGGCATTACAGTAGTCGAATTGAAGCAAAAAGGGGAGATAGAAATGGATTTTATCCCTCTTATGACAAAAAGAGCTTTTCGGGAGATGAAGGGTCCTCTGGAGAGTATTTTACAAGCGGCGGAGGAAGAAGGCTCCGAAGATTATATCCGCTGTATCCTGACAAATCAGGAGGCATTGTTCGATCCCATTGGGCGGCTGCGCAGCGTATATCCCAATCTTATGACATTGGAATTTGCACAGCAGGAAAAAGAATTTGAGCAAACCGTTTCACTGGAAACGGAAGAACTGGTGCCGGAAGAAATCTTTTCCCTGTTTTTTGAGAAACAAAACGGCAAGGAGTTGGATGATGTCCAGCAAGGCCTTTTGCGAAATATCTGGAGGGAGCTAAAGGAGGAAGAAGCATGAAACCGTTATTTTTGACCATATCCGCCTTTGGTCCCTTTGCGACTGTTACGGAGATTCCTTTTGCACAGTTGGGGGAAAAGGGGCTTTTTCTCATCAGCGGGGATACAGGGGCAGGCAAGACGACAATTTTTGATGCCATTTGTTTTGCTTTATTCGGCGAGGTAAGCGGCTCTCATCGGGAGATGGACAGTCTGCGCAGTGATTTTTCTATGGGCAATGCAAAAACATTTGTGGAGTTTTTATTTTCTCATCAAGGGAATACGTATCAGGTGCATAGAGTCCCTGCCTATCAAAGACCAAAGCTGCGTGGTGAGGGCATGACCACGGAAGCGGCGGAGGCAACGCTGTATTATGTGAAAAACGGTGAAAAAGAATTGATGGCTGACGGCTTTACATCGGTGAAACATAAAATTGAGGATCTGCTGGGCATCGATGCCAAGCAATTCAAGCAAATTTCCATGATTGCACAGGGAGAATTTCTAAAACTGCTTTATGCAGACAGCGCTGAGCGGGGCGGTATTTTCCGCAAGGTGTTTCATACGGATTTATATGCCGAGTTCCAAAGAAGGTTAAAAGAAGCGGAAAAAACAAAACGAACAACGCTGGAGGATGGCGAGAAGCGATTGCTGCAGTATTTGCATCAGCTTTTGCCGCAGGATATGGACGGAGAAAATATTCTTTATCATAGTGCTGAAATTCTTGCAAAAAAAACACTCGAATTAGAAACTATGAATGAGGCTCTGCAAAAAGCCGATGCACAACAGCTCAATATGGAGGAGGAAATCCGCCGCCTGGAGCAGGAAATCGCAGAGGGAGAGGAAACGGAACGCCTGTTAAAAAAGCGGGACAAGCTACGGCAGAATTTTGCAGAACGTGAATCCTTTGCAGAGGAGAAAAAACGAGAAACAGCCTTTTTGAAAAAACAGAGAATTGCCTTGGATGTACTCTTCCCCTTAAAGCAGGAATGGCAAAAGGCCCATGCCCGCTGGAAAGACTGGCTGGAAGCTGTGTTGACCTATAAAAGGCGGAGTGAAGAGATAGAGGAACAGCTGAAGGGGCTGGAGGAGAAAAATCAAAGCATTTTATTGCAAAAGCCCGTTCTGGAGGAGAAACGGAATCTTTTGATTAAGCTGAATATGGAAAAGGAACGGTATCTGCAACGGGACGCCCTCAAAGAAGAGTTAAAAGACATTTCCAATCAAAAAGCTGCCATGGAGACTGCCCTAACCCGGTGGAAAGAAAAGGAGAGGCAGCAGAAGGCAAGCCTGGAGGGCTTGCAGAAAGCCCTTTTAGAATCAGACAAGTTATCTGCCCGGATTCAGCTGCAGGAACAAAGGGTGATGCGGTGCAAAGAACAAAAAGAAAAATTACAGCTTCTTTGCCAACAGGAGATTGAGATTTCACAAAAGGAAGCTGACTTGCAAAAGCTGGCGGAGCAATATAAAGCTGCGGAACAGCAGTGGCTCCAAGCGAGAGAAGAAGCGAATCGTACCGAAACATTATTCTTGCGGGAGCAGGCGGGTTTTTTGGCGAATGGTCTGGAGGAAGGCATGGAATGCCCTGTCTGCGGGGCGACCCATCACCCGAAAAAGACAGTGCTTTCCGGCGACGCACCGACGGAGGCGGAATGGAAGGAGAAAAAACTCCTTTTGGAGGAGGCTTTTGCAAGACAGCAGGAAATTTCTGAAAAGGGCAAGGCGGAAAAAGAACGGCTTACCTTACTGAAAGATGGCTTTTTGCAAGCCTGCAAAAAATTGGATTTGGGTCAGGAATCTCTGTTGGAAAGAAATCGAAAGGTTGAGGCCCAATGGCGGGAAGAAGAGAAAGGGTTGCGGGATCTCCAGCAGGAAATGACTTCCTTAAACAGCCTTCGTAAGCAGGCAGAGGAGATGGAACAGGATTGGTCGAATACCCAAAAAAGTCTTTCCGCGGCAGAGCAAAATGCGGCGGAGACAGAGCTCCTTTTTCAGAGAAAGCAAGGAGAGTATCAGCTTTTGCAGACCCAGCTGGAGGATATTCCTACGGAGGCGTTTGCCCGGAAATGCCTGTTGCTGCAAGAAGAATTACAGCAGGCGGAAATGGCGGAGCATGACTTAAAAGAAGCGTGGCAAGTAGCACGGGAGGAAAAGGAGCGGTACCTTGCTCTGTTGGAGCAGGCGAGAAAAGAAGCCGTACAGGCAGAGCTTGGCATGAGGGAAAGTGAAACTGCTTTTCAGGCAATGCTGGAGTCACGGGGCTTTTTGAATGAGGCAGAATTTGCCGCAATATTGACGGAGCGGGATATATTGGAACAGGGAGAGGAAGCAAACCGTAAATTCTTTTCTGATTTAGCGATATTGCAACAGGCTAAAGAAAGTATGGAAAAAGAATGCGAGAATAGGGAAGAAAAGGATATTTCCTCTTTGGCGGAACAGTTGGAAAAATGTAAGGCGCAAAAGGAAAGCCAAAAGGAAGCGGGCAATCGTTTGCGGGAAAAAGCGGCGGTTTTACAAAACCTCACCCGGTACTGTAAGGTAGAATTGGAAAATCGGGAAAAAGCGGAAAAAGAATATCTGCCGGTGATGGAGCTTTCCAAAACCGCCAATGGAGAATTGGCGGGAAAAGATAAAATTGCCTTTGAGCAGTTTGTGCAGGGGTTTTATTTTGAGAAGGTGCTGCAGGCGGCGAATTTCCGCTTGAAAGATATGACAGAAGGCCGCTTTCAACTGCTCCACGCCCAACGGGCGGCAAACCGCAGAAGTCAAGCGGGATTGGAGTTGGAAGTGGTGGATTATTATACGGGGAAAAGCCGTTCTGTTCGCTCACTTTCCGGCGGGGAAGCATTTAAGGCGTCATTATGTATGGCATTGGGACTTTCCGATGTCATTCAAGCGCATGCAGGTGGCGTGCGGGTAGATGCCATGTTTATTGATGAAGGTTTTGGTTCTTTGGATGACCGCTCCCGCGAACAGGCGGTCGAGGTTTTGCAAAAGCTATCCTATGGCAATCGTTTGATTGGCATTATCTCTCATGTATCCGAATTAAAGGAGAGCATTGCAAAGAAAGTTTTGGTCAAAAAAAGCAACAGCGGAAGTTCCATTCAATTACAGATATAAATAAAAGGCTTTGTGCAATCTATGCATAAAGCCTTTTAAGGTTATGAGTCCTTATTTTTAATAGAAAGAAGTCCGCAAACCACCAGCAAAAAGATATTGCAAAATGCGACTGCATGGTGTGCAAGGCGAAGGGTTGCGATGGCTCCGATGCCCGCACCGAAAATAAAAAACAGAATCACTCCGTAATAATGCAGACTTTTTATCCAATCGTTTCTGTCTTTATTCTGCACGAAGCGGAACAAGTGCTCTGTGCCGCTGCGCAGATTGCCGGTACACATGGTGGTGGCATAAGGCAGCCCATGCACCTTGCGAAAACTCTGTACCTGCATGGAGCAGACAAAAGAAACCAGCACATTGGCAATGATGTTATAAGTATGGCTTTGAGGCAATAGGGCAACGATAAAAAGTATTGCCATTTCAAATAAAATGACAATTTGCCGCCAGTGGATTTTCGGCAATGGCAGGAAAAGCTTTCGTATCCATTCATTGAGGAAAATACCCAGCACAAATGCCAAAATCGGGATAAAATAGGTACAGGCCTGCAGCCATTTGCCTTCTGCCAGATGAATTCCCAGCAGAACGATATTCCCTGTTTGAGCATTGGCGAAAACACCATCACGTATCATATATGTATAGGCGTCCAAAAATCCCCCCACAATGGCAAGCAACACGCCGATGAGAAAGGATTCGGACATTTGTTCTTTGGAATATATCATGGTAAAAACCTCTTACAGCAAATATTTTCTATCCAGAGAGCGATACTGCAATACCTCCAACAGATGAGGCAGTGTAATCTGTTCCGCTCCTGCCAAATCGGCGGCAGTACGGGCGATTTTCAGTATTTTATGATAGGCTCTGGCACTTAACTCCATTTTTTCAAAGGCAGAACGCAAAAGCTCTTTTTCCTTTGGGGAAAGAGGGCAGTAGGCTTCGATTTGTGCCGCATTCATCTGTGCATTAAAGAAAATCCCCTCATTTTTGAACCGCTCTAATTGTATTTTATGGGCTCGCACCACCCGTTCCTTTATAGTGGCGGAGTTTTCGGCAGGGGAGGTGCTTTCCAAATCTTCATAGGCCACTGCAGGCATTTCAATCATCAAATCAATACGATCCAGCAAAGGCCCGCTGATTTTCCGATGATATTTCATGATTTCGCTGGTGGAGCAATGGCATTTTTCGCTATTGCCCAAATAGCCGCAGGGACAGGGATTCATTGCCGCAACCAGCATAAAATCCGAGGGGAAGGTCAGTGTGCCGTTTACCCGTGAGATGGTGACCTTCCCATCTTCCAATGGCTGGCGCATGACTTCCAGGGCGTTCCGCTGGAATTCCGGTAATTCGTCCAGAAACAATACCCCATGATGAGAAAGCGAAATCTCGCCGGGCTTTGGAATCCGCCCGCCGCCGGTCAAAGCGGAGGGAGAAATGGTGTGATGGGGAGAACGAAAAGGGCGGTTATGCACCAATGCATTTTTCTCTTTTAACAACCCTGCTACGCTATATATTTTTGTGATTTCAATGCTTTCTTCAAAGCTTAAGTCCGGCAAAATGGTAGGCAAACGCTTTGCCAGCATGGTTTTTCCGGAGCCGGGAGGGCCGATTAGCAAAATATTATGCCCGCCGGCCGCAGCGATCTCCATGGCACGCTTGGCGTTTTCCTGCCCTTTCACATGGGCAAAATCCAATCCCTCTTGCTCGTCCTCCCCATGGGGGAAAAAGTCCTGATTTTTTTCGTAGGGCAGGATTTGTTTGCCGCCGGAAAAATGGGCTGCAATTTCCTTTATGTTATGGACGGGATACACCGTCATACCGTTGACCAAAGCTGCCTCCTCCGCATTGTCTGCGGGGACAAAGCAGGTAGTGACCCCTCTTTTCCAAGCGTCATGTATCATGGGCAATACCCCGTTGACAGGGCGTACGGAACCGTCCAAAGAAAGCTCCCCTGTAATCAGGGAGTTTCCGGTTGCTGCGGCAGGGAAAAGCTCCGTTGCGGCAAGGATACCCAAAGCGATAGGCAGGTCGAAAGATGCTCCCTCTTTTTTGGTATCGGCGGGAGCCAGATTGACTGTGATACGCTTTACAGGAAAGGCGAAACCGGAATTGCGAATGGCTGTCCGCACCCGTTCTCTGGATTCCTTTACGGCAGAATCCGGCAGACCGACAATATCGAAGGAGGGAAGCCCGCTGCTTAAATCTACTTCCACCTCCACGGGGTAGCTGTCTATGCCCATCAGAGCGGCACTTTTTATAATAGAAAGCATAAGTGATTGCCTCTTTTCTTGCGGAATTTTTTTCTATCATACCAATTTTTATGAAAAAGTGCAATGAAATGTCGGATTTCTTCTATATTATAAGAATTATAAGACGGTTCTCGTTAAATTTTTTCTTTCGTTGAAAAATAACTATTGAATTTTGAAAAGAAACACATTATAGTAAAGGACGTGACTTGCGGGTAAGGAAGGGGTGTTCGTTATGGAGGAGTTTTATTTGATGTGGCTGTCCCGTCTGGATGGGGTAGGCTTCAAACGTATCCATATGCTTTTGGAACACTTCGGCAGTGGAGAGGCCGTCTGGAAGGCAGAGCCGGAGGAGCTGAAGAAGGTGCCGGGGCTTCCGGAAAAGATACTGCATACACTTCTTTCTTCCAGAGATGAGGCTATCTTGAATGATTGGATAATAGAATTGGAAGAAAAGGATATTCAATTCTATTCCTACTGGCACCCAAGCTATCCTCGGCTTTTGCGTGAGATTTATAATCCGCCTGTGGGCATTTATGTCAGAGGGACATTGCCGGAGGAGGGGATTGAAACCGTAGCCATTATCGGTGCGAGAAAATGCTCCAGGTACGGCGCAGGCGTTGCCTATGATCTGGCAAAGGATCTGGGAAAAACGAACGTAATTGTTGTCAGCGGCATGGCGAAAGGGATTGATAGCGAAGCCCATAAGGGCATTTTGGACGGCGGCGGAAGAACCATAGCGGTTTTGGGCTGTGGTTTGGATATTTGCTATCCGAAGGAAAACGAAAACTTGATGGAGCGTATTGTGGCCAATGGTTGCGTCCTTTCGGAATATCCGCCGGGTACCCCTGCTGTGCCGAAGAATTTTCCCTATCGCAATCGTATCATCAGCGGCTTAAGCCGTATGCTGATTGTTGTGGAGGCGGGCAAAAGAAGCGGCACTCTGATTACAGCGGATCTTGCTTTAGAAAACGGCAGAGATGTATTTGTTGTGCCGGGCAATGTAACCAGTGCCCTAAGCTATGGCACGAATGCTCTCATCAAACAGGGCTGTCCTATCATTACGGAGGGAAATGATATTTTGCAGGAGTTGGGCATTGCATATCGGGAAAAGGAAAAGCAGGCTTTTCAACAGAAGGTTGCGATGAGCCTTGATTTTGAAGAAAAGGAAGTTTATACACAGATTCCGGAGGATATTCCCATAGATGCGGAAGCATTGTGCCGGAAGCTGCATAAGAATATACAGGAAGTACAATATATCTTATCTTTGTTGGAGTTATCCGGCTATATTAAAAAAATACCTTATGCGGGATACATCAGAGAAAGTTGATTTGAGGTGAAACAATGGCAAAGGCAGCAGCGGAAAAAAAGAAAAAGACAACCAAGCAAACAAAAGGGAAAAAATATCTTGTGATTGTGGAATCCCCGGCAAAGGCAACGACGATTGGCAAGTTTTTGGGGAGTAATTATAAAATCGAAGCTTCTATGGGGCATATCAGAGATTTGCCCAAAAGCCAGCTGGGTATTGATATTGAGCATGATTTTGAACCGAAATATATCACCATACGCGGGAAAGGCGAATTATTAAGTAAAATTCGCAGAGATGCCAAAGCGGCGGATAAAGTTTTTCTGGCAACTGACCCGGACCGGGAAGGGGAGGCCATCAGCTGGCATCTGCTCCATGCTTTGAATTTGGAGGATAAGCCTATCAGCCGTATCACCTTTAATGAAATTACAAAAACGGCAGTAAAGCGTTCCATTTCCGAAGCAAGAGATATTGATATGGATTTGGTGGACGCACAGCAGGCTCGCCGCGTGCTGGACCGTGTAGTGGGTTATACCGTCAGCAATCTGTTATGGAAAAAAGTGAAGAAAGGCCTGAGCGGCGGCAGGGTGCAGTCTGTTGCCCTACGTTTGATTTGTGATAGGGAGGAAGAAATTCGGGAGTTTATACCGGAGGAATATTGGACGTTGGGTGCTGTTTTGAAAGACGGCTCCGGCAAAGGGTTTGAAGCAAAATTTTACGGAAAGGGCGAAGAAAAAATTAACCTTTCCAAGGAAACCGAAACCAATGCTGTATTGAAAGGCATCAAAAACAAGTCCTTTCAGGTAACAGAGGTGAAAACAGGCACAAGACAGAAAAAGCCCGTTGCGCCCTTTACTACCAGTACCCTGCAACAGGAGGCCAGCAAGCATCTGAATATGGCATCCCAGAAAACCATGATGGTTGCCCAGCAGTTGTATGAAGGTATAAATGTCAAGGGAGAGGGTACTGTCGGTTTGGTTTCCTATATACGAACCGATTCCTTCCGTGTTTCCGATGAAGCCTATGCCGCTGCGGTAGAATTTATCAAAGCACAATACGGTGAGGAATATGTAAATCCGGAACGGACGATTTATAAATCCAAAGGGAAGACCCAAGATGCCCATGAAGCGATCCGCCCTACAAATATCAGCCGTACACCGGACAGCATCAAGGAATCGCTTTCCAAAGACCAGTATCGTCTTTATAAACTGATTTGGGAGCGTTTTGTGGCAAGCCAAATGAGTCCGGCGGTATATGACACCCTTTCCGTGAAATTGCAGGCGGGGGAATATGGCTTCCGTGCAACCGGCTCTCGATTGCGTTTTAGCGGTTTTTTGGAGGTTTACAGCAAGGGCGAGGAAGAAGATGAAAAAATGATACCCAAGCTTTCCGAGGGGGATATACTGAAGGCGGAGGAATTGCTGCCGGAACAGCATTTCACACAACCACCCGCCAGATATACAGATGCTTCTTTGATTAAAACTTTGGAGGAAATCGGCGTGGGACGTCCCAGTACCTATGCCCCGACCCTGACGACCATACAGACCCGCCATTATGTCACAAAAGAAGCCAAAAACCTGTTCCCTACGGAATTGGGCGAAATTGTCAATGATATTATGAAAGGGTATTTTTCCGAGATTGTGGATGTTGATTTCACCGCCCATATGGAAAAACGGTTGGACGAGGTGGAAATGGGGCACGAAGAATGGAAACAAGTAATTCGTGATTTCTATCCCGATTTCAAACGCTGTGTGGACGATGCAACACAAAAGCTGGATAAGGTGGAAATTAAAGACGAGGTCAGCGATGTCATCTGTGAAAAATGCGGCAGAAATATGGTTATCAAATACGGAAGATACGGAAAATTCCTTGCTTGTCCCGGCTTCCCGGAATGTCAGAATGCCAAGCCTTATTTTGAAGAAGCCGGTGTCAACTGTCCCGATTGCGGCGGAAAGGTCTTAATGAAAAAGACGAAAAAAGGCCGCACCTATTACGGCTGTGAAAATAATCCGGAATGTGGCTTTATGTCTTGGAATAAGCCCACAGGAGAAAAATGTCCGAACTGCGGCAGCTATTTGGAGGAAAAGGGCAGGAAAAATCCGAAAATCGTTTGTTCCAATGAAAAATGCGGCTATGTGCGGGAATAAAAAAACTTAAAAACTTTTGTATTCATGACATGAAAAACGATAAAAATTTTTTATATCAATGCTTTATAAACAGGATATTTTGTAAAATATCCTGTTTATTTTTGGTTTGTATTTTTTAGAAAAACTTTACAAAAATAGTTGACAGGACGGGGGGTAAATGTGGTATAATTTCCATGAAATAGTATATACAGTTTTTTTCAAAAACTGACGTGTTTTCACGGTTATTTCTTGAAAGGGTGTGATATATCGGCGGTTGCATAGTTGTTGTGCAAATAGCCGAAGAGGAGAACTTTGCAAAACAAAGCCGGAATCACTGCGATTTCGGTGAAACTGATGGCAATTTTTGTAAATTGTCTTATTTTTTTAACGAAAGGAGAGAGGGGAAATTTATATTGGGATTGCCGGAATTCCGATCCTGATATAACGAGAAATAGCGAAAGGAATGTACGCTATTCAAACTAAAGTAAGGAGGGACAAGATTATTATGAAGTATAAAGCGAGAAAATTGCTTTCTGGTGCACTTTCTCTTGCCATGGTACTGGGACTTTCTGTTCCTGTTATGGCGGAAAGCCCTGCTGTGATTGTTCATTCTACTGATACTGAGTGGGCTTGGGATGACGAGTCGGCCTATAAAGGCGAATTAACTTATCATCTTCTTTCAGGGACCTATGAAGCAGACGGTGCAGCAGGTTATGTTGGAGATGATACGCCGAGAACCGCTAGAGTGAGTGTAGGTGTATTGGATAAGGATGACGAGGAAATAAGAGAGCTTGGCCATAAGAATTCGGCAAACATTTTGGCTGGTGGGGAAGTAACGTTTCAGCTCGGCGAGAACTACAACAGTAGCAAATATGACTTTAGTAAGTTAGAAACAGGTAAATATACTGTTGCGGCATATGTCAAAGGTGGTTCCGATTTTGCTACCGATTTTGAGGAAGGTTACAAAGCGATTTTCGAGAAAACAAAAGCTGAATTTGTAGTGGTTCAGCCTATGGATTATACTGCTCCCGAGATTACAAAAGCCACAGCGGGAGAAGGCTATGTAATTGAGTATGACGTTCCTGAAGACACATATGGCACGTTGTCTCTTTGGGTAAAGGGCGAAACAGATGCCGGTTATAGCCTCAAATTTGGAAAAAAATTTACAACAAGCGGCTCTGTTACAACATCCTACAAGGCGCAAAGCGGAGAAAAGGCATTTGCTTGCCTGCAGTTGTTTGATACCATCATCGGTGACGACGTGGAAAGAGCAGTTCCCGTGAAGAACATAATCGGCGACGGCAAACTGAACAGCGGCGGCAAAGGCGTTATTTCCAATGTGGCGACTGTTACATTTGCTGACCCCGAAGATGCACCTTTGATTGATAAAATCGGCGGAAATATTGCTGCAAGCGATGGCAAATTCTATGTAAATCGAAATATGCCGATTGTAGTGGAAGTGAGCGATAACGGAGGCGTATTGCCGCCTAAGACAGTTAAAGTTACCAATGAGGACGGTGCTTCAAAGAAATTTCCGGTAGATGCTTCCAATAAGGCTGTAATCGATGATGTAACATTCGCAGCAGACGGTGAGTATGATGTAACCGTAACATATGATGGTTTCATAGAAGCTTTCACCTCCGTTAAAATGGTTGTAAAGAATACAGCAGATGTAAAAACCGATGAGGACACATTTTACATGGATATAGACGGTGCTGCGGTTACCGGTACTTCCGGCGATATTGACGGTGAAATTACCGTTACATTTGCAGATGGAGGCGAAGAAACAACTGAGGTTGGCGCTGACGGCAAGTGGAAAGTACCT
Organism: Anaerotignum sp.; assembly: GCA_017523325.1. GTDB lineage: Bacteria > Bacillota > Clostridia > Lachnospirales > Anaerotignaceae > Anaerotignum_A. The sequence continues at coordinate 41,541 of JAFWWO010000046.1, read as the reverse complement.
CTGGATTATGTATCAGGCAGAGCCGGTAAAGCAACAGTTAAAGTGTTAAATGTTTATACCGGTAAAACTGCTGAGTGCGAATTTATGGTTGAAGTTGGTGAGATTGATGACATTCAAATCACACCGAAGGAAGAGTACGGTAAAGATAAAGACGGTGTGGTATACACCAACAATAAGAACGAATTTGTTTTTGATGTAACACATGCAGAAGGCAAGGAAATAAAAGTAGAATTGACGGATGCATACGGAAATATAGAAGAGGTTCCCGGCGTTACAAGCGGACCTACTGTTGAAATTCCTTGCAGCATCTATGGCTCAGCCGGATTTGAGGAAGGAACATATGTTGCAACAGTGACATATGCTGATTCTGCTTACACACAAAAAGCTACTTTGACGATTGTGCTGGATATGACAGCACCTGCGTCCATCGGCGGTCTGGATACCATCGTGAATACCTCCGAAAGCGCAACTCTGGAACTGAATGCAGGCGATGAGGGTGCAACAGTTAAACTGACAATCGGCGAAGAAGATACAGATACATTTGATACATTTACTGGAGTAGATGATGATTTTGACGGCAAGGTAACTTTTGCTTTTGGCAAAACATATCCTGCCGGCACAAAAGTGAGCGTTACAGTAACCGATTTAGCAGGCAATAGCACGACATTCACTGTCAATGATGAAGGCGAAGACTATGAAGTATTGCCCGGCGAAGTGAAAGAAATTACTATTACACCTGTTGATGCGGCTCAATATGACGATACAAACATATTCTATACTAACGTAAAAGGAAAATTTACATTTGAAGTAGACTACGAAACAAGCAGACAAATCAAGGTGCTTGTAGACGGCAAGGAAGTAAAGGACGATGGCCTGCAGATAGCAGTAGATGAGGAAGGCAAAACTGTTATCACAGTTCCTGCCAGTGCTTTCGACAAAGCATCCTTTGATGCAGGTGAGCATACCGTTAAAGTGGAATATGTAGAATCTGCATATGAGGAACTGGCGGCGGAAGTAATTATTGTTGTGGATTTAACAGCACCTGAAAACATCGCAGGTCTGGATGAAATCTATGATGTTGCCGGAAAGGTAACATTGACACTGGATGAAGGCGATTATGGCGCAACAGTTACACTGACAATCGGCGACAAGACTTACGAAGCAGTGAAAGATGACGATTTTGACGGCGTGGTAGAGTTTGATATTGAAAAACATCCCGTTGGTACAGAAATTACTGCTGTTGTAACCGATTTGGCAGGCAATAGCAAAGAATTCACAGGTAATAAAGTGAAACCCAGCAAAGTGGCGCCGATTGAGATAACAACACCTGAATCTTACGGTGTAAACACTCTTACCGGCAAGGCTTACACAAAAGTTAACACAGAACTGACGTTTACAGCGACATATGAAGAAGATGCAAAGGTAAACGTTTGGGTAGGAGATAAAAAGGTAAAAGATGCCGTTGCTGATAAGGACTTCACAATTAAGGCTAATGAATATGGCATAGCTGGTGGGATCTACCAAGGTGGCGAATACACCATCAAAGTAGAATATGCAGATCCTGCATATCAAGATGAGGAACTTGAGCTGACAGCAACGAAAGTTATCGTTGTGGATACAAAAGCGCCGACTGAAATTGGAGGCTTGGATCAGATTTTCGATAATACCACAAAGGTAACTCTGACACTGGCTGAAGGCGATGAAGGCGCAACAGTTGTACTGAAAATCGGCGATAAGACTTACGAAGCAGTGAAAGATGACAATTTTGACGGCGAAGTAGAGTTTGAGATCGACAAATATTTTGTAGATACACCTATCGAAGTTACTATCACCGATTTGGCAGGTAATGAGTCTGCACCCATTACGGCAAAGGTATTGAAGAGAGAAGATGTTGCACAGATTAAGGCAACACCTGAAGAACAGTTTATTTATCGCAAAAATGCATCTGAATTCAAGTACACTGTAACAGAAGCAGATGATACCATTCTGCCTCTGAAAGCAACAGTAACAACACCTGAAGGTAATGAAGTGCATTTTGAAGGTGTTGATAAAACAGAACAGACTGTAAAGGTAAGCGATTTGTTTGGTTCTATGGCAACGCTGGAAAATGGTGTATATACAGTGAAGATCTCTTATGCAGATCCCGCTTATGCAGATTTGTCTGCTGAGATTACAGTAGAAGTGGTTGAAGAACTGCCCGGTACACCCGAATTGGTAGAACCTACGGAAGTGACCAACAGAACGAAAGAAATTACAGTAAAAATGGGCGGCTATGCAGCAACCGCTAAGGTTTATGTAAACGATGTAGAACTTACAGGCGTTACAGTAGAACCGGTAGTAAGCGACGACGAAGCAAAAGCAAACCAGTGGATAATCACTCTGCCTGAATTTGATAAGGATAGCTACATTACCTATGGTTCCGAAATCAAAGTAGCAGAAGTGGATAAAGCAGGCAAAGAATCTGAAGTGCCTCTTTCCATCGATGTGAAGTATGACCCTGCAATCGCAGTGGAAATCACAAAGACTTCCGCAGATGATGACATGGTAATCGATGCAGTCCTGGATGAAAAGGATATTGTAATCGAAGGTACAACAACAGAAGTTTACAGCGGAATGCAAGTAGAAGTGCTGTTTGAAATGGGCGAACTTGCTCTGCCCGCTCAGGCGGTTGCAGTAGGTACTGATGGCACATGGAAAGCAACATGGGAGTACAATAAAACACTTTTCAAAGGCTTGGATGACGGTGCATATACCGTAACTGCAAGACTTTTGGACGAACGGCCTGAAATTGAAGAAGGAAAATATACACAAGATACCACAACCATTACTATTGATACTGTAACACCCGATGCTCCTGTAATCACAGGCTCCGTGGTAGACGGTAACAATGTTGATGGCAAGGTAACAACCAAATCCACAGCTATCTATGGTACAGCAGAAGCAGGTATGGAACTGACGCTTACCACACCGAAGGGCACATATACTGTAACAGTTGCAGATGATGGCACATGGACAGTGGATATTTCCGCTGATGGTTATCTGAGTGCAGGGGATGAAGTATATGCGGTTGTAACAGATGAAGCAGGTCACGTTTCCGATCCTTCCAACACGGTTAAGGTAGAAACTGCATCTGTTCAGGAATACGACATTGCGATTGATGATTTGGACAATCCTTTCATCAATACAATCGTAAATAACGCAATCAAATTTACAGGCACTACAACTGCACAGAAAACAGATGAAATTGACGTTGCAATTCAGGTAGATTTCATGGATTATTTCGTGAAACGAGCAACTGTAAATGATGATAAGAAATGGACAGTAACATTTGGTGGCGAAGGCGCAAGCAATTCCGAAATAGAATTGATTAAAGCGCTGAGCGACTCCGGTAAGACACCTCCGGTTATTGAAGGCACAAAGGTTGCAGTTGTAGCAAGATTTGTTGAAGAAGGCGAAACGGTAACGGATAATAAGCTGGATAGCAACACCACATATATTTATCCCGATTCCACAGCGCCCAAGGCTCCTGCAATCGATAACGAGTTTGTTTCCAACAGAACAACAGTGCTGAAGGTAACAAGCAATGAAATGCCTTATAAATGGGCTGCGGAAGGCGATAAGGGCGCAATCAAGGTTTATGTTGACGGCACAGATATCGCTGTTCCCGAAACAGATATGACGCTTGAGGACAATGTATGGACTATTAAGATTCCTCAGCAGAAGGCAGGCACAGAAATTTATGTGACCGAAACCGATATGGCGGGCAATGAATCTGAAGCTTCCAATAAGTTTACAGTAAAAGAAGCAGAGGAGAGCGATCCCGGCGATCCCGCTATCGGTACGGTTGATGAACTGAAGATTACTTATGTTGGCGGTTTGACAAAGTATGTAGTAAATGGCGTTGACACTTACTATGTAAACCGCGACAGAATAAATACTCTTAGCGTAAAAGGCGAAGCTGCAAACGAGAACGTTAAAGTAAGCTTTGTTTTCTTTGATAAGGGTAAGAACGTAAATGCTGACTCCGTAATCACGGGCGTAAAAGAATGGACAGTATCCGGCAATGCTTGGAGCGTAGATTTGAATATCGGTGCACTGAGCAAAGAGGAACCGGAAAACAACTACCAGTTCAAGATTGTTTATACCAATTTGGAAAATTCCGGTAAGGAAGGCGTAATTGGTGAAGCGATTGTAAACTTGGTAATTGATAATCAGGCTCCCGAAGCTGTGACAGTAAATCCTATCTATGATAGAGATGAAACAATCACAGGAGAAGGCTTGCTGGCTTACACAGATGGCGAACCCATCAATTATGAGTTGCAGTATTCCTTCGATGGCGGCGATACATGGACAACAGTTGCACCTGAAGAGGTAACAAACGATGGCGGTGCATGGTCAGTTAAGAAAGCAACACTTGGTCTGGAATCCGGCATCAGAAAAGAACTGGGCAAAGAAGTTACATTCAGACAGGTTGACAGAGCGGATAACGCATCTGAATCTGTATCCGAAACAATCAAGATTACCACAATGGAGAACGAAAATGCAGCTCCTATCGTCATTACTTATCCGAAGAACGGCGCTACTGTTGCAAATGGCACAAAACAGTTGACCATTACTGGTACAGGTCAGCCCGGCGAAAAGATTTGGGTAAGAATCGGCGAAGGTGCGCAGTACAACAGCCAACTGTTGAGCCCTTCCGAAATGTATGTAGATGCTGACGGTAAGTGGAGCGTAACATTTGGTGACGGTGTGAACACAGAATTTACCGTGGGTCAGCATGTGATTACAGCAACCTATGAAGATATCACTACCGATGGTGAAAATCTGTATACTGTGACATCCACCTTTAATGTTCCCAAACCGAGCAGCAACGGTGGCAGCAGCAGCGGTGGCGGTAGTAGCTATAAACCGAAGACAAAAGCGATTGTTGTCAACGAAAAGGCTGTTAAGGAAGGAACAACAACGCTGACCGGTACAGCACAGAGCAATAAAGAAATCCTTGTATACGGCAAAGATGCAAGCAGTATGACAAATAACAAGGGTACACTGATTGGCAAAGCAAAAGTAGATGCAAAAGGTGATTGGAAACTGGATGCAGGCGATAAGCTGGCCGATCTGGAACCCGGCAAATATGTTTTGACGGCTGTTTATGATTTGGGTAATAATGCAACTGACGGCAACTATAAGTCTGAACTTTTGGTGAAAGGTGCAGATGATGTAGATGTAAATGTAGATGCATTCGTTACATTCACTATTGGCAGCAGAGGATACACAGTAGATGGCTCCGAATATTACACAGACGTTGCACCTTATATCGATATGAACGGCAGAACAATGCTTCCTTTGAGAGCATTTGCTCATGCACTGTCCATCGATAACAGCGACATCACATGGGATGACGCAACAAAGACTGCAACAGTACGCAGACCTGACGGTAAGACGATTGTTGTTCAGATTGGCGTAAATGTAGTAATCGTAAACGGCGTAAGAACCGTTATTGATACGACACCTGTAATTAAGGATGGCAGAACATTCCTTCCTTTCAGAGCAATGTTCAATGCATTCGGTATTTCCGATGATTGCATCGTTTGGGATAATACCAATAAGAGGGTTATTGTAACAAAGGATGCAGTGGATGAATTGAAAGCAATGAAAGAAGAAGCTGCTGCAAATGCAGAGAAAGCAGAAAAAGCAGAAGAAGCATAAAAATTGCTTTTATGCGTAAACAATGAAGCAGTGCGGGATTTCCCGCACTGTTTTTTTGCGGAAAGCGCAGGATTCGGTGGAATTTTTTATAAAAATCAGGATTATATTCAAAACATTCTTGCATAATGCAGGAAAATGTGGTAAAGTAATTTGGTATAAATCATAACACACGCATTTGTTGCCGTAGGTTTGGTGCCGATGGAATCGGTTTCCTGCGGGAAGATGCGGAGGACAAACCAATAGGAGGTGCGCTATGAGCGTAATTTCAATGAAACAGTTGTTAGAAGCAGGTGTGCATTTTGGCCACCAGACAAGAAGATGGAACCCTAAAATGGCGGAATACATCTTCGCAGAAAGAAACGGCATCTATATCATCGACCTGCAAAAGACAGTGAAAAAGGTTGATGATGCTTATGCAGAAATCTGTAACTGCATCGCAGATGGCGGCGAAATTCTTTTCGTTGGCACAAAGAAGCAGGCCCAGGAATGCATCAAGGAAGAAGCAGAAAGATGCGGTATGTACTATGTAAACCAGAGATGGTTGGGTGGTATGCTGACAAACTTCAACACCATCAAAACCAGAATTGCAAGATTAAAAGAACTGGAAAAAATGCAGGCTGACGGTATTTTTGAAGTTCTGCCCAAAAAAGAGGTTGCAAAGCTGATGCACGAAATGGAGAAGCTGGAGAAAAACTTGGGCGGCATCAAAAACATGAAAAAAGTGCCTGATATGATGTTTGTTGTGGATACAAGAAAAGAAAAAATCGCTGTGCAGGAAGCGCATACACTGGGTATTCCCATTGTGGCTATCGTAGATACAAACTGCGATCCCGATGAAATTGATTATGTTATTCCCGGTAACGACGATGCAATTCGTGCCGTAAAACTGATTGCTTCTAAGGTGGCAGACGCTGTTCTGGAGTCCAAGCAGGGCGAACAGGCCACAGAAGAACCCGCAGCAGAAGAGGCAGTAGCTGAATAATAGAGAGAAATAAGGCATTTGCCCAAGCTTCAGCCATATAAACGGGCTGGAGCTTCTTTTTTTAACAATATGAACGTATGGAGGGAAAAAACATGGCTATTACAGCAGCAATGGTAAAAGAACTGAGAGAAATGACAGGCGCAGGCATGATGGACTGTAAAAAGGTTCTGACAGAGGCAGGCGGCGATATGGAAAAGGCAGTAGAACTGCTGAGAGAAAAAGGTCTTGCGGCTTCTGCAAAAAAAGCAGGCCGTATCGCATCTGAAGGTATCGTTGATGTTTATCTGAGTGATGATAATAAGGTTGGTGCAATCGTAGAAGTAAACTCTGAAACCGACTTCGTTGCAAAGAATCAGGTGTTCAGGGATTATGTAGCGGCAGTCGCAAAACAGGCTGCAACAACACCTGCGGCAGATGTAGAAGCATTCTTTGAAGAAAAATGGGCGCTGGATCCTCAGTTTACCGTAAGAGAAGCACTGAGCCAGCAGGTAGCCGTAATCGGTGAAAACCTGAATATCAGACGTTTTGAAAAATATGAAAAAGCACAGTCCGGTAAGCTGGTTTCTTATATCCACGGCGGCGGCAGAATCGGCGTTCTGATTGAGCTGGCTTGTGCAAAGGAATCCGATGAATTGGTAGAATTGGGTAAAAACATTGCCATGCAGATTGCAGCATTGAACCCTAAATTCATCTCCGAAAAGGATGTTCCTGCGGACTTTATTGAAAAAGAAACAGAAATCTTGACAGCACAGGCAAAGAATGATCCTAAGAATGCCAATAAGCCCGATAATATCATTGCAAAGATGATTGAAGGCAGATTGAAAAAGGAAATGAAGGAATTTTGCCTGGTAGAACAGGCTTATGTAAAAGACGGCGATATGACAGTAAAGCAGTATATTGATTCCGTTGCAAAGGCTGTTGGTGCGGATATCGAAATTGCTCGTTATGTGCGCTATGAAACAGGCGAAGGCATGGAAAAGAAAGAAGAAAACTTCGCAGAAGAAGTTGCAAAAGCAATGAACTAATTTATTTCTGCATACAAAAGGGTGCGGTTCGTGAAAAACGAACGCATCCTTTTTTGCGTTGCGGAAAATTTTTGTATGGTAAACAAAGGGAAAACTTGTTATACTGAACGTAGAAAAACAAGTGTTTGAAACAGAGAGGGTGAAAGGAATGGATTGGAAGCAACAATTTCAGGGGAAAATACTTTCTGCCGATGAGGCGGTTCGTCATATCAAATCCGGCGATAAAATTTCGATTGCCCACGTCGGTTCGGAACCCTATGCTTTGACAGAGGCTTTGGCACGGAATAAAGAAGCTTTCCGCGATGTGGATTTGTATTTTCTGCTTTCGTTGGGTCAGGCTCCGCACATGGAGCCGGGTATGGAAGAGCATATTCGCTTTCATGGCATTTTTTTAGGCGGAACCACAAGGAAAGCTGTCGCAGAGGGCAGGGGAGAATATCTGCCGGGGTTTTTCCATCAATATCCCCGTATGCTGGAAGAAAGGGGCGGCATAGATGTGCTGTTGATTTCAATTTCTGCGCCGGATCAGCATGGCTATTGTTCTATGGGGACGGGAATTGACCACCTTCCCTATGCAAAGGACCGAGCCGGACTGGTGATTGCACAAATGAACCGAAATTTACCTCGTGTGATGGGGGATTCCTTCATTCATTTGCGGGACATTGATATCATTGTAGAGGAAGATAGGTTGATGCCGGAATTACCGCCTGTTCCCATTACGGAGGTAGAACGCAAAATCGGTGAAAACTGCGCTTCTCTCGTCAAGGATGGCGATACCCTCCAGCTGGGCATCGGTGGTATTCCCGATGCAGTGGTGACTTTTTTGAAGGATAAAAAAGACTTGGGGCTGCATACGGAAATGGCGGCAGACGGCGTGGTTGACCTTATCAAAAGCGGTGTCATTAACAACAAACGAAAAAAGATTGACCGGGGAAAAAGCATTGCTACCTTCGCCGCAGGCACCAAAAAACTCTATGATTTTTTGGATAATAATCCTGCCTTCGAGTTGCGTGCGGTGGATTATGTCAATAATCCCTATACCATTGCCCAAAATGATAATGTGGTTTCCATCAATTCCTGTATTCAGGTGGATTTGATGGGACAGGTCAATGCAGAGGTTGTAAAAGGTATGCAGTTTAGTGGCGTAGGCGGACAGGTGGATTTTGTGCGGGGCGCCAATATGAGCAAAGGTGGACGGGCGATTATGGCGTTGCCCTCTACGGCAGCGGGAGGAACCATTTCCAAAATTGTGCCGTTTCTTGACCACGGCGCCGCAGTAACTACATTGCGGACAGAGGTCAATTATGTGGTAACGGAGTATGGCATTGCACAGCTTTGGGGAAAGACCCTGCGAGAAAGGGCGAAGGCGTTGATTGCCATTGCCCATCCGGATTTTCGTGAGGGCTTGCAGGCGGAATATGAAAAACGCTTCCATGAGAAATGGAAGGCGTAAAATAGGCATATAAAAAGCGGAAATATTTTCTATTTCCGCTTTTTCGTTTTATTTTCCAATAGAGCGCTTATAGGCTTCGACCTCATCATCGGTGAGGGGTTCCAATTCTTTTGGATCCATCCAACGCACCCAAATCCGTCCCTGCATGGCTTTAATATCCATGGGGGAGTCCAGCTGGTCTTTATCAATACCGATGACTGTATCGTTATCCCCATTGAACATAATCTGAAAGGGCTTGAATACACCATCTTCAAAAACCAGCATATCGGTGCTGTAATAGTTCAAATAGCCTGCCTCGCTTAAAAGATGCTGTTCCAGTGCATTCAGGTCCGGGAAGGTGATTACCACCCAATTTCCATCGGTATCGGAATAATCAAAAAGCTGATAGCCGTGGAAATCAATTTCCTCCGCACCTGTCTTACCCTTATCATCATCTGCCTTACCCTTCATGACAACGGGAGTGCCGTTTTTCCCATCCTTCAGTATTTCGGTGCCGGGCAGAAAGCATTTTACGAAAGCATCAATTTCATTTTCTCTAAAGTCAGAACGAACGATTCCATAATCACTGCTATCATAAGAAAGGGCAGCGATTTCACGCCAAAAGGCATCTAATGTTTTAATCATAGTTTTCCCTCCATATCAAACAAACTCGCTATTGATAATCATACTAGCAGTTTGTTCATTCTGTCAATAGATATTCGCCCGTTTGTCCCATCTGGAAGAATTGGTTGGGTACTTTTCCGCTGAATATCAAATCTGCCAGCATAATTTTTCGTTCCAGTGTCAAAGGCTCATGATAGAGGGGATTGACAATTTTTATGTCAATGGAAATATGTAGCCAGATTTTGTAATTTATTTGGTTAATTCCAACGGATTGAAAGGCGGTTTCGTAATCCACATGAGCCGCACCCATAGGCAATAGTGTAAAAGGAATTTCCGGCCCCATATCCACGAAAAAAACGGTTCCTGAGGCGGCTCCGGCGGGGATGCGAATGACCTCCTTGGGTAAATGCTCCAAAGTGGTTGTAATGGTTTCGCTTAATTGTGTGCAAAAACGATTGACGAGGACAGTATTTGCAGTATAGCTTTCTGCACCGGTTTCTTTTATGAGAAGAGGAGCATCGGAAAGCCCCATATCTGTCAGAGTTTTTTCCACAGCATCATCGATGATGTGATTTGCCATGGCTTTGCACTGCAAATGAGAGATTTCTTTCAACATAGGGAGGAATTTTTTTTCAAATTGCGTAAAACAGAGAAAAGATAGAACTATCATGCAGGAAAATAAAAAAAGTGAAAAGCCGCCCTGTTTTTTTCTTTTGCCGTATTTTCGTTTTCTTCTCATCATCATACCCCCTAAAAAAGATATGAAAGAGAAGAAAAAAATAGGCTTTTTTTCTGTCAGGGAGAGAGAAAAGCCTTTTTTTCAGGGAAATTTGAAAATCTTATAAAATATGTAAGATTGTCTAAAGAAAATCCCTTTTACACATGAGCAATTTCTGGTATAATGTTCACGTTAGCAATAAGCCGTGCGGGCAGATATGTGTAAACAGACAGCCGGTTGCTTGCAAACGGCGGGTAGTTTACGCATATCTGCCCATAGGGCGAAAGCCCGTGATGAGCAGCCGAAGGCTGCGAATGTCGCACGGCAGAAGAAGCGTCAAGAGGAAGATAGGGTATGGAACACAAGCGCATTTCGGAATAGATGTACATAGGGCGCAAGCCCATGATAAAGTAGCTTTGCGATAGGCTACAGCGGAGACATTGTGTACGCAATGAACCGTGAAAAAGGGGGACGAACAGTAATGAATCAATCGCAAAACAGGAGATGCTCCTCCAATCGGTCACATACCGGTAGGAAGGCTACGCATAACACCCATAGAAAACGGCGGCCAAGACGCAGAGGGAAATCCTTTGCGAGCAAAATTGGTAAGGCGTTGCTTATTGTATGCGTGATTGTTGCTTTTGCTGTGGCAGGAGCAGGGTTGGGTACGGTTTTCGGTATCCTGCAAAGTACGGAAATGCTTAATACTGCTGATATTTTGCCGGAATCCTATACCTCCGTTTTGTATGATGCAGACGGGAACGAGATAGACAAGCTCCATGGAGCGGAAAACCGGGAATATGTAAAGCTTTCCGCTACTACAAAAAATATGCAGAATGTAGTCGTTGCCATAGAGGACGAACGCTTTTATGAGCATAACGGCATTGATATGCGGGGAATTGCAAGAGCAGTTTTTGAAAACGTTAAAAGTTTTCATTTTTCCCAAGGTGCCAGCACCATTACCCAACAGGTGATAAAAAACGAACTTTTGGGTAACGAAAAAAAATTGGAACGAAAAATCAAAGAACAATATCTGGCTGTTTCTTTGGAAAAAGCCTTAAGAAAGCAGTTGGGTACGAAGGAAGAGGCCAAAAAATATGTTTTGGAATTGTACTTAAATACCATCAGCTTGCATCATGGTCTGCGTGGTGTGGAAACAGCGGCCCTCTATTATTTTGGCAAGCATGCCAGTGAATTGACGCTTGCGGAATGTGCTTGTATTGCCGGCATTACCAAAAATCCCAGTCTGTATGCACCTGATGCCAATCCGGAAGAGAGTCGGAAGCGACAGCTTACGGTTTTGAAAAAAATGCAGGAATTGGGCTTTATTACCCAAGAGGAATATGATTTGGCTGCGGCGGAAGATGTATTCGGTCATTTGGTTTGCAAAAATTCCTATGAGGAAGAGGGCAATGCAAAACACAATTATTTCGTAGAAGCCGCCATTGACCAAATTGCTAAGGATTTGATGGAGCAGAAATCCTTCACAAAAGCACAGGCGTACAATAAGATATATAGCGGTGGCCTGCAAATTCATCTGACAATGGACTCTGATATGCAAAAAATTACAGAGACGGCACTGAAAAACGATAGCTTATTCCCGTCGGGTGATGGTATGCTGGATGTGATTTATTTAATCTCTGTTCTGGATACCACAAATCCCGACGAAAACACAAACCAAACGCATTATGAAAAACGGACCACGGTGCGAAATCAGAGTGAGGCGGACGCCTTTGTAGAGTCCGTGAAAGCAGAGCTTTTGGATGATACCCATACCCTTGTACTGGATAAAGTTACAATTTCAAAGTCTTTACAGGCGGCAATGGTGATTATGGATCAGCAAAATGGTGAAGTAAAGGCATTGGTTGGCGGTCGGGGCGAAAAGCCGGGGGATTCTGTGTTCAACCGGGCAACACAAGCATTGCGTCAGCAGGGCTCCACATTTAAGCCCTTGGCTGCCTATGCACCCGCTATTGATACAGGCCTTCTGATGCCGGGTTCCATTATTATCGATGAACCGGTGAAATATGGTAGTTGGGCACCCAAAAACTGGGACGGTAGGTTTGCGGGACCGACGACTGTCCGTAAGGGTATCTGGCACTCCATGAACGTATTGGCGGTTAAGACGTTTATGATGGTAGGGGCAGATGTTTCTTTTGAGTATTTGCAAAAATTCGGTTTTACAACCCTTACAGATAACGATAAAGGGGGTGCAGTGGCACTGGGAGGCTTGACGCAAGGTGTTTCCGTACTGGAGGAAACGGCGGCTTATGCTTCTATTGCCAATGGTGGTGTATATCATCAACCGGTGTATTATACGGTAATCTATGACCATGATGGAAATGTCTTGTTGGATAACAACCAGGCAGAAACCCATCGTGTTCTGAAAGAAACCACAGCTTATATGCTGACGGATATGATGCGGGACGTTATCACAAAAGGCACCGGTACGCAGGCAGCAATCAGTGGAATGACCGTTGCCGGCAAAACAGGTACGACCAATGATACAAAGGATTTGACCTTCTACGGTTACACTCCGTATTACACAGGCGGTATCTGGATGGGATATGATACAGCCAAAGAAATCAAAGGGAGCGGGAATGCTCACCTGAAAATTTGGAGAACCGTCATGTCCCAAATTCATCAGAATAAAGGGCTGGCGAATAAGAAATTTGAGAAACCGGAGGGACTTGTAAATGTTTCCTTCTGTGGGGTATCCGGAAAAACGGCAACCGGGCTATGCGGACAGGATTATTATGGACATGGATTACATTCAGATATTGCAGCCGCTGATTTCAAGGGAGATACCGGTATATGCGATCTGCATAAATCCTATACCATTTGTAAACACTCCGGTAAGCTGGCGTCGGCCAATTGTCCGGAGAGCTATAAAATGGATGTGGTTCTGGCTGTTGGCAGCGATGGAAAAATCCTTGGAAAGCCGGAAGGCGGCGAAGGGAAGCTGGATATTGATGTGAGTACGACTTGTACATCGGATCATATTGTTCGGGAAAATCCGCTGGATGATACACCTGCCCAAACCGGGAATACGACACCCTCCGATCAGACAGAAACGCCTATCGGGACAGATACGCCAATTTCCGATGATGATTGGAGCGAGCATAACTTTGGTATACAGTAAAATAAGCTGACGAGGTATAAACATAATAAAAGCCCTTGGCTGTGGTAACACAGCTAAGGGCTTTTGCTTGGTAAAACTACCCCCCCCCCAGCATAGCTGGGGGGTATTGCTATTACTCCCACTCAATGGTTGCGGGCGGCTTAGACGTAATATCATACACAATACGATTTACATTTTTCACTTCATTGACAATCCGAATAGAGATTTTATCCAGCACCTCATAGGGGATACGCGCCCAATCAGCGGTCATAAAGTCAGTGGTGGTTACGCCACGCAGAGCGATGGTATAATCATAGGTTCTAAAGTCACCCATGACGCCCACGGAACGGACGTCCGTAATTACTGCAAAATACTGATTGATGCTTCTATCCAGACCGGCGCTCGCAATTTCTTCCCTGAAAATAGCGTCTGCATCTCGCAGAATTTCCAGCTTATCCTCTGTAACCTCACCAATTACACGGATACCCAAGCCGGGGCCGGGGAAGGGCTGACGCCACACCAGATGGTCGGGCAAGCCGAGTTCTAAGCCCATTTGCCGCACTTCGTCCTTAAACAAAAGCCGCAACGGCTCAATCAGTTCTTCAAAATCTACAACGGAGGGCAGACCGCCTACGTTATGGTGGGATTTGATTACGGCAGAATCGCCCAATCCGCTTTCAATGACATCGGGATAGATGGTGCCCTGCACTAAGAAATCCACCTTACCGATTTTCTTGGCTTCATCTTCCAAAACCCGAATGAATTCCTCGCCGATGATTTTACGCTTTTGTTCCGGATCGGTAACGCCTTTTAATTTATTCAAAAAACGCTCTTGTGCATTCACCCGTACAAAATGGGAATCAAAGAACCCGTCAAATGCCGCTTCTACTTCATTTCCTTCGTTTTTACGCATCAAACCGTGGTCTACAAATACGCAGGTCAGCTGTTTTCCGATGGCCTTTGAAACCAAAGCCGCAACTACGCTGGAGTCCACGCCGCCGGAAAGGGCGCAAAGGGCTTTTCCATCGCCAACCTGTTCCCGAATTTTTTTAATCTGATCATCAATATAATTCGTCATGGTCCAATCGCCGCTGCAACCGCAGACCTCATACAGGAAATTATGAATCATATCCGTACCACGGGGTGTATGGTTTACTTCGGGGTGGAACTGCACGCCGTAGAAGCCCTTTTCGGGACACTCAATGGCAGCGGCAGGGCAGGTAGGAGTTGTCCCGACGACACGAAAACCTTCGGGCATTTCTGTCACATAGTCCGTATGGCTCATCCAGCAGATTTCATTTTCTGCGATGCCCTGAAACAGCTTGCTGTTTGTGTCGAATTTTACCTCCGCCTTGCCGTATTCGCTTTTTTCAGCGGCGTGACCCACCTTTCCGCCTAAGGTATACGCCATCAGCTGACAGCCGTAGCAAATGCCCAAAACGGGAATGCCCAGTGCAAACAGGGCAGGGTCGCATTTGGGGGATTTTTCATCATATACGCTGTTGGGTCCGCCGGTAAAAATAATGCCCTTGGGGTTTTTCGCTTTGATTTCTTCCAAAGGTTTATTCCAGGGGAGAATTTCGCAGTATACATGGTGTTCTCTCACACGTCTTGCAATCAGCTGATTATACTGACCGCCAAAATCTAATATTAAAATCATTTCTCGGTTCATGACTGGCCTCCATTTCAGAATGATATACATCGGAATTGACAAAAAGCCGCCGAAAATGCCGACGGCAGGGTTATTGATTGCTTTTATATTAGCATAGGCATCAAATCTTGACAAGAGAAAAAGTCGGTAAAGGCTTTCTTTTGCATAAAATGAATGGGACAGGGGCAAAAAAAGCGAAACCTGTTTAGAGTGAGTTTTTTGGGAAAGATTATAAAACCGGATGAAAATCGAAAAGGAATCCTTGCAGTTTTTGTCGGGAAGGATTATACTAGGTATTGTCTTGTAAAAATATTGATGAAAATTGAAGGAGGGTTTTTATTGAGTTTTTTTGAAAAGTGTTTCAAACTAAAGGAAAACAACACAACCATGAAAACGGAAATCACCGCCGGATTGACGACATTTATGACAATGGCGTATATTCTGGTGGTCAATCCCAGTATCATGAGCGCCACGGGTATGGATTTTGGCGCACTGCTGACGGCCACCTGTATTGCCTCTGCCTTGGGTACATTCTTTATGGCGTTTTTTGCAAATTATCCCTTTGCATTGGCACCGGGTATGGGCTTGAATGCGTATTTTACCTATACCGTGGTTTTGCAGTACGGCTATGGCTGGGAAACGGCATTGGCGGCAGTTTTTGTAGAAGGTCTGATATTTATTCTTCTTTCCGCAGTCAATGTGCGTGAAGCGATTTTTAATGCCATTCCCACGAATATGAAAAAAGCCACCAGCGTAGGTATCGGTATGTTCATCGCATTTATCGGTCTGCAAAATGCAGGGGTCATTGTGGGGGATCCTGCTACTTGCGTAGCATTGGGAGATGTGAAAACGGTTCCCGTAGCTTTGGCGTTGATCGGTACGGTGATTACACTGATTTTGGTTGTCAGAAAAGTGAAAGGTGCGCTTTTACTGGGTATTTTGGCAACATGGCTGTTGGGCATTATTTGCCAGCTGACAGGCATTTATCAGGTAAATCCTGATGCAGGGGCGTATTCCCTGATTCCCATGGGCATCGTTTCCGCACCGCCCAGTATACTGCCCATTGCAGGCAAACTGTCTTTCAAGGGCATGAATATTTCAGATTTCATTGTAGTGGTATTTGCGTTCCTGTTTGTGGATTTGTTTGATACATTGGGCACGCTCATCGGCGTTTCCACAAAAGCCGGTTTCTTGGATAAAGACGGCAAATTGCCCCGTATCAAAGGTGCGCTTTTTGCAGATGCTGTGGCAACCACTTTGGGTGCCTGCTTAGGTACCTCTACTGTAACTACATTTGTAGAAAGCGCTTCCGGCGTAACAGACGGCGGCAGAACGGGTATGACGGCATTTACAACAGGCGTTTTATTCCTGATTGCATTGTTGTTCTCTCCCGTTATCACGACCATTCCGTCCTTTGCCACTACGCCTGCGTTGATTACGGTGGGCTTGTTTATGGTGGAAAACGTTACGGAAATCGACTTTAGCGATTATACGGAAGGATTCCCTGCATTCATCGCCATTTTGATGATGGTTGTGGCATATAGTATTTCTGAAGGTTTGGTATTTGGTGTCATTTCTTATGTACTGCTGAAACTGTTCAGCAAAAAGACAAAGGATTTGAATCCGGTTATCATTATTATTGCAATATTATTCTTCTTGAAGTTGATTTTAGGTTGATGTTAAGATAGAGGAAGTGTCAAAATGAAAAGTCGCAAAGGGAGTATTATTGGGGAACCGGAAAGGCGGCATAACATGAAAAATTTATTGGTTGCACAGTCCGGCGGACCTTCCGCCGCCATCAATGCGACTCTTTGTGGTGTTGTGGAAAAAGGACTTGCGGATCAGAATATTGACCGTATTTATGGTGCCAAAAACGGCATTATGGGGGTATTATCGGGAAAGCTGATTGAGCTGAACGATATATTGTCTGACCCTGAAACATTGCAGCTGCTTTGTCAGACACCGTCCTCTGCACTGGGCTCCTGCCGTATGAAGCTGTCCTCATGGGAGGAAAATACCTTTGAATACGATAAAATCATTGAGGTTTTCCGTCAATATAATATTGGATATTTCATCTATATCGGCGGGAACGATTCCATGGATACGGTCTATAAGCTGTCGGAATATTGCCGTATGAAGCATATTGATGATATTCATATCATTGGTGCACCCAAAACCATTGATAACGATTTGGTGGAAACGGATCATTGTCCCGGTTTTGGCTCTGCGGCGAAATATATTGCTACCACATTTTCCGAAATTGCCTGCGATTGCAATGTATATGCTCTGCCGGCCATTACTATTGTAGAGGTTATGGGGCGGGATGCCGGCTGGCTGACAGCGGCCTCCGCCTTAGGCAGATTAAACGGCGATCCGGCACCGGATTTGATTTATCTGTGTGAACGGCCGTTTTCCGTAGACCAATTTTTAGATGACGTGCGAGCGAAAATGGCGGAAAAACACGCCGTTATCATTGCCGTCAGCGAAGGCTTAAAAAATGAGGAAGGGGATTATCTGACCGATGCCCTGCAAAATCGGGCGGCAGATGCCTTTGGTCATAAAATACTGGCAGGAGCCTCCCGTTATCTGGAGGAAATACTACGCCATGAAATCGGCTGTAAAGTAAGAAGCGTGGAGTTGAATCTCATGCAGCGTTGTGCCTCCCATGTGGCATCTGCAGCGGATATTTATGAAGCCAGATTTATCGGCATGGCGGCGGCGGATTATGCCATTTCCGGCGGTACGGGAAAAATGGTTGCACTGCGTCGTACCTCTACAAAGCCTTATCGCTTTGAAGTGGATTTTGTGGATATTACAAAAATCGCAAATCAGGTCAAAACAGTTCCCGATGAATGGATCAATGAGGCCGGCAATGATGTGACGGAGGAAATGATAGACTACCTCCTGCCGCTGATTCAAGGGGAATTGCCCTGTACATATCATAACGGGGTTCCTGTGCATTTGCGGTTATATTGATTTGGCAAATGGGCTGTGCAAAAGCACGGCCTTTTTGTATATTTTCTGTTTCCTTTGCCCATACTCAAATTAAGAGGTGGTAGTATGAGGAAAATCATGGCCATAGTAACGGTAAGCATTTTTCTGCTGGGATTGGCGGCGGGGTATGGTTATACCTTGCATCTGGCGGATAAAGAGGCGGAAAAATACCTGACCCGGGCGCAGGCAAGGGAAGTCATAAAGGAAGAAGCCAAAATTGATGCAAATACCAAAATGATTTATCAGTATTTTTATACAGAGGATAAGGCTACCAAGGAGCAAATAGAGCCGGCGCCGGATTTTTTGCAGGGGTTGGATATGGAACAGCTGCAAAGCGTTTATACGGGCTGGCAGTTGGTGTATTTCTCTCCGGAAAAGGTGACGCTGCGATGCAAAATAGAAGGAAAGAGCAGCGAAAGCTATATTATCGGTGAGGACAGTGGATATCTGGCAGTTTTTTATGAAGACGCACAGAAAACCATTCGTCTGCGAGAGCGAACGGAAATTCCGCTTTCTGTTCTGCCGGAGGGAGAGATACTGCAAATTCGGGAAGGCCTGCGGGTGACGGGAGAGGAGAATTTGGCAAAGGTTTTGGCGGATTATAGAAGTTAAGGATACGAATTTTCATGGAACGAAAGAGAATGACAAACTGCCTTGAGAAAAAACAAAAGCAAGTAATTGACCGGACGTTCTCAAGGTATGTTTGTTGCATCATGTAGGTTCTGTTGTTTGACAGATGGGGAAGACTGTGCATATAATAAGAGAATCATATCAAAGGTGGTGGGAAAATATGCCGGAAAATATGGAGTCCTACTTACATATGGATTTAGATACCTTTCGTGAGCAGGCGGTATTCAGCGATGAAACGAAGCAATTTCGCTCCCCCATGGAACCACTGCATACGGAACAGGTGGAAGTGGCCATCCGTGTAGGAAAAGGAACCTTTACGGCTGTTTTTTTATGCACACAGGAGCGGGAATACCTGATGGAGGAAAGGGAGCAGGACGGATTGTTTTCCTATTATAAAGTACTCCTTCCCACGACGGAGAAAAAAATACGGTATCACTTCCGCCTGCAATACGGCGAGCAGTACGGCTATTACACAAAGTTCGGTTATTTCCACCAATATCAGGACGATGGCTGGTTTGAAATCCTGCGGGATTATCAAACGCCGGACTGGGCAAAGGGTGCGGTAATGTATCAAATTTTGCCGGACCGTTTTTGTAATGGGGATTCCGCAAATGATGTCAAAACCAATGAATATACCTACCTGGCTCGCATGGTAGAGCGGGTAGAGGATTGGGATAGACTGCCTGAAGAAGGGGATTTTTGCCGTTTTTACGGCGGAGATTTGCAGGGCATTTTGAATAAACTGGATTATCTGAAGGATTTGGGCGTAGAAGTGCTGTATTTGAACCCGATTTTCGTTTCTCCCAGCAATCATAAATATGATGTGCAGGATTATGACCATATTGACCCCCATCTTGGGAAAATTGTTACGGATACGGGAACTGTTCTGGAGGAGGGTCAATGGAATGTTTCTGCCTCTCTTTATCAGACCAGAACCACAGATGCCGAAAATCTGGCGGCTTCCGATGCCCTTTTTGCAAAATTGGCAGAAGAGGCCCATCAAAGGGGAATTCGTGTGCTGCTGGACGGTGTGTTTAACCATTGCGGCGCATTCCATAAATGGCTGGATCGGGAAAGGATTTATCGGAATCAGGAGAAGGGCGCCTATCTCCATCCGGATAGCCCGTATCGGAATTATTTTTATTGGAAAATGGACGGTAACTATGAGGGCTGGTGGGATTACCAAAACCACCCGAAGCTGAATATAGAAGGCTGTTCCTCCCTGAGGGAGGAAATACTGTCTATCGGGAAGAAATGGCTTTCTCCGCCTTATCAGGCCGATGGCTGGCGGTTAGATGTGGCGGCGGATTTGGGAAAAACAGCCGATTTTAACCATCATTTTTGGGCGGAATTTCGCAGTGCTGTAAAAGGCATTTCTAAAGATAAATTTCTTTTGGCGGAACATTACGGCGATGCTTCTTCTTGGTTGGAGGGCGATCAGTGGGATAGCGTAATGAATTATGATGCCTTTATGGAGCCTGTCACATGGTTTCTGACAGGCGTTTCTAAGCATAGTACAGAGCGTAGGGACGATTTATATAATAATGCCGAGGCCTTTTGGGGCGCAATGGGTTATCACATGGGTCGCTTGCCTGTCCAGGCGCTTTTTACAGCCATGAATGAGCTTAGCAACC
Organism: Anaerotignum sp.; assembly: GCA_017523325.1. Taxonomy (GTDB): domain Bacteria; phylum Bacillota; class Clostridia; order Lachnospirales; family Anaerotignaceae; genus Anaerotignum_A. The sequence continues at coordinate 21,024 of JAFWWO010000046.1, read as the reverse complement.
ATGACCACTCCCGTTTTTTAACCAGAACCAACGGCAAAACGGGGCGATTGTATTCCGAAGGGTCTCAGGCGGCAGGGGAAGGCATTGATTTGGCGGTCATGCGGGAAGCTGTTCTTCTGCAAATGACATGGATTGGCTCGCCTACTGTTTATTATGGTGATGAGGCCGGTGTTGTGGGCTGGACGGATCCCGATAACCGCCGCACCTATCCATGGGGAAAAGAGAATCATGATTTGATTCTATTTCATAAAAAGGCGATTTCTCTGCGAAAAAAATATAAGGTGCTGCGGCATGGTTCCCTAAAACAGCTATATGGGACCTATGGCGTGCTGGCTTACGGAAGATTTGATGAAAATGACCGTATTCTTGTTGTATTGAATAATACGGAGGAACAGGTGCAGGTGCAGATTCCCCTATGGCAAATAGGGGTTCATACGGAAGGGGATATGGAAAATCTCCTGACGACAGGACGGGAAGGTTTTATGGACGCCCCCGTGCATTATCCTGTCAAAAGCGGGCAGATAGAGTTGTTGCTGCCGCCCAAAAGCGGTATGATTTTGAAGGAAGTGTCACATGGATTGTAATATATTGTTTGAAGATAAGCATATTCTTGTGGCGGTGAAGCCGCAGGGAATACCGGTTCAGCCGGATAAAACAGGAGATGCAGATCTGCTTTCGGCATTGGAGAATTGCTGCCATCAGCCTCTTGGGTTGGTGCATCGGCTGGATAGACCGGTGGGCGGCGTCATGATTTTTGCAAAAACAAAAAAAGCAGAAGCATTTCTATCCAAAGAGTTGCAGGAGGGGCAGTTAAAAAAGATGTATCTGACTGTTCTTTGCGGAAAATTGCCTCAAGAAAAGGGGATTCTGAAGGATTTCTTGCGGAAAAATACCCGCACGAACCTTTCGGAAGTTGTGCCCGAAGGAGCGAAAGGGAGCAAAAAGGCTATTTTGCAATATGCAAGGCTGGGAGAGCGGGAAACGGAATATGGCTGCTTGACTTTAGCAAAAATTACCCTTTTTACAGGACGTCATCATCAAATCCGTGTGCAGACCAGCCATGCCGGCGTACCCATTTGGGGGGATAAAAAATATCACCCGTCTTTTCGCAAAAAGGGTCGGACAGAAATTGCTCTGTGGTCCTACTGCCTTTCCGGTATCCACCCGGAAACAAAGGAGGGATTTGCCTTTTCTGCCTTGCCCGAGAAGGAGCCCTTCTCCCTCTTTTTGGAAGAAATCGGAAATTTATAAAATCTGTCTTTGCATTTTTCGTGCAAGTGTATTATAATAGAATAGATGAATAGATTCCGTGAAAAATAAGAGGACGAAAAGTCCTTTTATTTTCAAAAAGAAATTAGCAGTCACAACGCTGAATGGCTAACAAATCAACCTAAGGAAGGTGAGATAAATGCAAGGAAAATTTACGCAAAAAGCGCAAGATGTTTTTACAAGAGCCCAGGAGGCAGCAGTCAAACTGGGCAATAAATACGTCGGCACAGAGCATATTCTGCTGGGGCTAACATTGGTGCAGGATAGTGTTGCGGCAAAGGCACTGGAGGGGCAGAATATTACCTATCATCAGGTGATGGAAAAAATTGCTTCCATGAATCGAGGAGTCAATGCCTTTTATATCCCTGCGGATTTTACGCCACGGGCCAAAAGAGTGGTAGAATTTAGCGTGCAGGAGGCATTCCGCATGGGAACAGGCTATGTGGGAACGGAGCATATCCTCATTGCCCTGATTCGGGAAAGCGATACCATTGCCGTAAAAATCATGGTAAGCCTTGGGGTAAACCTGCAACGGCTCTATGAGGAAATCCTGCTGATGCTGGGGGAAAGCGAATCCCAGCCGGCGGGAGCCATGGGTATGAATATGCAGGGAGAAAGTGAAGAAAAAAGTGCCACAGAAACTTTGGATAAATTTAGCCGTAACCTGACGGATATGGCACGAAAAAATAAATTTGATCCTATCGTGGGCAGGGATAATGAAATCGAGCGAATTATTCAGATATTGAGCCGCAGAACGAAAAACAACCCTTGTCTGGTGGGGGATCCCGGTGTAGGCAAAACTGCCATTGTAGAGGGATTGGCACAAAAAATTGCGGAAGGCAATATTCCCGATACGCTGAAAAACAAAAAAATCGTCAGCCTCGACCTTTCTGCTATGGTAGCCGGTTCCAAATACCGTGGGGAGTTTGAGGAACGCATGAAAAAAGCACTGGATGAGGTGCGGGCAGATGGGAATATTATTCTGTTTGTAGATGAAATCCATACCATTATCGGTGCCGGAGCGGCAGAGGGTGCCATTGATGCCTCCAATATTTTGAAGCCTTCTCTGGCGAGAGGGGAAATTCAGTTAATTGGTGCAACTACACTGGAGGAATACCGAAAGCATATCGAAAAAGATGCAGCTTTTGAGCGGCGATTCCAGCCGGTGCGGGTGGAGGAACCCGATGAAAAAACGGCGATTCAGATGCTTTTGGCACTGAAGGATAAGTATGAAGTACACCATAAGGTGACCATTTCCGATGAGGCCATGGAGGCTGCCGTAAGGCTTTCCTCCAGATATGTGGCGGACCGTTTCCTGCCGGATAAAGCCATTGACTTGATTGACGAAGCGGCGTCTCGTATGCGTCTGCGGGCGTTCACAGCCCCTGTCGGGGTAAAGGATTTGGAGAAAAAACTGGCGGAAATGGAGAAAGAAAAAGAAGAGTCTATTAAAACAGAAGAATTTGAAAAAGCCGCCGCCATTAAAAAACAGCAGGACGCTTTGCGGGAAAGCTTGAAAGAAGCAAAAAAGGCTTGGGAAACCTCCAACGGCGGAGCGGAACAGGTCGTGACCAAAGAAGATGTGGCGGAGGTCGTTTCCCGTTGGACGGGGATTCCCGTACAAAGCCTGCGGGAGGAAGAAAGCCAACGTCTGCTTCGCTTGGAGGATACGCTCCATCAGCGGGTTGTGGGTCAACAAGAGGCTGTCAAGGCAGTGGCGAAGGCCATTCGCCGTGGGCGTGTGGGACTGAAAGACCCCAATCGGCCCATTGGCTCCTTCCTGTTCCTTGGGCCTACGGGCGTAGGGAAAACGGAGCTTTCCAAAGCCTTGGCAGAGGCGTTGTTTGGCGATGAAAATGCCATGATTCGGATTGATATGTCCGAATATATGGAAAAGCATAGTGTATCCCGTATGGTCGGTTCTCCTCCGGGCTATGTAGGTTACGAAGAAGGCGGCCAGCTTAGCGAAAAGGTGCGGCGGAATCCCTATTCGGTGATTTTGTTCGATGAGATCGAGAAGGCTTCTCCGGAGGTATTCAATGTCCTGCTGCAGGTGCTGGACGATGGGCATATTACCGATGGGCAGGGCCGAAAGGTAGACTTCAAAAATACAGTCATTATCATGACCTCCAATGCCGGCGCCAGAAGCATTGCTACACCGAAACGCTTAGGCTTTACCAGCATGGAAACCACGGAGCAAAGCTATGAATATATGAAAAAAAGCGTGATGGATGAGGTCAAGAATATTTTCAAACCGGAATTTCTGAACCGTATTGATGATATTATTGTGTTCCACCCTCTGGAAAAAGAGGATATTTTGGAAATCGTGAAGCTCATGACCGATGTTGTGGCAAAACGAGTGAAGGAAAATATGCAGATTGACGTCACATTTACAGAAAAGGCTTTGGAGAAAATTGCGGAGGAAGGCTATGATAAGGCCTATGGTGCAAGGCCGTTGAGAAGGGCAATTCAATCTAAAATCGAGGATGCCTTTGCGGAGGAATACTTGCAGGGGAACTTCAAAGAGGGGGAAAAGGTTTCCGTTGGGCTGAAGACAAATGGCTTCTCCTTCCGTCTTGTGAAATAAGGAAATGTTTTTAGAAAAAATCTGAATTTTTGGTCTATACCTCAAAGATAATTTGTGTTATAATCATCGCAGGCAAAGCCAAAAATAAAATATTGCAAGGAAACAAGGAGTGATGGCAGTCGGCAAAAAGACTGCCTGCTCTATGGGGATAGAAGTAGGAGGTATACACAAAATGGCAGTCATTGAAGAATTGATTCGACAGGAAGATAACGGCACCATCAGCTTCGGAAATTATCTGATGGACGAGAAGAAAAAGGTGCAGGATTTTGAAGTGAATGGAGATTTATATAAAGTAAAAACATTCTGCGAAATCACAAAGCTGGAGAAAAACGGAAAAATGCTTTTAGAAGCGGTCCCCGGTGCAACGGTACATCATTTTGAAATGAATGATAAGGGTGCTCGTTTTACGGTAGAGGGCGGCGAGGATTTGCAGATTACCATGGAGCTGGAGCCGGAAACGGAGTATAAAATTCTGATTGACGATGTCAATGTGGGAAAAATGAAAACCAATCTGGCAGGGAAAATCAATTTTAGCATAGAATTGCAAGGCAATCAGCCTGCTGTGGAAATCGAAAAAATCGGTTAATGGTATCAAAAGTGGACTGTAATCAAATTACAGCCCACTTTTTGTAAATCCAGATGTTGGACAGAGGCAGGTGGAAAGATGAAAACAAAAACCATATATCAATGTACGGAATGTGGATACAAAAGCCCGAAATGGAGTGGAAAATGCCCGAATTGCGGGGAATGGAACAGCTTCCGGGAAATAGAGGAGCGAAAAGAAGGGAAAGGGACGGCTGCCGTGAAACCCTCCCTGTCGCGATTAAAGGAGGTCCAAACGGGAAATGACCAAAGGCTTTTGACGGGAATTACGGAATTTGACCGTGTCATGGGCGGCGGCATTGTGCGGGATTCTGTCACAATTATCACCTCTCCTCCCGGCGGGGGGAAATCCACATTATCCCTGATGGCGGCATCGGCACTGGCAAAGCAGGGCTATCGCATATTATATGCCTCCGGTGAGGAAAGCGATAGCCAAATAAAGAATAGAGCGGAACGGATTTTAGAACGGATTGAGGAAAATATCTGGATTTTGGCAGATACCTCCATGGATGCGGTGCTGGCGGCAATCGGAGAGATCGATGCGGATTTGATTATATTGGATAGTATCCAGACCTTTACACTGGCGGAATTTTTGCCCTCTCGTGCAGGGAACCCGACCCAAACCATGGAATGTGCTTCCGCTTTGGTGCAGCAGGCTAAAAATAAAGCCCGTCCACGGGCGGCGCTGGTGATTGGGCAGATGAATAAAAGTGATGAAATTGCCGGATTGCGGGCGTTAGAGCATTTGGTGGATACGGTACTGGTGCTGGAAGGAGAAGGTGCCGACGAATTACGGTGTCTGGTGGCAACCAAAAACCGTTTCGGCAGTACGGGAGAGATGGGTTTTTTTACCATGACAGAAACAGGACTGGCGTCCATTGATAACCCTTCGGAATATTTTGTGACAAAGCGGCGAAAGGGGGATATGGTTTCCGGCAGTGCCATAACGGTACTAAAGGAAGGCTCCCGTCCGGTAATTGCGGAGATTGAGAGTCTTGTTTCGGCATCTTTTACGCCCTATCCTTCCCGCATTAGTGAGGCCATGAAAAAGGATACGCTGAATACCCTGCTTTCCATTTTGGAACAGCGGGGCGGGATAAAGCTGTATGATAAAAATGTGGTTATGAAGACCACGGGAGGCCTTTATTTGAAGGAGCAGGCGGCAAATCTGGCGGCATTGATGAGCATTGCATCTTCTTATTATGACCGTTCTATTCCTGCGGATTGGGCCTTTATTGCCGACGTAGGGCTGACGGGAGAATTGAAGCGGGTGCCGTCCATGGAAAGCCGTGTGAAAGAATTGGACCGCATGGGTTTTGCAAAGGTATTTATCCCTGCCGGCGGAATGCGGCAGATCCCACTGGAGAGAATGGAAGTAGTTGAGGTGAAATCCCTTTCCCAATTGTTGGGCATGGTCTTTGGTAAAAAATAAAAATCCTATGCATCAAGCGGCGGAATGTATTTCATAACATACATATTCTTGATATTTTTTCGTTTACGAATGGGCGAAACTATTGTATAATGAAAGGTAATTTACGATTTTCCTCCGTTGGTGCCGGTAAGGCATCTGCGGATAAATCGTATCAAACGAAAGAAGGAGAGTGATTCCATGCAGGAGGTACAAATTAGACAATTCAAGAAAGTGCTGGTGGCAAACCGCGGTGAAATTGCCATTCGTGTATATCGTGCGTTAAATGAACTGGGGATTCAGACCGTCGGTATTTTTTCCAAGGAGGATAAATATTCCCTTTTCCGTACCAAAACGGACGAGGCTTATATGCTCAATCCCGAAAAAGGCCCCATTGACGCATATCTGGATATTGATAATATCATTAAAATTGCGAAGGCGAAGGGCGTAGATGCCATTCATCCCGGGTATGGTTTCCTTTCCGAAAACCCTGAGTTTGTAGAGGCTTGCGATAAGGCAGGAATTGCTTTTATCGGCCCGAATGTAGATGTCATGTATGCCATGGGGGATAAAATTTCCTCCAAGCAAATGGCAATCGAATGTAATGTGCCCATTATACCCGGTGTTGACCATGCAGTCAGAAGTTTGAATGAAATGATGGAGGTAGCGGAAAGAGTGGGGTATCCCGTTATGCTGAAGGCCTCCAATGGCGGCGGCGGCAGAGGGATGCGTATTGTCAATTCTGCTGAGGAAATGCCTAAAGAATTTGAAGAGGCAAGAAATGAGGCAAAAAAAGCCTTCGGCGATGACAAAATTTTTGTAGAAAAATATCTGCGTGACCCCAAGCATATTGAGGTGCAGATTTTAGGGGATAAGTACGGCAATGTAGTCCATCTGTATGACCGTGACTGTTCCGTACAAAGACGCCACCAGAAGGTTGTGGAGTTTGCCCCTGCTTTTACGGTAAGCGACAGTGTGCGGGAGAAGATTTTTGCCGATGCGGTACGGCTTTCCAAGCACGTTGGCTATAAAAATGCCGGCACACTGGAATTTCTGGTAGATGCCGATGAAAATTACTATTTCATCGAAATGAACCCCCGTATTCAGGTGGAGCATACCGTTACGGAGGCGGTGACCGGCGTGGATATTGTGCAGGCTCAGGTGTTGATTGAGGAAGGCTATCCATTAAATTCTCCGGAAATTGGCATCACGTCCCAAGAGGAGATAAAATGCAACGGATACTCCATTCAGTTGCGTGTCACAACGGAAGATCCCGCCAATCATTTCCTGCCCGATACAGGCAAAATCAGCGTGTATCGTTCCCCTGCAGGCAATGGTATCCGTTTGGACGGTGGTACGGCCCATACAGGAGCGGAAATTACGCCTTTCTACGATAGTCTGTTGGTAAAAATCATTGCCCATGACAGAACATTTAAGGGTGTAACAAGCAAGGCTATCCGCGCGGTAAAAGAAACCCGTATTCGTGGTGTAAAGACAAATATTCCTTTCCTGATTAACGTATTGCAGAGCAAAACATGGAATGATGGGAAATGTACCACTACATTTATTGAGCATACACCGGATTTGTTCAATATTGTATTGGGCAAGGATAGAGCAACAAAAATTGCAGAATTTATCGGTAATCAGATTGTCAATGAATCCAAGGGGCATAAGCCGGAATTTGACCCCATTGTACCGCCTTCCTTTGGCATGGCGGAGGACGGGTCTACCATACCTGTTTCCGGTGCAAAAGATGCTTTCCTGAAAATGGGCGCCAAGGACTTTACCCAGAGCATCATGAAAGAAAAACGTCTGTTTGTGACGGATACGACCATGCGTGACGCCCATCAGTCTTTGATGGCCACCCGACTGCGTACCAATGACCTGATTGTTGCCGCACCTGCCACCAATATGGCAATGGCAAATGCCTTTTCTGTGGAGGCGTGGGGCGGTGCTACTTTCGACGTGGCGTACCGCTTCCTGAAGGAATCTCCGTGGATTCGTCTGCAACAGCTTTCCAAGGCGATGCCCAATACATTAATTCAGATGCTTTTGCGTGCGTCGAATGCGGTGGGTTATGCCAACTACCCCGATAATGTGGTACAGGAATTTATTAAGGTTTCCGCAGAGCGGGGCGTAGATGTATTCCGTATTTTCGATAGCCTGAACTGGGTAGAGAATATGAAAATGCCCATTGAAGAGGCATTAAAGACAGGAAAAATCGTAGAGGGTGCGATCTGTTATACAGGTGATATTTTGGACCCCAACGAAAAGAAATATACGCTGGATTATTATGTGCGTAAGGCGAAAGAGCTGGAGGCTTTGGGCTGTCATATTTTTGCCATTAAAGATATGGCCGGGCTGTTGAAGCCCTATGCGGCAAAGCAACTGTTCCGTACATTAAAAGAGGAATTACATATCCCTCTACATCTGCATACCCATGATACCACAGGTAACGGTGTCAGCACCGTGCTGATGGCATCGGAAGCAGGGGTGGATATTGTGGACTTGGCGATTCAGTCCATGAGTTCCCTGACCAGCCAGCCTTCCATGAATGCCGTTGTAGAGGCTTTGAAGGACACAGAGCGTGATACAGGCTTAGACCCCGACCAACTCATTGAATTGAGCCATTATTATCAGGGCGTGCGTCAGATTTTCACAGGCTTTGAAAGTGAAATGAAAACACCCAATACGGAAATTTATAAATATGAAATTCCCGGCGGTCAGTATTCCAATCTGTTGGCACAGGTAAAGGCCATGGGCTCCGCCGATAATTTTGAAGAAATCAAACAACTGTATAAACAGGCCAATGATTTGCTGGGTAATATCGTGAAGGTAACCCCGTCCTCTAAGGTAGTGGGGGATATGGCCATATTCATGTCTAAGAATGGCTTGAATAAAGATAATATCCTGACAGAGGGTCGAGATATTTCCTATCCCGATTCTGTGGTGGATTATTTCCTGGGCAATATCGGCCAGCCGGAGGGCGGTTTCCCCGAAGAATTGCAGAAAATCGTGCTGAAAGGCCAGAAACCCATTGAAGGCAGAGCCGGTGCATTGATGGAGCCTGCGGATTTGAAGGGAATTGAGAAGTATCTTCTGGAAACCCATACCATGAAGCGTATCAACCCCAGAAATATCATCAGTTATGCTATGTACCCGAAGGTGTACGATGATTATTGCTACCATTGGGAGTATTATACCGATGTTTCTAAGCTGACAAGTGACGTTTATTTCTATGGTCTGGCGAAAAATGAGGAAACCTCCATTGAAATCGGTGAAGGTAAGAATATTCTGATTAAATATATAGATATGTCCGACCCCGATGCCGATGGTTTCCGTACCCTGACCTTTGAAATCAACGGTGTCATGCGTGAAATTAAGGTTCTGGATAAAAATCTGGAGGTCAAGAGTGACGGTAGGCTGAAAGCGGATAAGAATAATCCCTTCCACCTTGGTTCCAGTATCCCCGGCACCATTAGTAAAATATTGGTGAAGGAAGGGGACGAAGTGAAGAAAAATCAGCCTGTACTGACGGTAGAGGCCATGAAAATGGAGACCTCTATTGTGGCAAAGGAAGATGGCATTGTAGATAAAATTTATGTTATCGAAGGCGAGAAAGTCAGTCAGGGCGACTTGCTGGTTTCCTTCGCACAGGAAGGATAAAAAACGGAAAAAGGCATACTTTTGCGGAGTATGCCTTTTTTATGAATTTCTAAGCAAGAATTTTATCTTTTTTCGGACAAAATGACAGTATTGTATAAAAAAATGGGATTCTGCCGGAAACAGTTGAAAATATCTGCGGTATTTCGTATAATAATTGCAGACAATTTTTCCCCAATCATATCCGAAACAAAGGGTTTGAAAAATGAAAAGGAAACGCTTAAAATTTGAAGGCGTTTCCTTTTTTCGGAGAAAAGGAGCATAAGGAAATTGAAAGAAAAATAGAGTGGTATTTTTTTGTAATTTATGTTACATTAGTAAGGTAAGGAGGCTTGTGATTTATGTATAAGAGAATTGTGCTGAAACTCAGCGGCGAAGCCTTGGCCGGAGAGAAGGACGGTGTCATCTTTGACGATACCGTTATTTGGGGATTGGTTGCGCAAATCAAAGAGGTCATGGCAAAAGGGACGCAAATTTGTCTGGTTGTAGGCGGCGGAAATTTCTGGCGGGGCAGAAGTGCCGGCTCTGAAATGGATCGCACCAAAGCAGACCAGATTGGTATGTTGGCAACGGTGATGAATGCCATCTATCTTGCCGATGCCTTTCGTCAAAATGGCGTGACGGCTGTTGTGCAGACGCCCATTATTGTGGGTACTATGACAGAGCAATTCTCTAAGGAGAGGGCGATTGCCCATTTGGATGCGGGGAAAGTGGTTATTTTTGCCGCAGGGCTGGGACATCCTTTCTTCTCCACCGATACCATCACAGCCTTAAGAGGAGCGGAACTGGAAGCAGATGGTCTGTTTTTTGCAAAAAGCATCGACGGGGTATATGATGATGACCCCGCCGTGAATCCCAACGCAAAGAAGATAGACATGATCAAATCCGAAGACATTGTGAAGAATAATTTGAAGGTCATTGATATGGCAGCCGCCAGCCTTTGCTTCGAGCGGAAGATACCCGTTATCATTTTCGGTTTGAACGAAGAAAACAGCATTATCCGCGCAGTAGGCGGCGAAAAAATCGGTACCATTGTAACTGTTTCTTAATTTTGTGATTACAGGAGGAAAGCGATATGGCATCTGAATTGACAAAACCCTATGAAGAAAAAATGAAAAAAACCATTGCGGCACTGGAAAGTGATTACGGTACCATTCGTGCCGGTCGTGCAAATCCCCATGTGTTGGATAAAATCATGGTGGATTATTACGGCACGCCTACGCCCATCAATCAGGTGGGGAATATTACCGTTCCCGAAGCGCGTTTGATTCAAATTCAGCCTTGGGATGCTTCTATGGTAAAGGCCATTGAAAAGGCCATCAATATGTCCGAATTGGGCATCAATCCCAATAACGACGGTAAGGTCATTCGTCTTGTTTTCCCTGAATTGACAGAGGAACGCAGAGTGGAATTGACAAAGGACGTAAAAAAGAAAGCGGAAACCTCTAAGGTTGCCATTCGTAACATCAGAAGAGATGCGATGGACAGCTTCAAAAAAATGGAAAAACAGAAAGAAATCACAGAAGATGAATTGAAGGATCTGGAGGACGATACGCAAAAGCTGACAGATAAATTCATTGCCGAGATTGATAAAAAATGTGAGGAAAAATGTAAGGATATCCTTGCGGTATAAGTATCGTCAAACAGTCAAGCCCCTCTTATTTTCGGAGGGGCTTTGTCACAGGAGGCAGTTATGTTTTTTGAGAAGGAAGTAAAGGAATACCTCTTAAATCCCGAAAAAATGCCGAAGCATATCGCCATTATTATGGATGGCAACGGCCGTTGGGCGAAAAAAAGAGCCTTGCCCAGAAAAGCCGGGCATAAAGCCGGAGCCGAGGCGTTGGAGAATATCATCTCCGATGCCAATGATTTAGGCATTCAGCATCTGACGGTTTATGCCTTTTCCACGGAGAACTGGAAACGCTCCGAGGAGGAGGTAGGGGCGATTATGGATTTGCTCCGTCAATATTTGAAAAGCCATTTCAAGAAATTCCTGAAGAACAATGTGCGATTAGATGTCATCGGAGATGTTACAAGATTAGATGCCGATATTCAGGAACAGATTTTGGAGATTACAGAGCTTTCCAAAGAAAAAACCGGCTTGGCGGTACATATCGCGCTGAATTATGGCGGGCGGGACGAATTGCGCCGTGCTGTCACTAAAATAGCACAGGCTGCCGCCGAGGGGAAGCTACACCCCAGCGATATTACGGAGGAAACCATCTCCATGGCATTGGATACCGCAGCTGCACCGGATCCGGAGTTGGTCATTCGCACCAGCGGGGAGGAGCGTATCAGTAACTTCCTTTTGTGGCAGATTGCCTATTCCGAGTTTTATTTTTCAGATGTCCTTTGGCCTGATTTTGATAAAAAGGAATTGCAGAAAGCCATATATTACTACCAAAATCGGGATCGCCGCTTTGGCGGAAGATAAGAATGAGGTGATTGCTCATGAAAACAAGAATCATTTCCGCAGTGGTACTACTGCCACTGTTGATATACTTCGTAGTCAGCGGCGGGCTATGGCTGAAGGCGGGAATCGGTGTTTTAGGTCTGCTTGGTATGTATGAATTTTATCAGGCTTTTTCAAAAGAGAATATCGGACTGCATATCATTGGCTATGCGTTTGCGGTTTTTTATATGATATTTATAGAACAGGTCATCAATGGGGATAATTATTTTAATATTTTTGTTTCTCTGTTTCTTGTGGTATTGCTGGTCTATACTGTTGTACGCCACGATAGAACGAATGCTTTGGAAGGCATGACGGGATTTTTCGGATTTTTCTATGCCTTTTTCCTGCTTTCCCATATTTACCTGATTCGGGAATATACCTATGGTAAGCTGTTTATCTGGCTGGTATTTATTGCGGCTTTTGGTTGTGATACAGGGGCTTATTTTGCCGGTATTACGCTGGGCAAGCATAAGCTGATTCCTTCTTTAAGCCCGAAAAAGACCATAGAAGGCTCTATCGGCGGGATTATCACTGCTACACTGTTGGCGTTGCTTTATGGCATTTTTATCCGTCGGTATTATGCCTTGGAAGGGGTCAATATACTGCTGCTCTGCGGCTTGACGGGATTTTTCGGCTCTTTCCTTGCCCAAATCGGGGATTTGGCGGCATCTGCCATGAAACGATTGACGGGCATTAAGGATTTCGGTAAGCTGATTCCCGGTCATGGCGGGGTGTTGGACCGCTTTGATAGTGTCATTTTAACGGCACCGGCGGTGTATTATAGTATGCTGTTTTTGATTGAGGCTCAACCGTATTGACAGAGGTGTGACAGAAATGAAAAGACTTTCCATATTAGGCTCGACGGGCTCTATCGGCACACAGGCATTGGAGGTTGTGCAAAATCTGGAGGAGCTGAAAATTGTCGTCCTGACGGGGAATGAAAATATAGACCTATTGGAAAAACAGGCAAGGCAGTTTCGCCCTGATTTTGTAGCAGTAATGAATCGGCAAAAAGCGGAGGTATTAAAAGGTCGTTTGGCAGATACGGGCATTTTTGTGGAGTCCGGTATGGATGGACTGGTCAAAGCGGCCACCTATGAAAAGGCGAATACAGTGCTGACTTCCGTTGTGGGAAATGTAGGGTTAAAGCCCACCTTTGCGGCTATTTCCGCCGGAAAAACAATCGCCCTTGCCAATAAAGAAACATTGGTTTCCGCAGGGCAGTTGGTTATGGATCTGGCAAAGCAAAAAAATGTTCCCATATACCCGGTGGATAGTGAGCATTCGGCCATTTTCCAAGCCTTGCAGGGCAATCAGGACAATCCCATTCGGCGGATTTTTTTGACGGCGTCCGGCGGGCCTTTTCGCGGGAAAAAGCGGGAGGAATTGGGGCATATTTCTGCGGCAGAGGCATTGCAGCACCCCAACTGGTCCATGGGAAAGAAAATCACCATTGACTCCGCAACGCTGATGAATAAAGGCTTAGAGGTTATGGAGGCCAAATGGCTTTTTGGCGTGGAAACGAAACAGATTGAAGTGCTGATTCACCCCCAGAGCATTGTCCATTCTGCGGTGGAGTATGAGGACGGAGCAGTCATTGCCCAGATGGGCGAGGCGGATATGCGGGTGCCCATTCAATATGCGCTGACCTATCCCAAACGGGTGAAAAATCCCTTTCCCAAAATTGATTTTACCCGCCATGGATCTCTGACCTTTGAAAAGCCGGATTTGGAAACCTTCCGTTGTCTTTCCTTGGCGTATCAGGCGTTGGAGGTAGGCGGAACATTACCGGCGGTTATGAACGGCGCCAATGAAGTGGCAGTTGCCCGTTTTTTGCAGGGAGATATTTCTTTTTTGCAAATTCCTCTGCTGATAGAACGCGTGATGGGCGCATATACTGTCAAGTATGAATATACGTTAGAGGAATTGTTGGAGGCGGACGCTTGGGCAAAAGCGTATGCCAAAACAATTTATTTTTAACCAATCTGTTTGGAGGTGGAAATCATTTCCTCTTTAGTGATTACCATTGTTTTAATCGGTGTGTTAGTAGTAGCCCATGAATTCGGCCATTTTATCGTTGCCAAAAAAAATGGGATTTGGGTACAGGAATTTGCCATCGGCATGGGGCCGAAGCTTTTTTCTCGTCAAAAGGGCGAAACAGAATATAGCATTCGTATGCTTCCACTTGGGGGCTTTTGCCGTATGGAGGGGGAAACAAATGCAGGGGAGATTTCTTCCCGTTCCTTTTTGCATAAATCCATTCCTGTTCGTCTGGCGGTCATGGCAGCAGGGCCTTTTATGAATTTTCTGCTGGCTTTTGTTATGATTTTCGGGCTCACCTGCACCAGTTATATGGCAAAGCCTGAAATTCAGGAGATATTGCCCGATTCTCCCGCTGCAACCATCGGTTTGCAGGAAGGAGATATCATTCGCCGCATGGATGGGAAGCGTATCCATATTTATGATGAATTGCAGTATATCTTACAGCAGAACCATGGCGAAACCATACAGCTGGAGGTGTCCCGGGAAGGGCAGCTATATCGCTATGCCCTAGAGCCTCGGCTGAATGAGGAGCGGGGAATGTATTTGATAGGCTTCACGCCCAAACTGGAGACAGGGCTTTTGGCGGAGTCTGAGGAAGGCTATGAAAAAGCCGGCATTGCCGAAACGGCGTATTATAGCTATTATGCCATGATTAACTATGTCAAAATGACAGCGGAAGGACTGCTTCGGGTATTTACATTTACCGCCTCGCAGGAGGAATATGGCGGGCCTATTGCCATATTCAAAATGGTGGGCGATAGCTATGAGGCAGGCTTGACTTATAGCCTGAAAGCCGCCATACAAAATGTGATTTATATCGGTGCGGTACTGAGTGCCAATCTGGGTGTATTGAATCTTTTTCCCATTCCGGCATTAGACGGCGGGCGGATTCTCTTTTTGCTGATTGAAGCCATTCGCCGCCGTCCTATGGATACGGAAACGGAAAGTAAACTGCAATTTTTAGGTTTCGTATTCTTAATGGGGCTGATGGCCTTTGTGTTCTATGGAGATATTATGAAGTTTTTTGTAAGATAAATTCTCGTAAGCCGCAGATTTTGAAAAGGGTGAAATAACATGGAAAGAAAAAAAACAAGAGAAGTAAAAATCGGTAATTTGGCTCTTGGTGGCGAAAATCCCATTGTGATACAATCCATGTGTAATACGGATACGAGAGATGTGGCAGCTACGGTGGCACAAATTCATGCCTTGGAAGAAGCCGGCTGTGAACTGGTGCGGGTCGCTGTGCCAGATATGATAGCCGCTGAGGCTGTGGGTAAAATTAAGGAGCAAATTCATATCCCGTTGGTGGCGGATATCCATTTTGACTATCGCCTTGCCCTGCGGGTCATGGAATTGGGCGTGGATAAGGTGCGTATCAATCCCGGAAACATTGGGGATAAAGAGAATATTCGCCGGGTGGTGGAAATGGCGAAGGAAAAGAAAATCCCCCTACGCATCGGCGTGAACAGCGGTTCCTTGGAAAAGGAGCTGATTGACAAATATGGCGGAGTGACCCCTCAGGGGCTGGTGGAAAGTGCACTGAAGCATGTGAAAATTTTAGAAAAATATGAGTTTTATGACATTGTGGTTTCCATCAAGGCTTCTGATGTGCCTTTTTCCATAGAGGCATACAGTCTGCTTTCCCAAGCCATTCCTTACCCCATTCATGTGGGCATTACGGAGGCGGGAACGCCTTATAGCGGGACGATTAAATCTGCCGTGGGCATTGGCAGCATTTTAGCCATGGGCATTGGGGATACCATCCGTGTTTCCTTGACAGGCGACCCTGTGGAAGAAATCAGGGCTGCGAAGGAAATTTTGAAAAGCCTTGGTCTGCGGAGGTTTGGTGTGGAATTTATTTCCTGCCCCACCTGCGGCAGAACGGAGATTGATTTGATTTCCATTGCCCATGAGGTAGAGGAAAAATGCAGGGACATTCATAAAAATATTAAAGTTGCCGTCATGGGCTGTGTCGTAAATGGCCCGGGCGAGGCACGGGAGGCGGATTTGGGCATCGCCGGCGGAAAAGGCGTTGGGCTGGTGTTCAAAAAAGGCGAGATTTTGCGTAAAGTGCCGGAGGAAGAATTGGTGGCGGCATTGATGGAGGAAATAGAAAAAATTTAATACGGAAAGGAGGGAAGATATGGCGCCCAGAAGCTTTGAAGCGGTATTTCAGAAATTGGCCCTTTCACCGAAGGTAGAGGATACCTTTCGGGATACCGTTGTAAAGAATTTGACCATACATAAAAAAGAGCATACCATCAGCATGGGAATTACTGCATCACAGTTGATCCCTCTGGCAAAATGGGAAGATTTGAAGACGGAATTGAAGCAAAATCTTCCCGGCGCACAGGAAGTGCAAATTGATGTGACCTATGCATTGGACGAGCTTTCTCCGCAAGATCTTGCAGAGGGTTATTGGGAAAGCATACGGACCTTTGTGGCACAGCAAAGCAAGGTATGTGCCAGCGTGATTTCCGATGCCCAATGGAAATGGGAAGATGGGAAAATGCAAATTTTTGTAAAGTACAATATGGCATATTATCTGGCACAAAAACGGTTGGACGAAGCTCTTATGCAGATGATTTTTGCACAGACAGGGCAACAGCTGCCGATTCAATTCAAAAATGCAGTCACTTCCACGGCGGAACGGGCGGCTTTTGAACAGGAACAGCAGACCAAAACAGAGAAACTGATACAGAAAATCACTGCCGCCCAAGCGGAAGTCATACAGGAAAAGGCATCGGCAGAAGGGGTGGAAATACCTGCTTCCAATGGCGTTTTGCTCGGGAAGGAGTTTCGTGGTAACGTATCTAAAATTATAGATACCAAAATCCCCGGAGAAAACGTGGTTGTCGAAGGAAGTATTTATAACATAGAACCGCGAGAGATCAAAGGCGAAAAATATATTGTTTCGTTTGATATCACAGATTTTACCGATTCTACAACGGTAAAATTCTTTATCAAAAAAGCCGCCTTTGACCCTAAATTAAAGGACGCCCTCAAAAAAGGTGCTTACCTTCGTGTGCAGGGCGATGTCCAGTTTGATAAATACTCCCATGAAATCAATATTATGGCGAAAAATATTATGACGGCACAAGCACCGCCGCCCCGCATGGATACGGCGGAGGAAAAGCGGGTGGAATTGCATTTGCATACCCAAATGAGCAGTATGGACGGTGTGACACCGGTGGAGAAGTTTATACAGCGTGCCATCGATTGGGGACATAAAGCCATTGCCATCACTGACCATGGTGTGGTGCAGGCCTTCCCCAATGCCATGGAAGCCGCCGCCAAATCGGATTTGAAGGTGATTTATGGCGTAGAGGCTTATTTGATTGATGATTTGGGCAATGTGGTTACCATGCCCAGGGGACAATCTTTGGACGATACCTTTGTGGTGTTCGATATTGAAACCACCGGTCTTTCCCGAGAAACGGAGCGTATTACGGAAATTGGTGCGGTGAAGGTAAAAGAAGGGAAAATCATAGATAGATTCAGTACCTTTGTCAATCCGGAAAAGCCCATTTCTGCGGAGATTACAAAGCTGACGGGTATTACCGATGAAATGGTGGCAGATGCCCCGAAAATTCGGGAAATTTTGCCGGAGTTTCTCGCCTTTTGCGGGGACGCTGTTTTGGTGGCACATAATGCCGGATTTGATATGGGCTTTATCCGCCTGAACGCAGAGAAAAATTGCGGGATAGAAGTAAGAAATACGGTGTTGGATACGGTAGAGCTTGCCCGAATTCTTTTGCCGGAATTAGGTAAGCATAAACTGGATATTGTTTGTGCGCATTTAGGGGTAGAATTAAAAGGGCACCATAGGGCCGTCAATGATGCTGAGGCAACGGCGGAGGTCTTTTTGCGTTTCGTAGATATGCTGGTGGAGAAGAAGATTTTTCATGTAGATGAAATCAATGTCTTTGCCAGCCGGACGGTGAATTATAAGAAATTAAGGGCATATCATGCCATTATTTTGGTGAAGGATTATGTGGGATTACGCAATCTTTATGAACTGATTTCCGTATCTCATATTGAATATTTCCATCGTCGTCCCAGAATCCCGAAGAGTGAATTGCTTCGCCTGCGGGAGGGCTTGATTTTGGGCAGTGCTTGTGAGGCAGGGGAGTTATATCGTGCTTTACTGGACGGAAAGCCCAAAGAGGTCATCGAGCAAATCGTCAATTTTTATGATTATTTGGAGATTCAGCCCTTGGGCAACAACGAATTTATGGTAGACTCTCCTCGGGTGGCCAATGTCCATTCCATAGAGGATATTAAAGAGCTTAACCGTAAAATTGTTACACTGGGGGAGATATACCAAAAGCCCGTTGTAGCAACCTGTGACGTGCATTTTATCGATCCGCAAGATGCGGCTTATCGTACCATCATCATGGCGGCAGAGGGATTTGCCGATGCGGATAGACAGCCGCCGCTTTACCTGCGCACGACGGATGAAATGCTGACAGAGTTTGCCTATCTGGGGGAAGAAAAGGCGAGAGAAATCGTCATTACCAATACGAATTTGATCGCGGATATGGTTGAGAAAATCAAGCCGATTCCCGATGAAACGTTTCCGCCCAAAATTGACGGGGCAGATGAAGAATTACGAAGAATTTGTATGGAAAAAGCCCATTCCATATACGGTGAACCCTTGCCGCCCGTGGTGCAGGAGCGATTGGAAACGGAGCTGAATTCCATCATCAGCAACGGCTATGCCGTGCTGTATATCATCGCCCAGAAATTAGTTTGGAAGTCGGTAGAAGATGGGTATTTGGTGGGCTCTCGTGGTTCTGTCGGTTCTTCTTTCGCGGCGAATATGGCGGGGATTACAGAGGTAAATTCTCTGCCGCCCCATTACGTTTGCCCCAACTGCAAATATTCCGATTTTGATTCCGATGTGGTGAGGGCCTATGCCATGGAGGAGGCCAGCGGCTGTGATATGCCGGATCAGGTTTGCCCGGTTTGCGGCACAATGCTCCATAAGGACGGTCATGATATTCCTTTCCAGACATTCCTCGGTTTTGAAGGGGATAAGGAGCCGGATATTGACCTGAATTTCTCCGGCGAATATCAGCAGACAGCCCATGCCTATACAGAGGAACTGTTTGGCACAGGACATGTGTTTAAGGCGGGGACCATCGGTACGCTAAAGGATAAGACTGCCTATGGTTTTGTGAAAAAGTACTATGATGCACGGGAAATGACACCTCATAATGCGGAAGTCAACCGTCTGGTGGAGGGCTGTATCGGCATCAAGCGTACCACCGGGCAGCACCCCGGCGGGCTGATGGTCGTTCCCAGTGACCATCATATTTATGAATTTTGTCCCATACAGCGGCCTGCCAATGACGTAAATTCCAATATCACAACGACCCATTTTGATTATCATTCCATCAGTGGGCGTTTGTTGAAGTTGGATTTGTTGGGTCATGACGATCCTACGGTCATTCGTATGCTTTATGATTTAACGGGGGTCAATCCTCAGTCGGTTCCGTTAGGAGACTCGGAAACCATGTCTTTATTTGAATCTCCGGCGGCATTGGGTGTCACTGCCGAGGAAATCGGCTGTAAAACAGGCACATTGGGGATTCCCGAATTTGGTACGGATTTTGTAAGGGGTATGCTTTTGGATACCAAGCCGAAAACCTTTGCGGATTTACTGCGTATTTCCGGCCTTTCCCACGGAACGGACGTATGGCTGGGAAACGCCCAGACATTGATTGAAAATGGTACCATTACCCTGAAGGAAACCATTTCCACCCGTGACAGTATCATGATTTATCTCATCAATAAAGGTGTGGATAAGAAGAAATCCTTCAAAATTATGGAAAAGGTCAGAAAAGGCAAAGGCCTGACGGAAGAGGATATTGCCGATATGAAGGCTTGCCATGTGCCGGATTGGTATATTGATTCCTGCCAAAAGATAAAATATATGTTCCCGAAGGCCCATGCAGCGGCTTATGTAATGATGGCATTCCGCATTGCCTATTTCAAGATACATTATCCCGAGGCGTATTATGCGACATATTTTACAGTCAGAGCCTGTGATGATTTTGACTATTCCTGTATGTGTAAGGGGATAGA
Source organism: Anaerotignum sp. (assembly GCA_017523325.1). Classification (GTDB taxonomy): domain Bacteria; phylum Bacillota; class Clostridia; order Lachnospirales; family Anaerotignaceae; genus Anaerotignum_A. Next base: position 906 of record JAFWWO010000046.1, on the reverse strand, counting down.
TGTGGCAAAACAGGCCATGCGTGAAATTCATGCCAAGGGACAGGATATAACGGCAAAAGATAAAAATAAACTGACTGTACTGGAAATTATTGTGGAATTTTACGCCAGAGGCTTCCGTTTCCTGCCCATTGACCTGTACCGCTCCGATGCGAGGAAGTTCATCATCACACCGGAGGGATTGATTCCGCCCTTTAACTCTTTGCAGGGGTTGGGCATCAATGCGGCACAGAGCATTGTAGACGCCAGGGCAGAGGGTGAGTTCCATACCATTGAGGAATTAAAGGAACGTACCTCTCTAGGCCACTCTTTGATAGATATGCTGAAGGAAAACGGTGTATTAAACGGCATTCCGGAAACAAATCAGTTGAGTTTGTTTTAGGGAGATGCCCGCAGTAAAAAATGGCAAGGAAAGACGCTGATGGTCGGCGTCAAAAAAACGGCATAAAGGAACCCTGCATGAAACGGTGTGGCTTCGGTCATGCCGTTTTATCATTTTGCAGGTTATATAACAACGACAGCGGAAATAGGTAAAGGGGATTTTACTGTGGCAAGAGAACAGCCGCTCGCGGCTTACATAACCGCAGTAAGCATAATGATGGGATGCCTGCAACACCGAAAAAAAGGATTTTGCCAAAGAAACGGCAAAAGTTTTGGAAAATGTGCGAAACCGAAAGTCTTTTATCCCGTACCGCAGCGGATTTTCGCATAAAAATGTTATTGTTTTTTCTTTGCTGACATGGTAAAATTATTGTATTTTATTATATGATTTTTACAGATATACAAAAGACTGACGGAAAGGAAAAATGAAGATGCCGTCCATTCGGTTTCACAGGAAAGATTTTATGAAATCCCTTGACAAACGTTTGAAAATGTCCATAATGGCCTTGAGCACGGAGCACGGAGCAC
>JAFWWO010000045.1 GCA_017523325.1 Anaerotignum sp. | reverse complement strand
GTAGCAGAGTTTGTCAAGCTGATGGGTGCAAAAATCGAAATTTGATCCATAAAAAAACGGCGGAGGATACTCCGTCGTTTTTTTATGTCTGAAAAATAACTGAAAGAAACCATAAACTGCCTATGAAATAAAAACACCTGTGTTATTGCTCTATCCATTTGATGATTTTTGCAGGCACGCCGCCTACAATGGCGTTTGCAGGCACATCTTTATTGACTACGGCGCCTGCGGCAACAACTGCATTATCTCCGATAGTTACGCCCTTTGTAATAACGGCGTTTGCACCGATCCATACCCGTTTTCCGATGTGAATGGGTGCAGGGTGCAGCTGTTGTCTTTTCATAGGTGCAAGGTCATGATCCAGTGTTGCAAGAACAACACCGTGGCCGATGAGTGCGCCGTCGTCTATTGTAATTCCCCCTTGATCTTGGAATTTACAGCCTGCGTTGATAAATACGTTTTTTCCGACAGTAATGTTTTTCCCAAAATCGGTATAAAAGGGTGGGAATAAGCCAAAGCCTTCGCCGACATCTTTACCGATCAGCTTAGAAAATAGTTCTGCCAATTCTTCCGGCTCATGAAATTTTGTGTTGATTTCTAAAGTGATTTTTTGTGCTTCCCGACTATAATACCGCATGAGCTCTATAACAGCGAAATCTTCGCCCAATGTATCTCCCTTTTCAAAATGCGCCAACAGTTCTTTTAATTCCATTGTATTTCCTCCGTGATATAAAAATGATGCGTTATTCCGCTTCGATAAGTTCAAAAATTTCTTTGGCGGACTTTAAGTAATAGCCTGTTTTATCTTCGCTGACAGATTCCGCGGTTTTGGAATGGTAATACATCTCGCAGGCTTCTCTGTCGTTCATGCGATGGCGTTTCGCCAGCATGGCAACCACTTCCAGCCCCAAGGCTGTCCGTTCCTCAAAATGCAGATAATCATCAGCCTGAGCGTCGCTTTCCAGAGCGATCAAACCATCAATCATTCCCATATAAAAGCCTACACCCATTTCCGGGAATTGTTCGTGGCTTTCTAAAATAAGAGGGAGTATTGCATTGCGGTGAAAAGAGGAAAATACCTTATTGGCGGGGATATTCTTCAAATAGCTGTAATATTCGATACAGGAAACAATCAGTGTCCGTTGATCCATTTTATTCTCTCCTTAAATATGTATATCCGTTTCAGTCAAGACCTATCATACTCTATTTTGAAAAATAATTCAACACCTCCTCTGGCTATTCTTTTTATCGATAAAGAGTTATCCGAATTTGGTATTAACGATGCTTTCGTGTATCATGAAGAAAAGTTAAGAATAAAGAATATTGAAAAAAGCAATCAGAACCATTGGCTTGACCGATGGTTTTTGCTATATAAAAAAACGCCGTCTATCGATAGACAGCGTTTTTTGTTGAAAATGTATTCTTACCTCCCAATTTACCCTTTTGCCTTGGATTCGCAGTAAATACAGCGATATACGCCGTTTTCCCTATCCGACAGCTTAAAGATATGAGGAATTTCCTGTTCCACAGAGGTGATACAACGAGGGTTTTTGCATTGTATGATATTTGTGAGTCGTTCCGGCAGTTGGGGATGAAATTTTTCCACCCGTTCGCCGTTTTTGATGATATTGATGGTAACACCGGGGTCGATATAGCCCAAAATATCCAGATTCAGCTGCAAATCCGTATCCACCTTTATGATGTCCTTTTTGCCCAGCTTTTTGCTGGGGACGTTTTTGATTAAGGCAATGGAGCAATCCAGATTGTCCAGATGCAGGAAATGATACAATTCCATGCCTTTTCCGGCACGAATATGGTCGATGACAATGCCGTTTTTGATAGAATCAATCTTCATATCACTCCACCCCCAAAAGTTTCAGTATCAAAGCCATACGGATAAATTTTCCGTTCAGTACCTGCTTGAAATAGCAGGCTCTGGGGTCATTGTCCACGGCCACGGAAATTTCATTGACCCGGGGCAGGGGATGCAGGATAGACAGGTCTCTTTTTGCAGGTGTCAGTTTTTCCGGTGTTAGTACATAGCTATCCTTCAGGCGGATATAATCGGCTTCGTTGAAGAAACGCTCCCGCTGTACTCGTGTCATATAGAGAATATCCAGATGGGGCATGGCCTCCTCCAAGGAACGGGTTTCTGTATAGGGTATCCCTGCGGTTTCCAGCTCATGGACGATATAATCGGGGATTTTCAGCTCATCAGGAGAAATCATGATAAACTGTACGCCTTCATAGCGGCTCAAGGCGTGAATGAGGGAATGCACCGTTCGCCCGAACTTCAAATCGCCGCAAAGACCTACGGTCAGATGGTCAAAATGCCCCTTTTCCCGCTGTATCGTCAGCAAATCTGCCAATGTCTGGGTAGGGTGGTTATGGCCGCCATCTCCGGCATTGATGATGGGTACGGAGGAACGCATAGAGGCAATCATGGGCGCTCCTTCCTTAGGGTGGCGCATGGCGATGATATCAGCATAACAGCCTACGGTACGCACCGTATCGGAAACGCTTTCCCCCTTGGCGGAAGAGCTGCTGTCCGCACCGGAAAAGCCGATGACACTGCCGCCCAATTCCAGCATTGCCGCTTCAAAGCTCAGGCGGGTGCGGGTGGAGGGCTCAAAAAACAGTGTTGCCAGTTTTTTTCGATTGCATTTTTCGCAGTATTTATCGGGATTGGCGATGATATCATTGGCAGTGGTTATCAGAGAGTCAATTTCCTCTACGCTCAAATCAATAATATCTATGAGGCTTCTCATTTTACATCACTCCTCCAGCTTTCGTCGCCGGGATTATTGCGGAAAGCAATCAGTCGGGCAATATCCCTTTCTTTGATATAACCTTCCCTTGCGGCAACCTCTGTTACGGCATCGAAATCGGAAAGGCTGATATTTTTTACATTGGCGGCGGCCAGGCGTTCCAGACCCTTTTTCATGCCATAGGTGAATATGCTGACAACACCCAGCACCTCAGCACCTGCTTCTCGCAGTACATTGACAACCTCCAGCACACTGCCGCCGGTGGAAATCAAATCCTCGACTACAACGACTTTCTGCCCTTTTTCCAGCTTGCCTTCGATTTGGTTATTTCTGCCGTGGTCCTTTGCGCCGGAGCGTACATAGCCCATGGGCAGACCCAGAATATGCGCCGTAATCGCGGCATGGGCGATGCCTGCCGTACTGGTGCCCATCAGCACCTGGCAGTCGGGGTATTCTCTTTTGATGGTTTCCGCCAGAGCATTTTCTACATGATTGCGTACTTCAGGAGCGGTTAATGTCAGGCGGTTATCGCAATAAACGGGACTTTTGATACCGCTTGCCCAGGTAAAGGGCTCCTCGGGACGCAAAAATACAGCGCCGATGGATAAAAGATCCTTTGCAATTTGTTCTTTGATATTCATTTTGCCTCTCCTCCTAAAAATTCAGCGATACATCTCTGATATGCCGCAACGGGGTCTGCCGCTTGGGTAATCGGGCGACCCACAACGATATAATCAGAACCCAGTTCTCTTGCCCTTGCAGGGGTGGTGACACGTACCTGATCGCCCACCTCGCCATCGGCAAAGCGCACACCGGGGGTAATGGTTAAAAATGCTTGTCCGCAAGCGGCCTTCACCTTGCCTGCCTCCAGAGGGGAACAAACAACACCGTCCAGACCGGCGGCTTTGGCATTGGCAGCATAATGGAGCACAACCTCCTCCAGAGGGTGGTCAATGAGCAAATCCTTTTGCATACGTTCCTCACTGGTGGAGGTTAGTTGGGTAACGGCAATCAGAAGGGGACGGGTGCCGTCAGGACGGGTCAATCCCTCTAAAGCCGCTTCCATCATGGCATTTGTGCCGGCGGCATGGAGATTGCAAATATCTACGTCCAGTGCGGAAAGGACCGCCATTGCTTTCTTCACCGTATTAGGAATATCGTGGAGTTTCAAATCCAGAAAAATTTGATGTCCTCTGGCTTTGATTTCCCTGATGATTGCAGGGCCTTCGGCATAGTATAGTTCCATTCCGACTTTCAAAAAGGGTTTTCTGCTTTCCCCTTGGAATTGGTCCAAAAATGCCATCAACTCTGTTTTGCTGTTGAAATCGCAGGCGATGATGACGTCTTTCATATATGGGCACCTCCTATGATATCGTTCAAATCTTTGATATGATATTTCTCCATTACTCGAGGTAAATCCTCAATGATTTTTTTGCAGATAAAAGGGTCGACCAAATTAGCTGCTCCCACCTGCACGGCAGTAGCGCCCGCCAGCATCATTTCCAGTACGTCTTCTGCAGAGGATACACCGCCTATGCCCATAACAGGCACTGTGACAGCCTCTGCCACCTGATAGACCATACGAAGTGCCACAGGGAATATGGCGCTGCCGGAAAATCCCCCCATTTTATTGGCAATCACCGGTTTTTTTGTTTTCAAATCAATCCGCATGCCCATGAGGGTGTTGATAAGGCTGATGCCATCGGCGCCGGCGTCCTCGCAGGCCTTGGCGATGGAAACAATATCCGTTACATTCGGGCTGAGCTTGATATAAACCGGCTTTGAGGTCACGGCTTTTACGGCTTTTGTGATTTCTGCTGCCGCTTCGGGGCTGGTGCCGAAGCTCATGCCGCCGTGGTGTACATTGGGACAGCTGACATTGACCTCTAAAATACCCACCTGCGGTGCTTTATCCAGTTTTTCGCAGGTATAAGCGTATTCCTCCACGGAAAAGCCGCTGATGTTGGCAATTACAGGCTTATGAAAGCATTTCGCCAGCTTTGGCAGTTCTTCGGTGATGACTTTTTCTACACCGGGATTTTGCAGCCCCACAGAGTTAATCATACCGGAGGGGCATTCTGCAATACGAGGGGTAGGGTTGCCGAAGCGGGGCTCTTTTGTCGTGCCTTTGAAAGAAAAAGACCCCAGTATATTGATGTCGTATAATTCTGCAAATTCATAGCCGTAGCCGAAAGTACCGCTGGCGGGGATTACGGGGTTATCCAGCGTGATACCGCTGAGTGTCACCTTTGTATTTACCATATGATCTCCTCCTTTTTCAGTACGGGGCCATCTTTGCAGATGCGTTTGCTGCCGTATTTCGTCTGACAGGAACAGCCCATACAGGCGCCAAAGCCACAGCCCATTCGTTCCTCAAAGCTAAGCTGACCTTCCGTTACGGCACAGTCGGATATGGCTTTTAACATGGGCTCCGGACCGCAGGTATAAAAATAGGTATAATCCGTCAAGGCTTTCAGAACATCTGTCACGAAGCCTTTGGTGCCCAAGGAGCCATCGGCTGTGGCAATATGGACTTCTGCACCCAGCTTTTCAAATTCTTCTGCATAGAAAATTTCTGATTTTGTATTGAACCCTAAAATCACAATCGGTTGTTTTCCCCCTGCAATCAGATTTTTTGCCAGACGATAAAGAGGGGGAATCCCGACGCCGCCGCCAATCAGCAGGGGTTTCTCCCCGCTGAGGGCGGTATCATAGCCGTTGCCTAAGCCTGTCAAAATATCCAATTTATGAGGGGGTTTCATGTTACTTAAAGCCTCCGTGCCCTTGCCAACGATTTTATAAAGCAGGGTAAGGGTCTGCGCTGTTTCGTCGTAATCACAGACGGAAATGGGGCGGCGGAGAAAAAAGCCCTTGATTTTGATATTCACAAACTGACCGGGGGCGGTAATGGCGGAAACATCTCCGGCCAGAACCATTTTACAGACCGTATCGGTCAGCTTTTCATTGCTTTGTATGGTAAAGATGGATTGCTTCATGGAATCCTCCTAAATTAGTCTGAAAGTTCTTATCATTACGCATCAATGGTTGAGATACACAGCGTTGTTTCCTCCAAAACGTCCAGCAGTACCCGCACTGTATCCAGAGCGGTAAATACCGTTACGTTATTTTCTACGGCACACTGGCGAATCACCTGACCATCGGTGTTGCTGGAGTCGGAGTTGATATCTCTGGTGTTGATGACGTAGCTGACATAGCCCTGACGGATAGAATCGAAGATTTCTTCGCTGCCCTCGGAGAGCTTTTTCTTCACACGGGTACGAATCCCATGCTGTTTCAAAAATTCCGCTGTACCATTTGTGGCCTCAATATTAAAGCCCAATTCATAGAACCGGCGAATGAGGGGCAGGGCCTCCTCTTTATCCTTATCGGCAATGGTAGCAAGGACGGTGCCATAATTCAAGATGTGCATGCCTGATGCCTGCAATGCCTTATATAATGCACGATTCAGCTTATTATCATATCCGATGGCTTCCCCGGTGGATTTCATTTCGGGGGAAAGGTAGGTATCCATGCCATGCAGCTTCGAGAAGGAAAAAGCCGGTACCTTGACATACCATCTGTTCTTTTCATCGGGGTAGAGGGTGAAAATGCCCTGTTCCTTTAGGCTCTTACCCAGAATGACCAATGTGGCAATATCCGCCAGAGAATAGCCCGTTGCCTTGGAAAGGAAGGGTACCGTTCTGGAGGAACGAGGATTGACCTCGATGACATAGACATTATCCTCTGCATCTACAATAAACTGGATATTAAACAGCCCTTTGATGCCGATGCCCAGACCCAGCTTTTTCGTTTAGCTTAATATGGTGCCCTTCGCCTTGGAGGATACGCTGAAGGTAGGATACACGCTGATGGAGTCGCCGGAGTGGATACCGGTACGCTCCACATGCTCCATAATGCCTGGAACGAACACGTCGCAGCCATCGCAGACCGCATCCACCTCCAATTCCTTCCCTTGGATATATTTATCTACCAATACGGGCTGGTCTTCATTGATGGCAACGGCACTCTTCAGGTAGGTACGCATGGCGTCCTCATTGGCAACAATCTGCATGGCTCTGCCGCCCAGAACATAAGAAGGACGCACCAGAACGGGATAGCCGATGGCATTTGCCGCTTTCACCCCATCCTCGATATTGGTGACAGCCTGTCCTTTGGGCTGAGGGATTTCCAATTCCTCCATAATGCGTTCAAAGGCATCGCGGTTTTCTGCTTTTTCAATAGCGGCAACGTCTGTACCGATGATTTTCACGCCCCGTGCCATAAGGGGCTCTGCCAGATTGATGGCAGTCTGTCCGCCCAAAGAGGCGATGACACCCAGCGGCTGTTCCAATTCTACTACATTCATAACGTCCTCCACGGTCAGTGGCTCGAAATACAGCTTATCGCTGGTGGTGTAGTCCGTAGAAACCGTTTCGGGGTTATTGTTGATGATGATGGATTCATAGCCGAACTGTTTGATGGTGGTAACGGCATGGACGGTGGAGTAGTCAAATTCGACCCCTTGACCGATACGGATAGGGCCGGAACCCAGTACAATGATTTTCTTTTTATCGCTGATACGGGATTCGTTCCCTTCTTCGTATGTGGAGTAGAAGTAGGGGATATAACCGCCGCAGCCGCTTGTTTCAATCATTTTATAAACAGGGAAGAGTTTGATTTCCTTTCTCAGGTTGAATACTTTTACTTCGTCCCATTGCCACAGCTTTGCAATGAATTTATCGGAGAAGCCCATTTTCTTTGCTTTTGCCAGAATTTCTGTATTCCCGACGTTTTCAGCCAGAACCGTTTCGTAGTCTACGATATTTTTCATCACTTCCAAAAAGTATTTTGTGATTTTGGTGGCATCGAAAATGGTATCCAGAGAAACACCGTTGCGAATCAACTGGGCGATGGCGTAAATACGGTCATCGGGGCTTTTGGCGATGTACGCCAGCATTTCCTCATTGGGCATTGTATCGAATTTTGCCATATGCAGGTGAGAAACGCCGATTTCCAAGGAGCGAATGGATTTCAGCAGACATTCCTCCAATGTACGGCCGATACCCATGACCTCCCCTGTGGCTTTCATCTGCGTGCTCAGTGTATTTGCGGCAGTTGCAAATTTATCGAAGGGGAAACGGGGCATTTTTGCCACGATATAATCCAAGGCGGGCTCGAAATTGGCGTTGGTTTCGGAGATTTTGATTTCTTCCAGTGTCATGCCCACGGCGATTTTTGCCGTTACTCTGGCGATGGGGTAACCGCTGGCCTTTGATGCCAATGCAGAGGAACGGGATACCCGAGGATTCACCTCAATCAGATAATACTGGGAGGAATTGGGGTCAAGGGCAAACTGCACGTTACACCCGCCCTCGATTTTTAAGGCGCGAATGATTTTTAAGGCACTGTCCCGCAGCATATTGAAATCATGGTCGTTCAGTGTCAATATGGGCGCCACAACGATGGAGTCGCCGGTATGAACACCGACGGGGTCTACGTTTTCCATGCCGCAGATGGTGATGGCACGGTCTGTGGCATCACGCATCACTTCAAATTCAATTTCTTTATAGCCCTTTACGCTTTTCTCTACTAATACCTGATGAACAGGGGAGAGTTTCAGGGCGTTTTTCATAATATCAATCAATTCGCTCTCGTTTTCCGCAAATCCGCCGCCGGTACCGCCCAGCGTGAAGGCGGGACGCAGTACAACGGGATACCCGATTTCTTCTGCCGCCGCAATGGCTTCCTCTACGGAATAGGTGATAACAGAAGGAATTACCGGTTCATTGATTTCCTGACAAAGCTCCTTAAAGAGTTCTCTATCCTCTGCACGTTCGATGCTTTCGCAGCTTGTTCCCAAAAGCTCTACCTGACATTCCTTCAAAATACCTTTTTTCTCTAACTGCATGGCCAAATTCAGACCTGTCTGCCCGCCGATACCGGGAACAATGGCATCAGGACGCTCATACCGCAGTATTCTGGCGATATACTCCAGCGTCAAGGGTTCCATATAAACTTTATCGGCGATGGTAGTATCAGTCATAATGGTGGCGGGATTGGAGTTGACCAATACCACCTCATAGCCTTCTTCCTTTAAGGCAAGGCAGGCTTGGGTGCCTGCATAGTCAAATTCCGCTGCCTGTCCGATGACAATAGGGCCGGAACCGATAATCAGTATTTTCTTTAGGTCTGTTCTCTTTGGCATAATAGCTCCTCCTTAAATATATAGAAATGTATGTTTGTCGGTATCGGTTATTTTTCCTGCCATACGATATTACCGTGGTACATGGTGAGCCTGCATTGACCCCAAACGGAGTTTCCTGCGAAGGGTGTTGCCCGTCCTTTTGTCAGGAAGGATTGGGGGTCGATGGTATAGTTCTTTTCCAAATCGTAGACGGTGAGGTTGGCGGGCTGTCCAATCTCCAGAGCCGTGCCCACACCGAAACGCTTTCGGGGATTGGTGTGCATCAAATCAATGAGGCGAGGCAAGGATAGTATGTTTTTCCTCACCAACTCCGTATAAAGCACAGGGAATGCCGTTTCCAGACCGACAACGCCCATCATACTGTCAGCCAGCCCTTTGCTTTTTTCCTCTGCGGAATGGGGCGCATGGTCGGTGGCAATCATATCAATGGTGCCGTCCAAAATACCGGCAATCAGTGCCTGTCTGTCTGCTTCGCTGCGGATAGGCGGATTCATTTTGAACCGTCCGTCCTCCTGCAGCATGGAATCGTTCATGGTCAGATAGTGGGGTGCGGTTTCACAGCTGACGTTCAAGCCTTCTGCCTTTGCCTTGCGAATCAAATCCACGCTTTCCTTTGCGGAGATATGGCAAACGTGATAGCCGCAGCCTGTTTTCCTTACCAGAGCCAAATCCCGTGCAATCTGCCTCCATTCGCTTTCGGAGCAAATTCCTTTGTGCCCGTGCTTTGCGGCATATTCCCCTTTATGGATATAGCCCCCTTCCAGCAATGTATTATCCTCACAATGGGCGGCAATGAGCTTGTGATAGCCGCTGATTTTTCTCATGGCCTGTTCCATGATTTCGTCATTTTGCACACCCCGTCCGTCATCGGAGAAGGCACAGACCTGCCCAACCAATTCCTCGTAGTCGGCTAAAATTTCTCCCTTTTCACCAACGGTTATGGTGCCGTAGGGAATGACTTCGATGCAGGCGGTTTCCCGAATGGCTTTCAGCTGCACTTCCAGATGCTCGCCATTATCGGGGGTAGGGTTCAAGTTCGGCATGGTGCAGACAGTGGTATAACCGCCATGAGCCGCCGCCAATGTGCCGCTTTGGATGGTCTCCTTATAAAAAAATCCCGGTTCTCTCAGATGCACATGAACATCAATGAAACCGGGAAACAAATAACAACCGTCCAAATCAAAAACAACACTTTCGCCCGAAGGTGTTCGATTGGAAATATCAGAAATGATACCATTGGAGATGAATACGTTGGTTTTTACAAAATTGCCCTGAACAAATACGTTTGCGTTGGATAAAATGTAATTCAATGCGTTCCGCTCCTTTCGTTCAATAGGGGTAAAAAATATTTCTCTACAAATTGTCAACAGTATAGCACGATGGGTCAGATGTGTCAAGGATTTTATTTTGAAAAAGCCGGATGCACAGGACAGTTTGCCGAAGGGCTGTGACCGTCTTTTGGTATCAATCAAGGATTTGATTTTTCCTTCCTGCAATGATATACTACCATTTTAGAGGATTGGAAAGGGAGCGAAACAAATGGGAAAGATATTGGTTATTGCGGAGAAACCTTCCGTTGCCAGAGATATTGCCAAGGTATTAAAGGCGAACCAAAAAGGTGAAGGCTGTCTTTTGGGCGAGGAATATGTGGTTTCATGGGCAGTGGGGCATTTGGTGACACTGGCAGAGCCTCAGGAATACGATGAAAAGTATAAAAAGTGGAGTTTTTCTGCATTGCCTATCCTTCCTGAACAAATGAAGCTGAAAGCCATTCCCAAAACTCGCTCCCAGTTGAAAATTCTGAATCATTGGATGAAAAGCGATGAAATTGACAGCATCATTTGCGCCACGGACAGTGGGCGGGAAGGCGAGCTGATTTTCCGCTATATTTATGAGATTACCAAATGCAAAAAAACCTTCCGCCGCCTCTGGATTTCCAGCATGACGGAGGAGGCCATCAAGGAGGGCTTTGCCTCTTTGAAGGACGGCAGTGCGTATGATTTGCTCTATCGTTCCGCCAAATGCCGCTCGGAGGCGGATTGGTTGGTAGGCATGAATGCCAGTAGGGCATATACCCTGCGATATAATGTCTTGTTGAGCATCGGGCGGGTGCAAACGCCTACCCTTGCCCTTATTGTGCAGCGGCAGAAGGAAATTGACGCCTTTGTGGCGGAGGAATACTTTGAGGTGCAGGGGGATTTTGGCGGATATACGGGAATGTGGATAGATGAAAAGGAGCAGACCCGTATCCCGAAGGAAGATATTGCGAAAGAAATTGCGGCAAAGGTCACGGGGAAGACGGCGCTCATACAACAGGTGGAAAAGGAAGAAAAGAAAGTACCGCCGCCGCTGCTTTACGATTTGACGGAGTTGCAGCGGGATTGTAACCGGAAATTCGGCTTTTCTGCGAAAAAAACGCTGGATATTGCCCAAGAACTCTATGAAAAGAGAAAAATGATTACATACCCCAGAACGGACAGCCGTTATTTGAGTGAGGATATGAAGGGGAAGGTGCAAAATACAATGAAGAGGCTGGAGGGTGTGTCGGAGTATACCCCCTTTGCCAAAGCACTTTTGGAAGAAAACGGACTTACGTTTACCAAACGCATCATTGATAACGCAAAAGTCACTGACCATCATGCCATTATCCCTACGGACGGGCGTTTGCCGCTGGAAAGCCTGACGGAAGATGAGAAGAAGGTGTTTTCCTTGGTAGCGGCACGGTTTTTATCGGTGTTTTATCCTCATTATCGTTACGAAGTGACCAAGGTCTATGCTGAGGCAGAGAAGGAACGCTTTCTTTCAAAGGGTACGGTGGTGCTTGCGGAAGGTTGGCGGGCAGTGGAAAAGGCTTTGACGCCGGCGCCCCGGAAAAAGAAAAATGCAAAAGAGGAGGAGCAAACACTGCCGCCTTTACAAGAGGGAGAGGAGCGTAAGTTGGTTAAAGCAAAGATATTGCAAAAGAAAACCATGCCGCCGAACCCCTATACAGAGAGCAGTCTGCTTTCTGCCATGGAAAATGCAGGGCGTTTTGTGGAGGACGAGGCCCTGAAGGAACAGATGAAGGATAGCGGCTTAGGCACGCCTGCTACAAGAGCCGCTATCATCGAACGCCTATTGACGGTAGGCTATATCGTCAGGAAAGGCAAAAATCTGATGCCGACGGAAAAAGGACAAAAGCTCATTGAGGTCATTCCCGATGAAATGCGCTCCCCTCAAACCACCGGGAAGTGGGAGAAAGGTCTTTCTTCTATTGCCAAAGGAAATATGAGCGAAGAACGCTTTATGGGAAGCATACGGCGGTATGTGCAGTTTTTGGTGAATGATGCAGCATCGGGCAGACGGGCCGATGTGGTTTTCCCCGAAGACCAAATACGGGGGAAAAAGCGGAAAACCAATGCCTTCGGCAAATGCCCTCTTTGCGGCAAGGATATTTTGGAGAACACGAAAGCTTTTTACTGTGCCGGCTGGAAGAACGGCTGTAAATTCAGTATGTGGAAGGAAAGCCTGTCGACTTATGGGATTCAGTTGGACGGTGGTTTGGTAAAGAAGCTGTTGAAGGAAGGAAAAACAGACCGCTTGCCTATGTTTTTGCCCCAGACGGGCGAAAGAGGTACGGCAATATTGACATTTAAGCCGGAAAAAGGCGGCTTGATAGAGGTGCTGGATTTTACCAGAGAAGAAGCACAATCATAAAGATAAGAGGAGAAAGACATGGAATATATTTACGGAATGTTGGGGATATCCCCGGAGGTCGAGGCTTTTGGCGAAAATGTGCTGAAGGGCTTAAAGGAACGGTTTGAAAAAATTGATGCAGTGGCGGAGTATAATCAGCTGAAGGTGATACAGGCGATGCAGAAGGAACGGGTAGATGCCACTTGCTTTGCCGGCTCCACAGGTTACGGCTATAACGATGCGGGGCGGGATACATTGGAGCGGGTATATGCCGCTTGCTTTCATACGGAAGCGGCGTTGGTACGTCCGCAAATCACCTGCGGCACCCATGCCTTGGCCATTGCTTTATCTGCCAATCTTTTGCCGGGAGAAGAATTGCTTTCTCCCGTGGGCAAAACCTACGATACGCTGGAAAAAGTCATCGGTACCATACCGTCGCCTTGCTCTTTGGCGGAATACGGCGTAACCTATCGGCAGGTGGAATTGCTGGAGGACGGCTCCTTTGATTATGAGAATATCAAAAAAGCCATTCATGCAAAAACAAAGCTTATTACCATACAGCGTTCTAAGGGCTATCAGATGCGCCCCACATTCTCAGTGGAGCAGATTGGCGAGCTGATACGATTTGTGAAAAGCATAAAGCCCGATGTCATTTGCATGGTGGATAACTGCTATGGCGAATTTGTGGATACCATAGAGCCTTCTGATGTAGGGGCGGATATGATTGTAGGCTCTCTCATCAAAAATCCGGGTGGCGGTTTGGCGCCTATCGGTGGTTATATTTGCGGCAAGCAGGAGTGTATCGACCGCTGTGCCTATCGGCTGAGCGCACCCGGTCTGGGGCAGGAGGTAGGGGCCAGTCTGGATTTGAATCGGGCGTTATATCAAGGCTTTTTCCTTTCCCCTACGGTAACAGCAGGGGCACTGAAGGGAGCGATTTTTGCTGCAAATATTTATGAAAAGCTGGGCTTTCCTGTCATTCCCAATGCCACGGAGCCGCGTCATGATATCATTCAGGCTGTGGAATTGGGCTCTGCGGCGGCGATGGAAGCCTTTTGCCAAGGGATTCAGGCGGCGGCGCCGGTAGATAGCTATGTTACGCCGGTGCCTTATGCCATGCCCGGATATCATTGTGATGTCATTATGGCGGCAGGTGCATTTATACAAGGCTCTTCCATTGAATTAAGTGCCGATGGCCCCATCAGAGAGCCCTATTCTGTCTATTTCCAAGGTGGCCTGACTTGGTACCATGCAAAGCTGGGGATATTGATGTCCCTGCAAAAGCTTTGGGAAGCAGGATTAGTGGATTTGCAAGCATAAAAAACAGTTTTGTAGTGTTCTAAGCCGGTGATTTCGTTTAAAAAGTGCAGCAGATAGGGAAGATTCCTATTGACTGCACTTTTTGTGATAAAAAATGAGTTATAATCATTGTGGTTGGAATAGCCGAAAAATGTAAAAACGAGAGGGTGTTATGATAAGGGCAGAATATTTTTTTAAGCCATGTAACTCAAAGTATATTCCGAAACCTTATGAAAAAATGTGTGATGCGTGACAATTCGGTATGAACCTATAACCTACAAGAAAATTGACTATTTTCTTGGAATGGGGTATAATTCTAAAATAAATTTTGAAACGGAATAACAGAAAGGATTTTCATATTATGGAATATTCTATGAATCATTTATGGATGGTGCTGTTGGGCCTTCCGGGTATCATTGTGGCCACGACGGTCCATGAGTTTACCAGAGCGGCTGTGTCCGCTGCCCTTGGGGACACCTATCCCAAAAGCCAAGGAAAGCTGACGCTCAATCCCATCAAACACTTTGAACCGATTGGGTTTTTGTTGATGCTATATACCGGAGGTTTCGGCTGGGGCAAGCCGGTGGAAACCAGCGGGCTATATTATAAAAACAGAAAAAGAGATACCCTTCTGACGGCTATATTGCCATCGGTGGTCAATCTGGTGCTGGGGATTATTTTCCTGGGTGTTTCTCATGCCTTGTCAGGCAATGCTTATGTCACACAGCTTTTTCATTATTTATGCTATTATAATGTTGGCATTGCGGTGTATAATGTATTGCCTGTGGTACCTATGGATTGCGTCAAGGTATTGAGCGTGCTGATGCCCGCCAATCAATATTTTAAGTATATGCAGCATGAAAAGCTGATACAGATGATTTTCCTGATATTGCTGTTTTTGGGGCAGATTACAGGATTTATGAATATGATCACTGCCGGAGTGATTGCATTGTTCGGCGGATTATTTGGCGTGCACTGAGAAAGGCAAGGGATTTTTGTGGAAACGATCAATATCAGATTAGATGCCTTTGAAGGCCCGTTGGATTTGCTGTATCACCTGATTGAAAAAAACGAAATCGATATTTATGATATTCCCATTGCCGCATTGACGGATCAATATTTGGCCTATCTGGAGGCGGCGGAGGATCGGGATATGGACGGCATGAGTGAATTTTTACTCATGGCGGCTACGTTGTTGGAAATCAAGAGTAAATTATTATTGCCTTCGCCCAAAACGGAGGAGGAAGCTGGTCCTGACCCCAGGGAAGAACTGGTACAGCGTTTGTTGGAATACAAGCAAATCAAGGACGTGACCGATACCTTGAAGATCAAGGAAGAGGAAGCGGCTCTGGTTTTTTTTAAGGAAGCCGATGCGTCCGTCAAACAGTTGAAGGAACAGCCCCCGCAAGAGCTGGAGGATATTTTGCAGGGCGTTTCTATGGACGATTTATACCGTGCTTTCCGACAGGTGATGGAAAAACGGGAAACTGCGGTGGATAAAGTACGTAGCACCTTCCGCTCCGTCCGAAGGGATACGTTTACGATTGGCGAAAAAATGGAGTATATTCGGGATTTGCTGATTTTACACCCCCATACGGCAACGGCCTTTCATACCATTTTCCGAAAAAATGCGGGAAAAATGGAAAAAGTCGTGACATTTCTTGCCCTGCTGGAGCTGATTAAGCAAAAAGAAGTGCAGATTACGCAGACGAAAACCTTTGGGGAAATTATGATACGCAGATATAGTGAAGGGGAAACAAAATGAGATTATCGGAATTGGAGGCAGTAGTAGAATCTCTGCTGTTTATTGCAGGGGACGCAGTGCCGCTGACATCTATTGCGCAGACCATTGAATTGGATAAGGCGACGGCAAAGGCTATTGTGCTTTCGCTGGCGGATAAATATGAGCAGGAAAATCGTGGACTCCGTATTGTGGAGATTGACGGCTCCTATCAGATGTGTACGGCGGCGGAATGCTTTGAATACATACGGAATATGTATCAGAGCCCTCAGCGGCAAGGATTGACGCAATCCTTGCTGGAAACATTGGCAATCGTGGCGTATAAACAACCTATCACCAGAGCCCAGGTAGAGGGAATTCGCGGGGTCAGCTCCGATCATGCCATCGCCAAATTAGTGGAAAAACGGCTAATTTGCGAGGTGGGGCGGTTGGATACACCGGGACGCCCCATTTTATTTGGAACGAGTAATGAATTTTTACGATATTTTGGTTTCAAAAGCATTGAGGAATTGCCGCCCTTGGAAACAGAACAGGCGGACGAGCCTCAAGAGCCTTTGACGACATAAGAAAACAGCCTTTGTTCATGAAATAGAAAAAAACCGAATAAAGATAGCAGGAGGAGGGATGCGTATGAAGCGTGCAGGAACCTTTTTTCTCCTGCTTTTTTTATTGTGCAGCATGACTGTTTGCGTCTATGGCGATGTACCGACGGTTGCTGCCCGGGGAGCGGCGCTGATAGACGGGAAAACGGGAAGGCTTTTATGGGAGAAAAACGGAGAAACACCTATGGCGATGGCAAGCACCACGAAAATCATGACGGCCATATTGGTGCTGGAACAGGCGGATTTGACAGATACGGTGACGGTCAGTAAAAATGCTGCCCATCAGCCGGAGGTACATATGGAGCTGCGGGAAGGGGAGCAATGGAAATTGGGCGATCTGCTTTCCGCTATGATGCTTCGTTCCTATAACGATGCGGCAGTGGCATTGGCAGAACACGTTTGTGGCAGTGTAGAGGCCTTCTGCGGAGAAATGACGGCGAAAGCGGCTCAAATCGGTGCCAAGGATACGGTCTTTGGTTCCCCCAACGGACTGGACAGTCATCTTTCTATGGAACAGCATCATTCCACTGCCTACGATATGGCTTTGATTGCCGCTTATGCTTTGGAAAACGAGGAATTTTGCAAAATTATCGCCCAAGGGGAGATGACCTGCTCTGATATTTCGGGGAAACGGCAGTGCCATGTTACCAATGCCGACCGATTTTTGAAAGAGTTCCAAGGGGCCATGGGCGTGAAAACGGGATATACCAATAAGGCAGGCCATTGCTTTGTGGGAGCGGCAGAACGGGACGGCGTGCGGTTGGTATCCACGGTTCTGGGCAGTGGCTGGGGCAGCAGCGGAAAAGAGAAAAAATGGACGGATACCAAGGCGATTATGACCTATGGCTTTGCCACTTATCGCCCCTATCGGGCGGTGGAAAAGGGTACGGATTTCGGTGAAGTGAAAGTTCTGGATTCGCCTATGGAAAGTGTAGGAACGGTTTTGGCAGCGGGCTATGAAGGGCTGTTTTCAGAGGAGGAGAAAGAAAGCCTGCGTCTGGAAGCAGTTTTGCCTGAGGAAATGGAAGCCCCCGTAAAAGTGGGAGAAAGACTGGGCAGTGCGAAGTTGATGCTGGGAGAGGATACTCTGACGGAAATTCCTCTTTTGGCGAAGGAGGACGTACCCACATTTACATTAGGTCAGCGACTGGAACGGCTGGCTGCAGGCTGGCTGACATGGCGGCGGTTTCCTGTCAGGTGAAGCCAAGGTGGATTTTGACTTTTTGTCGGGAATTGGATATACTATGCGTAATGGAAAAATACAAAAGAAACGGAGAAGCACATGGAAGAACGATTACAGAAATTTTTAGCCGAGGCAGGTGTTGCCTCCCGCAGAAAAGCGGAAGAATTGATTGTGGCGGGGAAAATAAAGGTAAATGGGAAAACCGTTACGGAGTTGGGGACGAAAATTGACCCTCGAAAGGACGAGATCACCTATCTGGGCAAAAAAATCAGCACTAAAGAAACGAAACATATTTATATCATGCTCCATAAGCCGGAGGGCTATGTGACAACGGCGAAAGAACAATTCGGCAGACCGGCGGTGCTGGATTTGATAAAAGGCGTGGAGGAGCGCATCTTCCCCGTGGGCAGGCTGGATTATGATACCTCCGGTTTGCTGCTTTTGACCAATGACGGGGATTTGACCTATAAGCTGACTCACCCTAAGCATGATGTGGATAAGACCTATATCGCCCGTATTTACGGCACGCCTACGGAAATGGATTTGCAGAAATTTCGCAGGGGTGTTTTTGTGGACGGTAAACGGACAAAGCCTGCCAAAATACAGATTTTGGAGAAGGGGGAGCGTATTTGTACCGTAGAGATTATCATTCATGAGGGTAGAAATCGGCAGGTGCGGAAAATGTGCGAAGCTATCAAACACCCGGTGGCACAGCTCAAACGGGTGGCAACAGGAGATTTGAAGCTGGGGGATTTGCCCAAGGGTAAGTTTCGCCATTTGACGGAGAAAGAGGTCAAATACCTAAAAAGCCTGTAAGGAGGGCAGGGTATGATAGAGGTACTCATAGAAATTGCAGGGGAAATCCTCACAACCCTCGCAGAAATCTTCTGGGGAAAAAGAAAGAGAAAAAAGCAAGAGAAAAAGGGAAGAGAAGAACAGCAAAGAATAGCCGATAGACAATGCCCCTTGTGATAAAAAACATGGGTTGGCGGTTCTTTGTGTGATGGAAGGGCTCTCATGAAAGAAACGGGAGAGGAAGGATTATGACGAAAAAAAGAACAATTGCCGCTATTGGCTATGCAATTCTGGCTGCCGTTTTTTATGCGCTGAATATGCCGCTTTCAAAGCTCCTTTTGGGGTATGTTGCACCTACTTTTATGGCATCTTTTTTATACTTGGGGGCGGGCTTTGGTATTATGGCGGTTTCTCTGCTCTCCCGTGAGAAGCAAAAGGAAAACAGACTGACAAAACAAGACCTGCCATATACCATCGGCATGATTGTGCTGGACATTGTGGCGCCTATTTTACTGATGTTGGGGTTGACTTCCACATCTTCAGCCGGTGCATCTTTATTGAATAATTTTGAGATTGTAGT
Organism: Anaerotignum sp.; assembly: GCA_017523325.1. GTDB lineage: Bacteria > Bacillota > Clostridia > Lachnospirales > Anaerotignaceae > Anaerotignum_A. The sequence goes on along the minus strand of JAFWWO010000045.1, from coordinate 16,809 downwards.
GACTTCTATGATTGCGTTGGTGATTTTTAAGGAAGCCATCTCTTTTTGGTTATGGTGCGGGATTTTATTCATTACTGTAGCCAGTATACTTTTATCTGTGGAGGATATGTCAAGTCTTGCATTTTCCGGCGGTTCGTCGCTGGTACTTGGGGCCACTGCTTGCTGGGGCATGGAAAACAACTGCACCCGGCAAATTTCCAATAAAAGCACCTATAAAATTGTGATGCTGAAAGGTATATTTTCCGGCGTGGGCGCTTTTGTGGTGGCGTCAATGATGAGAGAGCCTTTTCCGCAAATGCAGTATGTGGGCTATGCTATGCTCTTGGGATTTGTTGCCTATGGTTTGAGTATTTTTTTCTATATCCGTGCCCAGAAAATATTGGGTGCGGCAAAAACCAGTGCTTATTATGCCGTTGCACCCTTTATCGGGGCATTGCTGTCTTATATTCTGATTCGGGAGCCGTTGGTAAGGCATTACGGAATTGCTCTGTTTGTGATGGTGGCAGGCTCAGTTATCGTAGTGGTGGATACTTTGCTGGTTCGGCATTGTCATGCCCATAGCCATACCATTACCCACACTCACAACGGAAGCACCCATACCCATTCGATTATCCATGTCCATTCCCATCATCATGTGCTGGAGAAAGACGGGCATACCCATATCCATTTGCCGGCAGTCTATCATGGGCATACATGATAAAGCCATAGATTTCAGAGGCTTTTTGTCATGTGCGAAGTTACTGTGATGCTGCTTTTTTTGCCCCAAAATAGGCGGTGATTTTAGACGGCAGATGGTTTGGAATAGGCGGCAGATATCTGATTTTGAAAAATATGCGGTTCATACTTGTGTAACATCGCCGGAAGGAGCAGTATATGAAAAAACGATATAAAGTTTTTTCCGTTTTATTTATACTCGCCGCATTGGGAACAGCAGATTGTTTTTATCAAATCAATTCAAATGAGGAAGGAACGATAAAAAGCAATACGGCGGAGCAAAATGCGGAAACGAAAGTCGATTTGGAAAAATTTGAATATGTCTTTCAACCCCATGTAATTTCCAAGGAATACTTGGCTGTATATGGAGCGGATATAGAACGGATTTTTTATGATTTTTCCGATGCGGTATGGAACGGAGAGGACACTTTCCCATGCCCTTCCATAGAAAAATTTCGAGAGGTTTTATCTGTTTCCGTGAATTGTCTGCCGATTGCCGCACAATACGTGGATAAGGATAAGATTTGTGTGGAAAACGGCATTGGATATATTGCTTATACAATAGAGAAAACGGAATTATTAAGCCGTATTGCGGCGTTTCGGGAAAAAGTGACCCATGTAATTACTTCCGCTGTTCCTTATCGGGAGGAGCCGTTTGTTATGGCGATTGAATTACTTACTGCGGTTGCCCATAAAAATCAGTATGACGAGGAAAGCCTATCCTTGGAACATGCATTGAAATGGAAACCATACAGGGCGATTATGGAGGACAAAGGGATTTGTCAGGAATTTGCCGGAGAATACATATATTATTTGCTGCAAGTGGGAATCAATGCAACGACTTGCTCTGCTCTTTCAAGGGATAAGGAAACGGCACATACATGGGTTTTGCTTGAATTGGATCATGAGTGGTATCATGCAGACCCTACATTTACACTGGCATACAAAGACAGCTTGGCCTTTTTTGGATTAAATGATGTGATGCGAGAACAATATGGAGATTTTCCTGCAGCGAATTTCTCTTTTGCGGAATCCGACCTGATTCGTTATGAAGCAGACAGCAAACGCTTTATGCCCCTTTGGAATGCGGAATCTTATGAAATTGACCGTGAAAATAAAAGGATTGTTTTGAAAAGCTTTTACAGCGGAGAAGAAAAAGAATATTGGTATGGAGCAGAAGAAAAAACTGCCGCAAGCAGTATGATAGAATAATGCGGATTGGCAGGATATTTTATAAAAAATAAGGACAAGAAAAGCTTGGAAAATATGCAATATGCTTGTTAAGCGGAACCCGCCTGTTTGTTTATTTTTGTTTGTAACGACTTTAATATCACGCAGGCAATGGAGGCTCCGTTTTTTTGACTTTATGCCATATATGGCTTGCAAGATTATAGAAGATTTGGAAGAAAACAGTCTTTTTGTTTGAAAGGCAGACGCTTTTAGCGTATAATATATTGTTAAGATGCAAAAAGGAAGGGAACAACATGGAACAGAAGAAAACGAGGTTTTACCTGATCCGCCACGGGGAGACCGATTGGAATAAGGGTGGACGATATCAGGGCTGGACAAATATAGAACTCAATGAAAACGGCAGAGAGCAGGCGAGGCTTTTAGGCAAGCGGTTCGCCTATTTGCCCCTGGATGCCATTTACGTTTCGCCGCTAAATCGGGCCATTGCTACGGCAGAGCCTATGGCAAAGGCCAAAGGCTTGACACCTATTGTAGATGAGCATTTCAAGGAAATCAATTTCGGCGAATGGGAAGGGCATACCATTCAAGAGCTTTCGGAAAAATATGGGAAGGTTTACACGGATTTTTTTGATGACCCTTTTTCCTATCCCATGCCGGGGGAAGGTTCCTTTCAGAATGTGATGAAACGGGCTGTGGCAGGCTTTGAGGAATTGGAAAAACGCCATAAAGGCGAAAATATCGCCATTGTTTCCCATGGAGGATTGCTGCGGGTGATGCTGGTGGCACTTTTGGGGTTGGATAATCGGTTTTACCGTAAAACTTGGATGACCAATACTTCCATTACCATGCTGGACGTAATGGAGGACGGGCGTAGGCTATTGATGACGCTAAACGATAAGGCGCACCTAGAAATGGGAGAATTTTGGAATACAGGTGAATGATATGAAGAAAAAAATCATCGTGATTGGCGGCGGTGCGGCAGGAATGATGGCGGCAGGACGCGCGGCAAAAAAGGGTCACGAGGTACATTTATATGAAAAGAATAACCGACTGGGGAAAAAAATACTGATTACGGGGAAGGGCCGCTGCAACCTTACCAACGACAGCGATGTGGAAACCCTATTGGAAAATATCCCCGGAAATCCCTATTTTCTGTATAGTGCCTTTTACCATCTGGACAGCTTTGGATTGCAGGGATTTTTCAAGGATTTGGGATTGGAACTGAAGGTAGAGCGAGGCAGGCGGGTATTTCCTGTATCGGACCGTTCTTTGGACGTGGTGTTGGCGTTGGAAAAATATTTGAAGCAAAACAAGGTGAAGCTGCATCTGGAAAGCCCTGTGGAGCGGATTTTGCTGGGAAACGGAGCGGTAATCGGTATCCGTCTAAAAAACGGCAGGGAGGAACAGGCGGACGGCGTCATTGTGGCAACGGGCGGACTGTCCTATCCTGCTACCGGCTCTACGGGGGACGGCTATCGTTTTGCAAAGGCCGCAGGACATCATGTGACGAAGCTATACCCCTCTCTGGTGCCGCTGAAAACGGCGGAGGAATGGTGTGGGCGGCTCATGGGCTTGAGCCTGAAGAATATTTCCATTAAAATTCTCAATCAAAAGGGCAAAAAAGTGTATGAGGAATTCGGGGAAATGCTCTTTACCCATTTCGGTGTGTCCGGTCCGGTGATATTAAGTGCCAGCCGGCATTTGATATTGACCATGGAGGAGGGTTATCGGCTTTTGATTGACCTCAAGCCTGCCATGGATGAAAAAAAGCTGGACGCAAGGCTGTTGCGGGATTTTGAAAAATATGCCAACAAGGATTTTGGCAACGCATTGGACGATTTATTGCCCCAAAAGCTTATTCCGGTTATATTGGAGCTTTCCGGCATTGATGCAGGGAAAAAGGTTAACCTTGTAACGAGGGAGGAACGGAAGCGGCTTTGCGGACTTTTGAAGGCATTGCCGCTGACGATTACGGGAACATCGGGCTACAACGAAGCTGTGGTGACCTGTGGCGGTGTTTGCGTGGACGAGATTGACCCCTCTACTATGGAGAGTAAATTGGTCAAACACCTGCATTTTGCGGGGGAAGTACTGGATGTGGACGCCTATACGGGCGGATTTAATTTGCAGATTGCTTTTTCCACCGGGTACACGGCGGGGGAAAGCATTTGCAATAGGGAATAGGGAGGAAAAAAATGAAAGATACAGAACTTCATTTTGCCATTGCGGTGGACGGGCCTGCGGGCTCCGGAAAAAGTACCGTTGCCAAGGCCGTTGCCAAAAAGCTGGGGATTATTTATGTAGATACGGGTGCCATGTATCGCACGGTGGCGTTACATTGCATGGAAAAGGGCATTTCTACAAAAGACGAGCCGGCGGTTGTGGCGGCATTGGACGAAATTCAAATGGAGATACAGCCGGAAGAAGGCGGACAGCGTATTTTTTTGAACGGTGAGGATGTAACGGCAAAAATCCGTACCCCTGAAATCGGGCAGGGTGCATCAGACGTTGGCGTATTCCAAAAGGTACGGGAGCGAATGGTGGAATTACAGCGCAATTTAGCAGGCTCCCATTCCGTGATTATGGACGGCAGGGATATTGGTACGGCGGTGCTGCCCGATGCACAGATTAAAATTTATCTTGATGCAGATGTGGACGAACGCACCAGAAGACGTATGGGAGAACTGTTGGAAAAAGGCGAAAAAGAGGAGTTTTCTCTCCTGCGGGAAAAAATCATAAAAAGAGATGAAAACGATATGAATCGGGTGCACAGCCCTTTGAAAAAAGCCCGGGATGCAGTGTTGTTGGACTCTACGGGTATGAATGTGGAGGAAGCGACCCAAGCGGTACTGGATATTGTGGCGGAAAAACTAAAATGAGGTGTAAGATATGGGATTGTATTATGTGATACGATTTTTTGCGAAGATTTATTATGCGCTGATATTTCGGGTGGAAGTTATCGGGAAGGAAAATGTACCTACGGAAGGTTCTGCCGTTCTTTGCAGTAATCATATCAGCAATTTCGATGCGTTTACTGTGGCCATTTATCTGAATCGCTTACCCAGATTTATTGCCAAAAAAGAGCTGTTTCGTAATCGGATATTGGCAAAGCTGCTGTTCCATCTGGAGGCCTTTCCGGTGGATAGACAGGCGGCTATGGATATGAAAGCCTTCAAAACGGCAATCAAGGTATTAAACGAAGGGGAGCTATTGGGTATTTTTGCAGAAGGTACTCGTGTAAAAGAAGGGGAAGCCAAAGCCGCAAAGGCAGGTGTTGCCATGTTCGCCTTGAAAGGAAATGCGCCTGTGATCCCCATTGCCATCAGCGGACAGTATAAATTCAGAAAAAAAGTGCGGATTCAGTTTGGCGAGCCAATTACGCTGGAGGAATACCGCAATACCCGTGTGACAACGGAGGTATTGGAGGAAATCACCAATGTTATCATGGACAGGGTGGAGGAGATGAAAGAAAAGTATGTCTAATATAAAAGTGGCGGAATCTGCCGGGTTTTGCTTTGGCGTCAAGCGTGCCATTGAAATGGCCTACGAACAGATCGAAAAAAATACCGATGATGCCCTATATTCCTATGGTCCATTGATTCATAACAAGGAAGTAACCGGAGATTTGGAGAAAAAAGGATTACATATTATTGATGATTTGTCCGGCGTGGATAAAGGGACAGTTGTGATTCGTTCCCACGGTGTGGGCAAGGCGTTGTACGACGCATTGGAAGAAAAGGGAATGGCGATTGCAGATGGAACTTGTCCTTTTGTGAAGAAAATACACAATATTGTGAAAGAAGAATGGGAAGGCGGAAATCCCATAGTGATTGTGGGGGATAAAGCCCACCCGGAGGTCATCGGCATCAACGGCTGGTGCGGCCACAGCGGCGTGATATTGGAAAATCCGCAGGAGGCGGAAAATGCGGTGCTTTTGCCGGAAAAAGAGTATGCCGTGGTTGTCCAGACCACCTTCCGTCAAAGTAAATTTGACGAAATGATTCGAATTTTGCAGGAAAAAGGATATCGCTTGAAGGTGTTTCAGACCATTTGCTCTGCTACGGAAAAACGGCAATCGGAAGCCGTGGAATTGGCTCGAAATGTAGATAAAATGATCGTCATTGGGGATAAAAAAAGCTCCAATACCCAAAAATTAGTGGAGATTTGCAAAAAAAATTGCGACAATACCTTCCATATTGAAACAATTTGCGATTTGGTGTTGAATCTTTTTTCAAACAATGATAGAATAGGTATAACTGCGGGTGCGTCTACGCCCCCCGCAATAATTAAGGAGGTAGTTGTTACTATGAGTGAAGCATTAGAAAATGCAGTACAAAATGCAGCGGGCGAGGAGGCAACATTTGAACAAATGTTGGAAGAAACCCTCGTAACTCTGCATACGGGCGATGTTGTGAAGGGCACTGTAATCCAGGTGGTAAACGAAGAAGTTTCCGTAAATCTTGGCTTTAAGTCTGACGGTGTCATTCCCAGAGGTGAGTTTAGCAGAGATGTGGCTGTTATTCCCAGCGAGACAGTTAAGCCTGGTGATGAAATCGAAGTTTTCGTTGTGCGTGTGAATGATGGGGACGGCAATGTGCTGTTGTCCAGAAAGCGCATCGAAGAACAGAAAGGTATGGAAGACATCGAGGTTGCTTTCAATGAAAAAGCTGTTGTAACAGGTACGGTTACAGAGGTTGTAAAAGGTGGTTTGATTGCAATCGTAAAAGGTGTGAGAGTATTCATTCCTTCTTCCCAGGTTTCCAATAGATTTATCGAAGACCTGAGCGTTTTCAAAGGTCAGGAACTGGATTTCAATATCATTGAAATGGATAGAGTAAAACGTCGTATCATCGGCGGCAGAAAGGCTTTGGTTGAGCAGGAAATCGCTGCAAAGAGAGCGGCTCTGTTCGAAACCATTTCCGCAGGCTCCAAAGCAACCGGTACAGTAAGCAGACTGACAGATTTCGGTGCATTTGTGGATTTGGGCGGTGTAGATGGTCTGATTCATATTTCCGAAATGAGCTGGGGCAGAATTTCCAGCCCGAAGGAAGTGCTGAAAGAAGGCCAGGAAGTAGAAGTATTTGTTCTGGATGTGGATAAAGAAAAAGGCAAAATCAGCCTGTCCCTGAAAGATGTTACCCAGAACCCTTGGAATACAGCTGCTGAAAAATATGCGGTTGGTTCTATTGTAGAAGGTAAGGTTGTGCGTATGGTGCCCTTTGGTGCATTCGTAGAACTGGAGCCCGGTGTGGACGGTCTGGTACATATCTCTCAGATTGCCAATAAGCATGTTGTAAAGCCTGAAGATGAACTGACAGTTGGTGAAATCATCAACGTAAAGGTGCTTGATGTGAACTTGGAACAGAAGAAAATCAGCCTCTCCAAGAGACAGGCTGACGCTCCTGCGGAGGAAGCTCCCGTTGCAGAGGAAGCACCTGCTGTTGAGGAAGCTCCCGTTGCAGAGGAAGTGCCTGCTGTTGAGGAAGCTCCTGTTGCAGAGGAGGCACCTGCTGTTGAGGAAGCTCCTGTTATAGAGGAAGCACCTGCTGTTGAAGAAGCTCCTGTTACAGAGGAAGCACCGACTGAGGAATGATGTCGGTTTCCGCAATAGGGAAACAAAAAAATAAAAAGTGAAATTAAGGAGAGTACTTAGCTTTAAGACTCTCCTTTTTTGTGGCGTTTTTGGAATGATAGAATTGTATGTATTTCCATACATGGGAAATGGAAGAAATTGCGGAAATCATGGAAAAATAGCTCTTTTTTATATTTTCTATATATGCAGGTTTTGAATAATATAGAAATTTTTTATAATTTGAGTGGATTCATAGAAAAACCTTTGGGAATTGATTGAAAAAACAGCATTGTTGCAGTGGGTCTTTTATGCTATAATTTTTAAGTATTTGATGGTGGAGAGGAGAAAATACATGGAAAAATGTGAGATGTTCCCTTTCATTGACCATACCTTATTGAAACAGGACGCTACATGGCAGCAAATTCGTGAACTATGTCAAGAAGGCATGGATTACGGTGTTGCATCTGTTTGTATCCCGCCATCGTTTGTTTTGCAGGCGGCAGATTTTGTGCAGGGGAAAGTGCCCATTTGTACGGTGATTGGATTTCCCAACGGCTATCAAAGCACAGCAGTCAAAGTCTTTGAAGCGGCACAGGCTGTAAAGGACGGTGCATCGGAGGTGGATATGGTTATCCATATCGGCCGTGTCAAAGAAGGCAGATTTGATGATGTTTTGCAGGAAATCAATGCGGTAAAAGAGGCTTGCGGTGAGAAGATATTAAAGGTTATTATTGAAACCTGCCTGCTGACAGAAGAAGAAAAAATCACATTATGCCAATTGGTGAGCCGTTCGAAGGCGGAATTTATCAAAACCAGTACCGGTTTTGCCGGCGGTGGGGCCACATTGGCGGATATTCGGCTGTTTCGTGAGCATGTATCCAATGGAACAAAAATTAAGGCAGCCGGGGGTATCAAAACCGTGAAAGACGCAGAGGATTTTTTGGCGGCAGGAGCGGAGAGGTTGGGAACAAGTTCCTTATTGGCTCTTTTGCGAAAGGAAATGAAAGGTTGAGTCTGTAAATATGCTGATGCATATTACATATATGAAGAATGGTGCAGCGCACACATAAAAAAGGGAGGAATTAGAAATGAGTTTATTTAAGAAAGTAACAGCAATGACAATGGTATTGGCAATGGCAGCCGGCCTTGCGGCTTGCGGCGGCGGCTCCGACGATCAGGCGGAGGGCAAGAAGTATATCATTGCCACCGATACAACATTTGCGCCTTTTGAGTTCCAGAATGAAGCAGGCGAATTCGTAGGTATCGATATCGACCTGTTGGCGGCAATCGCTGAGGATCAGGGCTTTGAGTATGAATTGAATTCCTTGGGCTTTAAAGCGGCAGTGCAGGCTCTGGAGGCAGGTCAAGCGGATGGTGTCATCGCCGGTATGAGCATCACGGAGGATAGAAAAGAAAAATTTGATTTCTCCGAGCCTTACTTCGACAGCGGCGTGGTAATGGGTATTGCAGCTGATAATGAAGAAATCAAGGGCTACGAAGATCTGGCAGGCAAAAAGGTTGCCGTTAAAATCGGTACAGAAGGTCAGACCTTTGCAGAATCCATCAAAGATCAGTATGGTTTTGAAACAGTAACCTTCAATGATTCCAGTGCAATGTATATGGATGTAATCGTTGGCAACAGTGTGGCTTGTTTTGAAGATTATCCTGTAATGGGTTATGGTATCGCACAGGGCGTAAAACTGAAAATGGTAACAGAAAAAGAACAGGGTAGCTCTTACGGCTTTGCAGTAGGCAAGGATCAGAATACAGAGCTTTTGGAAATGTTCGATGCAGGTCTTGCGAACCTGAAAGAAAACGGCAAATATCAGGAAATTCTGGATGCATATATCCAGGAGTAATTCTGTAAGGAGCAGTGCCTTATGAGTAGTTTTTTTGAATATGTAGTGCAATGTTGGCCGCAGCTGGTTTTAGGCTTGGGGCTGACGGTGAAGATGACAATTTTCTCGTTGGTTTTGGCTGTCATCATTGGTATGATTGCTTGCTTGTTCAGCATCTCCAATGTAAAGCCGCTGAACTGGATTTCCGGCGTTTACCTGAGTGTGATTCGCGGTACACCTTTGATGGTGCAGGCGGTCTTTATCTATTTCGGATTGACTGCTGCACTTGATGTGAAAATTTCCAGCTTTAATGCGGCAGTGTTGGTACTTTGCTTGAATGCAGGGGCGTACCTGTCTGAGATTTTCAGAAGCGGTATTGCTGCTGTCAATAAAGGACAAATGGAGGCGGCAAGAAGTTTGGGACTGCCCTACGGTGTGGCAATGCGTAAAATTATTTTGCCCCAGGCCATTCGTATCGTCATTCCCTCGGTGCTGAATCAGTTCATTATTACGCTGAAGGATACCTCTATCCTTTCCGTAATCGGCTGCGGGGAATTGATGCGTCAGGGAGATCAGATTGTATCAAGGAATTTCCGCAGCTTTGAGACCTATGCCATTGTTGCGATTATGTATTATGTTGTCGTAACAATCCTGACAAAGATCTTCCGGATCATTGAAAGGAGGTTGTCAAATTGATTAAAGTGAAAACGGAACAGCTGAAAAAGAATTTTGGCGACCTGGAGGTTTTGAAGGGCATTGATTTGGAAGTCAAAGAAGGGGAAGTTGTTTGTCTGATTGGTCCATCCGGTTCCGGTAAGTCGACGTTTCTGCGTTGTCTGAATCGCTTGGAGGAAACTACGGCGGGTACTGTTATTGTGGACGATCATGATTTGACGAATCCGAAATGCGATATCAATAAGGTGCGGGAGAATATCGGTATGGTATTCCAGCAGTTTAACCTTTTTCCCCACCTGAATGTGTTGGAAAATATTATGCTGGCACCCGTGGACAGAAAGAAAATGTCCAAGGAAGAGGCGAAAAAAACGGCGGAACGCCTGTTGGCCGTTGTTGGGCTGGCGGAAAAGGCAACGGAATATCCTGCGAACCTTTCCGGCGGGCAGCAGCAGCGTGTTGCCATTGCCCGTGCCTTGGCAATGCAGCCGGATATTATGCTTTTTGATGAGCCGACCTCTGCCCTTGACCCGGAAATGGTGGGTGAAGTTTTGGAGGTTATGAAAAAGCTGGCTTCTGATGGTATGACCATGGTGGTGGTAACCCACGAAATGGGCTTTGCCAGAGAGGTGGCAGACCGTGTCATTTTTATGGACGGCGGCTATATTGTGGAGCAGGGGACACCGGTGGAGGTTTTCGGCAACCCGCAAAATAAGAGAACACAGGATTTCTTGAATAAAGTGCTGTAAATAGCTTGGCACGTACATAGGCGGCAAGACCTTTCGGGGTTTTGCCGTTTTTTATTGGAGAAAGACGGCATTATGCCTTTTTTGAGATATTTCTGGACAAATGCAGAGAAAAATGTTAGGCTTGAAAGAAATTACCAAAAAGAAGGTGGAAGAATGCTTGCTGTGTTTGTGAATACACTGGCGGTATTGATTGGCAGTGCTGTGGGGCTGTTATTACGGAAAGGTATCCCCCAGAGGATTACGGATATTTTGATGAAGGGTCTTGGATTATGTACTATGTATATCGGCTGGAGCGGTACCTTAAAAGGAGAGAATACATTGGTACTGATTCTTTCCGTTGCCATGGGTATTGTGATAGGGGAGGGCTTGGATTTAGACGACAAACTAAACCGTTTTGCACAGAATATGGAACATCGTTTCAAAAAGAACGGCGAAAAGGTTTCCCTTGCAGAAGGCTTTGTGACAGCTTCATTGCTTTTTTGTGTAGGTGCGATGACTATTGTGGGCTCATTGCAGGCAGGGCTTTCGGGGGATTACGAAATGCTCTATACCAAGTCCGTACTTGATCTGATTTCTTCTATGGTGTTCGCATCTTCTTTGGGCTTTGGTGTGATGCTATCTGCGGCTTTCGTGTTTGTGTTTCAAGGCGGAATCGTACTGTTGGCGCAGTTTATTGCTCCGCTGTTGACAGATGGGGTGATTGCGGAGATGGTTTGCTCCGGCTCGCTGATTATTTTTGCGTTGGGACTAAATATTGTGGGGATTACAAAGCTAAAGGTGCTAAATTTCCTTCCGGCCATATTCCTACCTATTTTGCTTTGTCCGTTGTTGGATTTGGTGATGTGAGGATACATACACGCAGGAAATAAACTGAGGATTGAAGAAACTTCTCGGTAGTTGTGATGCTTATCTGCCCGATTTTATAATTTGCTCGGCAGGTGTATCAAACATAGAGTTTTGCTTAGAGATAAGGGAGGAAGCGATTGACAGAGTGAATGAACGTGTGCTAATATATGGCTGTAAAACTTGCAAAGGAAAGTTTTTTCAGAAAAAATGAAGCGACGACAGAAAATCAAAGGAGTGTATGTGTGATGAAAAAATTTTTAGTTTCTTTGTTCTGTGCAGCAATGGTTTGTGGTTTTACGGCTTGTGGCGGCAACAATGAACCTGCCGATATGGAAACAGATGATATCACCATTGAAGAAGAGGATGATGAATTGGCAGAAGACCTGAATGACTTTTTCAGTGGCGATGAGGAAGAAAATGCTGCATATATGACGGTGGAAAGATTGCAAGAAATTTCTACTGCTCTTGATAATGCAACAGATTTGGCCGGTATGAAAGCAACAGATTTGATTGATAAATATTTTGATGGCGATGTATCCGGTGCAAATATGGATGAGAATGGCAACGTATCTTTTTATAAATTTACGGCAGAAGGACATGACAATCCTTTCAGCGAAGATTATATGAAGATTACCGTTTGGGTAGATGACCAAGGTTTATATAACGGCACTTCCAAAGAAGGCCTTAGCTAATTTATAGCTTGCAGGATTATGCTGTTTTTTATAATGAAATGACAGTATTAAAAAAGGACAAAAGGGGCATACACATATTGCGGTATGCTCTTTTTCGATACAAAAAATTCCGCCTTTTGCAGGTAAGGGCACTGAAAAGAACCGCAAAAGGGCAACCGGAACGAATATAAAGACAGACAATAAATACCGGAGTAAAATAAAGCATTTTCAGGAGGAAAACAATGAAAAACAAAAAAATTATTTTTATTGTTGCGGTATGTACGATAATGGGGATATTTACCGGCTGTGGAGCTGACGGAAAGGAACCGTTGTCGCCCGAGGAGACAACATCGGTAGAGACAGAACTCCAAGCGCCTGAGGTTAGCGAGTTTGTAAGGCTGCCTATCACAGATGCAGTTGAAATCATGTGTCAATGGGAGCCTGTGGAGAATGCAGATGGATACGAGGTTTCTGAGGAAAGCAAATATAAAAAAGAAGAGTCTTATAGGGATGCACAATTTACGGAAACAGAGCAATGCGCTTATACTACGGGCGGGCAGGACGAATTTGATTTCAGAGTCAAGGTGCGTGCCTTCCGCGGAGAGGGGCAGGAACGGATTTACAGCCAATGGAGTAATATTGTGGAAGGGAATACATGGGATACCGCCGGCAGTGCTGCGGATGATAGACAGAATCCGATTATGAACTTCATCGGAACCTATGGTGCCGGAAGAGCCGGCATCGATGTGCAGCCAAGCGGCAAAGAAGGTGCAAAAATCAGTATCCGGTGGTCCAGCAGTGCCGCTGAACACAGTGAATGGGTTATGAGCGGAAAGCTTGATACAACTGCACTTACCGTAGAATATTCCGATTGTGTGAAGAAGGACGTTGTCTATAAAGAAGACGGCACGGTTCAGTCGGAAACTGTGGTATATGAGAATGGGAAGGGAACCATTGCCTTTCACGATGGTACACCAATCACCCTTACTTGGAATGACGAGCAGGAGCATATAGCGGACGGCACTGTTTTTGAGTATAGCAGTTATGGCAGACAATAATATGGCAATGGTTTCTCGATATTAAAAAATCACCATAAAGAGGCAGGCGAATTGGTTTTTGCGGTAAATGACTGATGGTCTGCTTTTTTTGGTTGATTTGAACGGAAGGGGAAAAAGACGGAGCAGTCTGTCTTGTAAGTGTTGCTATTCCGGATATTACAATATTGCCCCTCCCGTAGGGGCGATAATTAAAATCACCAATGCGTTTTTAATCCCGCAATATTTTATGATTTCTCTGCTGTTTTCCCTTGACAGCCGCCGCTTTTTCGGTTTATCATATTACCTGTGGAAAAACAATGAGAGGGAATAGTAAAAAAGCCCCTTGCCTCCAGAAAATAGGCGGTTGATGCGAGCCTTGGCAAGCCTTTTTGAACCTGCCCCTTGAGTTCCGTAGGGAAAATGCGGCGTATTCCGGCGTTAACGGCAAGAGAGGACGGTTTTTCCGTCAATGAGGGTGGCACCGCCGAATGACCTTGGTCCCTTTTTGGGACGAAGGCTTTTTATTTTTTAGACCGTGGGATTCTGTCCCAAACCCTGTAAGGGCATCGTGCTCTTGACCCGATATGCAAAACTTGGTTTTTGCGAATATCTTGATTTTTTGGCATTTTAGAAAATAAGGAGGATATGATATGGCGAAGGATAAGAAATTTGTAGAATCCATCACCGATATGGAGGTGGATTTTCCCCAGTGGTATACGGACGTTGTGAAAAAAGCCGATTTAACGGAATATTCCAGCCTGAAAGGCTGCATGATTATCCGCCCTTACGGCTATGCCATTTGGGAGTTACTGCAAAGGCAGTTGGACGAACGTTTTAAGGCAACCGGCGTAGAGAATGTATATATGCCGATGTTCATTCCCGAAAGCCTGCTGCAAAAGGAAAAAGACCATGTGGAGGGTTTTGCTCCGGAGGTGGCATGGGTTACCCACGGCGGCGAAAAGAAGCTGGAGGAACGCATTTGTGTTCGTCCTACTTCCGAAACGCTGTTTTGTGAACACTATGCCAATATCGTGCAGTCCTACCGTGACCTGCCGAAGCTGTATAACCAGTGGTGTTCCGTTGTTCGCTGGGAAAAAACGACCCGCCCCTTCCTGAGAACCATGGAATTTTTGTGGCAGGAGGGGCATACTGCCCACGCTACCGCAGAGGAGGCCCAGGAAAGAACCATTCAAATGCTGAATGTATATGCGGATTTTTGCCGTGACGTATTGGCGATTCCTGTTATCAAGGGCGAAAAAACGGAAAAGGAACGCTTTGCCGGTGCCGCTCATACCTATACCATTGAAAGCCTGATGCATGATGGGAAAGCACTGCAGTCCGGTACCAGCCATAACTTTGGCGATGGTTTTGCAAAAGCCTTTGAAATTCAATATACCGATAAGGATAACCAACTGCAATATGTGCATCAGACCAGCTGGGGCATGACCACCCGTCTGATCGGTGCAGTCATTATGGTACACGGAGATAACAGTGGCTTAGTTTTGCCGCCTATGATTGCGCCTACACAGGTGATGATCATTCCCATTGCCCAGCATAAGGAGGGTGTATTGGAAAAAGCGGGAGAGCTGAAACAGAAGCTGTCTGCCGTTTGCCGTATCAAACTGGACGATTCCGATAAATCCGCAGGCTGGAAATTCAGCGAATATGAAATGAAGGGTGTGCCTCTGCGTCTGGAGATTGGCCCGAAGGATATTGAAAATAATCAGGCTGTATTGGCAAGACGGGATACCGGCGAGAAAATCGTGGTTTCTTTGGACGAATTGGAGACAAAAATCCCTGCGCTGCTTGGGGAAATTCAGGCGAGCCTTTTACAAAAGGCAACTGAACGTCGGGATTCTAAGACCTATACCGCCAAAAACATGGAAGAATTTGAAAAGACCATTAACGAAACCCCCGGCTTTATCAAGGCCATGTGGTGCGGCGATCAGGCTTGCGAAGATGCCATTAAAGAAAAAACGGCGGCAACCAGCAGATGTATTCCTTTCGAAGAGGAAGAAATCTCTGATGTCTGCGTTTGCTGTGGCAAAAAGGCAAAGCACATGGTGTATTGGGGTAGAGCATATTGATATTAGCAATTATGAAAGGCATGGGAAATCCCATGCCTTTTGTGCTGTGCTATGAATGTTAATTTGCCTTCCCCTTCAGGTTAAAGAGCACAATATTGCAAATGATGATTGTGCCGCCGATGAATGTTCCCGCATTGGGCAATTCATGCAAAATGATAAAGCCCATGATGGTAGAGAGCAAAGGTGTGACGAACATAAAATTTGTAACTTCACTGGTACGTTCTGCAAAGCTCATGGCTTTGCCCCAGAAAAAATACGCCGCCGCACTGGGAAAGGCGCCTAAATATACCAAGGCTAAAATATGCTTTGCGTCGGAAAGGGCAAGTTGTCGGAAGCCCTCCGCGGACCAAAAGCCCAGTAAAATCGCCCCGCAAAGCATACTATACGTCACAATTTCCAAGGCATTATAGCCCATGGCGGAAAGCTTGCGGGTGATGATATTATAGCCGCAAAAAACAATGGATGCACCCAATGTCCAAAGCAAGCCGATATTGATGGAAAACACGCCTTCCCACAGCATCAAAATCAATACGCCGACAAAGGCCCCTAAAATTGCCAGCCAGCCAATGGGTTTGATTTTCTCTTCATAAAAGCGGGAGGCGATTATTGCCGTTAAAATTGGGGTCACCGCAATGATGATACTGCTGGTGGCAGAGGTCAGTGTCAAAATACCCGTATTAAAGGTAATCATGTATAAGGTAAAGCCCAGCCCGCCGGAAATAAAAAACAGAGGGATATGCTTTTTCTGTGGCAGATGAATATGGCATAGCTTGCCGATTACCAGCAAAAATATAGCCGCCAGACTACAACGCAAAAATCCCAAGGGGTAGGAAGTAAATTGCTCCTGTGCCACCTTTGTCAGCGGAAAGGCCGATGCCCATAAAAACACCGTTAAAAAGCTCAAACCGAATACCTTTTTCTTATTTGTCATAACACACCTCTTGCCTTTATCTTAAATTCATACATATATTCACTATACCATGTTTCGCCAAATATACAATAGTTTCGTCAATTCGGTTCATTATTTTTTACATTTGTTTGTTTTTTTACTCTTGCTTTTTTTGCTGGCGGGTGCTATAATAATAAAGCTGTTTTATATATGCTACTGTGGCTCAGTTGGTAGAGCAGCTGATTCGTAATCAGCAGGTCAGGGGTTCGAGTCCCCTCAGTAGCTTTTCGACAATGCATTTGCATTGTCTTTTTTTTTAGAAAAATTGCGTGAATTTTTTGAATGTGCTATGAGGTTGTGAAACGGGTGTGGTATAATAAAAAAATGGTATGATATAGAAAAAGGAGGCTATGGGCATGAAACGATTTTTCGCAATGGTAATGATGGTGTGTTTGCTGGGGAATACTGTATGTGGGGCAGAGATAACCGAAAGTATCCAAGCAAGACCTGTGAAACAGATGATTGAGATAGATCATTATGGTG
>JAFWWO010000002.1 GCA_017523325.1 Anaerotignum sp. | reverse complement strand
TTTCCTCATCGGCAAAGGCCTTTGCAGCAGGCTCGGGGCGCACATTAAAGCCAATGATAATGGCATTGGACGCAGAAGCCAGCATCACGTCGCTTTCCGTAATAGCACCTACACCACCATGGATAATGCGTACCCGCACCTCTTCGTTGGAAAGCCGCTCCAAACTCTGGCGAACCGCTTCCACAGAGCCCTGTACGTCTGCCTTTACCACGATATTCAATTCTTTGACGTTACCGCTCTGAATCTGGGAGAACAAATCGTCCAGAGATACCTTTTGTGGGGTTTCCTTGATGAGGTTTTCTCTGTTCTTCGCAATAATACTTTCTGCCACCTGTCTTGCCTGTTTATCATTCTCCGCAACATAAAAGCTATCTCCGGCGGAGGGTACTTCAGAAAGCCCCAAAATTTCCACAGGAGTGGAGGGACCTGCTTTTTTCACTCGTCTGCCCTTATCGTCGGTCATGGCTCTGATTTTGCCGTAAGCGGAGCCTGCTACAATCGGATCGCCCACCTGCAAGGTACCGTTCTGCACCAAAACCGTAGCAACGGGACCTCTGCCCTTATCCAGCTGAGCCTCTACAATAGCACCTCTTGCTTTTTTGTTGGGGTTTGCTTTTAATTCCTTCATTTCCGCCGTCAACGTAATCATTTCCAGCAGATTATCCAAACCTTCTTTGGTCGCCGCAGAAACGGGTACACAAACGGTCTGTCCGCCCCAATCTTCTGCCAGCAGTTCATGCTCCGACAATTCCTGCTTTACTCTGTCGGGATTTGCGGAGGGTTTATCCATTTTGTTGATGGCAACGATAATTTCTACCCCTGCCGCCTTTGCATGGTTGATGGCTTCAATGGTCTGAGGCATAACGCCGTCGTCCGCCGCCACCACCAGAATGGCAATATCCGTAATCTGAGCGCCACGCATACGCATTGCCGTAAATGCCTCGTGACCGGGGGTATCCAAAAATGTAATGGGCTTTCCGTCAATCTGCACCGTATAAGCACCGATATGCTGGGTGATACCGCCGGCTTCGCCCTTTGTTACATTACTATGACGAATGGCGTCCAAAAGGGAGGTTTTACCGTGGTCAACGTGCCCCATAACTACCACAACGGGGGGACGTTCCAAAAGGTTGCTTTCGTCCTCCTCTTCCTCGGCAAATACGACCTCCATAATATCCTTCTCTTCTTCCAGCTCCAGAATGACATTATACTCCTCCGCAATGGCAGCCGCCGTATCAAAATCCACCGTTGCGTTGATATTGAGCATTTTGCCCTTTTTCATCAAATTCATAACCAAGTCGGAGCCTTTTTTGCCCAAAACCTCTGCCAATTCCTTCACGGTAATGCTTTCGGGAATGGATTTGATAACAGGGTCGGGATTTGCAGCCTTTTCCGCCGCCTCCAAGGCTTCCAGTTCCGCCAAAAGTGCTGCTTCCTCCGCCATTTCGCGGCGTCTGCGTTCCATGGGGTTCTCTCTTACTCTGGGCTCTTTTTTTCCACCCTTTTTGTCTTTTTTATGCTTACCGCCGTCCTTCTGTTCCTGCGGTTTGCCCTGCTGGGATTGTTTCGGCTCATTGTTCTGGTTTTGTGCCGCCTTTGCGGACTGTTTGGAGCCGGCATGGGGCGTAACCTTGCCGTTCTTTTCCTCCTTCGCAGGCTGATTTTGCTTGGGAGCGTCCTTTTTGGGCATCTCCTGCTTTGCCGTTTCCTTTTTGGAACCGCCCTTTTGGGGCGCTTGCTGCTCCGCCCCTTCTTTTTTCGGTACTGCTTTTTTGGGTGCTTCTTTTTTCGGCACTTCTTTTTTGGGTATTTCTTTTTTCGATGCTTCTTTTTTCGATGCTTCTTTTTTCGGTGTTGCCTTAGGCTGATACAATGCTCTGACCTTTGCGATTTCCTCCTCCGTCAGCACACCCATATGGCTTTTGGCTTCTATTCCGATACTGTTGATTTTTTCCACTAATTCTTTATTGGCAACACCCAGTTCCTTTGCCAGTTCATAAATTCGAATTTTCGACATTCACAACACCTCATCTTTCCGTCAGAGAGTTCTTACCAACCTCTGTCCTATCTATTCTTCCGCCAGTTCTCTCAGTTTTTTCGCAAAGCCTTCCTCTGTCACTGCCAATATCGAACGCAGATCCGCTCCTATGGCTTTGCCCAATTCGTCCTTCATTCCCGTCTCCACCAAAGGCAGGTGATAATACGCTGCGGAATTTCTGAATTTTTTCTTTGTATTTGCGGAAGCATCTTCCGCCAAAATCAGCAAATAGGCCGTTTTTTTTCGCACCGCCTGCTCTGCCGCCACTTCGCCTGCCGCCAGCTTTCCCGCTCGCTTGCAAAGCCCCAGAAGGGAATAGAATTTATGCATTCTCTCCCGCCTCCAACTCCTGCAACAGCTGTTCATATACCTCTTGAGGAACCGTCGCCTTAAAGGAGCGTTCCAGCCCCTTGGATTTCTGTGCCTTCGCCAGGCATTCTCCGTTGGGGCAAATATATGCACCCCGTCCGGGCTTTTTGCCGGTTCGGTCTAAAGAAAACTCACCGGCATCGTTTCTTACAATGCGAATCAGTTCTTTTTTGTTTTTCATTTCCTGACAACCGGTACACTTTCTGAGAGGAATTTTTCTCTGCTTCATAGCCTTCGCCTCCCATTTTGCTTATTCTTCCGTTACAGTTTCATCTTCCCTTGTTTCAGCCACAGCTTCTGCTGTTTTCACAGAATCCTCTTCCAAGAAATTGGTTTCTCTGGCTTGGGTTTCGTTCTTTATATCAATCCGCCAGCCGGTCAGCTTTGCGGAAAGTCTTGCATTTTGCCCTTCCTTCCCGATGGCAAGGGAAAGCTGATGATCCGGCACTACAATTTTGGCACTTTGCTCCTCCTCGTTCAGAGCAACTGCCAATACCTTAGAGGGGCTCAGGGCTGCGGCGATGAATTCCTTCGGATCCTCGCTCCAGTTGATGACATCAATCTTCTCTCCGCCTAATTCATTTACAATCACGTTCACACGATAGCCGTTCTGTCCAACACAGGCCCCCAATGCGTCTACGTTTTCATTTTTGGAATATACGGCAATTTTCGTTCTGCTGCCTGCTTCTCTAGCAATGCTCTTGATTTCCACTGTACCGTCATGTACCTCCGGCACCTCCTGCTCAAACAGACGTTTTACCAGCTCCGGATGAGTTCTGGAAACAAAAATCTGAGGGCCTTTTGTGGTCTGCTTGACCTCCAGCACATATACCTTCAGGCGATCCATGAAACGATACTGTTCCCCGGGAATCTGTTCATTGGCGGCAAGCACCGCATCGATTTTACCCATCTGCACGATGACGTTGCGGCGTTCCTTTCTCTGAACGATAGCCGTAACCACTTCTCTCTCCTTGGTGATATATTCGTTAAAGAGAATTTCCCGTTCCGCTTCACGGAATTTCTGTACCACCACCTGCTTTGCCGTCTGGGCGGAAATGCGCCCAAAATCCTTAGGGGTCACTTCAAAATCCACCATATCCCCCACGGCATAATTGGGGTTTATTTCTCTTGCCTCCTCCAGAGAAATTTCCAGCTGACTGTCCTCCACGGAATCCGCTACGGTTTTCTGTGCAAAGCACACCACATCACCGGTTTCTCTGTCAATGACAACTTTAATATTCTGGCTTGTGCCAAAATTCTTTTTGCAGGCAGAAACCAAAGACGCCTCGATGGCCTCAAAAATAATTTCCTTGTCGATGCCTTTTTCCTTTGCAACCAAATTCAAAGCATCCATAAATTCCACGCGATCCATTTTCCTATTTCCTCCCTTGTTTTATAAGACAACTGCCAATCTGACACTGGCTACATCTTTCTGTTCAAATCTTACAATTGTTCCGTTTTCTTCTTCTATGGAAAGCACAGCGTTTTCCAGCCCCAACAGCTTCCCTTGGAATTGCTTGCGACCCTCCTGCGCCTTATAGAGCTTTACATCAATGAGTTCTCCTTGGTATTTCACAAAATCCGCTTCTTTTTTCAGCGGTCTGTCAATTCCCGGGGAACTGACCTCTAAAATATAAGCCTGTTCGATGGGATCAGCCTCGTCCAGCTTTGCCTCCAAGGCACGGCTAACGACCTCGCAATCATCAATGGTAACACCACCTTCTTTGTCGATATACACCCGCAGATACCAGTTTGCTCCTTCCTTCACAAACTCCACATCGACCAGTTCCAGTTGATTTTCCGCAACGATGGGCTCCAGATAGGGCAGCACCTTATTTTCCGTATTACTTCCTTTTGCCATAGCACACCTCTTTTCTCGCATTTTCACCTATGCAACAACAAAGAGTGGGCGTTTACCCACTCTTTTCACTGACAACTATTTCATTACTATCGGCAGTATATCATCTTTTTCCTTTATTTGCAAGGGTTTTTGCAAAAAACTTAGGAACAAAATGCTTTTCTTTCCACTATTTTCATGTTATGATGTAAAAAAAAATAAAGATACAGAAGAAATGGGGGATACTATGAAGCATATCCGAAAAATCAGAGAAGAATACGCCACTCCTTTTTATTTGTATGAAGGGAAAATCATTTCAGAACAGGCAAGCATACTGAAAGAAACCTTTCCCGACTTTGACCTGCTTTTTTCCGTAAAGGCGAATCCATTCCCGCCTGTTTTACGCAAAATCGCCTCATTGGGCATCGGTGCAGATGCCGCTTCTGCCAAAGAAGTGGAACTGGCATTGGAAGCCGGAATGGCACCGGAGAATATTTTTTACTCCTGCCCCGCCCCTACCAAAGAGGATATTGCCCGTATTTTTGGAAAATGCCAATTCATTGCAGATAGCTTCCACGCCCTCTCTCTTTTTGAAGCGGAAGCGGCAAAACGGGGCTGTATTGCAAAGGCAGGGCTTCGTCTGCACCCGAATTTCACTATGGACGGCAAACCCCAAGGCCCTTCAAAATTCGGCATTGATGAAGCATTGGTTTTGGATAATCCCGCTTGCTTGCAGGAGTATCCTCATTTGTCTGTAAACGGATTGCATATCCATATCCGCTCACAGGTGCTAAATACGGCTCAACTGGGGCAGTATTATAAAAACGTACTGGAATTGGCACTCCGTATGCAACACATACTGGGCGTCCCTTTGGAATACATCAATTTCGGCGGCGGCGTCGGCTATGCCTACGATAAAACAAAGCAATCCCCCCTGGATATGAAAATACTCCATGATACTGTAACCTCTGCCGCAAAAGCCTATGCATCACAACTTTCCGCCCGTCTTTTGCTGGAAAGCGGTCGTTTTTTAACCTGTCGCTGCGGCACATATGTGACGGAAATCGTAGATATCAAACGCTCTCACGGAAAAACCTACTATGTTGTGAAAAATGGCTCCAATGGCTTTTTCAAGCCTGTTTTGCAACAGCTGTTCCTGTCTCATCTGCCGGAAAACATCGGCATTACTTACGAACCCTTCCTCACAGAGCACGATGATTATAATATCACTGTGCTTTCTGAAAGCAAGGAAACGGAAACCGTTGATATCGCCGGACATCTTTGCACCGGCGCAGATGTTTTGGCAAAGGATATCACATTACCCAAGGCTTCCATCGGCGATTTGGTGACATTTTGTAACGCAGGCAGCTATGCTTATTCTCTGGCACCGATATTATTTGCCAGCCAACCCGCCCCCCAGCAGATATTCCTGGATGAGGAATAATTTCCCGGCGGACAAAATCAGGGTAGGTCCGAAAAAACGGTCCTACCCTTTTTATATATCGCTATTTCCATACTGCTCATCAATATTTTCCAGCCCTTTATAACAAACCGTCCTTTCTGTGGCCGATTTCTAACATTTCCCTCGCCTTTCGATGGACGGAAGGTACTTCCTCAATGGGCATCCGCCTTACAATGTCTTCTGTACCTGCCGCCTGTGCCGTTTCATAATACCAGCATTTATAATCTAACAACGCCAATGCCGCCTTAGCTTCCTCCATCTGCCGTTGTATCATTTCCCGCCGTTTGCAAAATAGCTCCAGCCTTTCCCCTATGGATATATCTCCCTTTTGAGACATCTCTATAAATGCTTTTATTTCTTTAATAGAAAGGCCCGATTTTTTTAAGCAGTCAATCACCATTAGGGCTTCATAATCCCTATCTGTAAATATGCGTCTGCCGCCCTTGGTGCGTTCCACATAGGGCAATAGCCCCTCCTTGTCATAATACCGCAGCGCCGATGGAGATATGCCCAATATTTTTGCCATTTCACTGATTGTATAACCCATATCCCTTATCAAACCCTTTCTAAAAACTCTTGACTTAAAGTGAACTTTAAGTTATATGATGAACATGAGATTAGTTTACTAATTTCTCTTCAACGTGTCAATGCAGATGAGAAAACGGGCAAACAAATATTATGAAACCAGAAAGGGTGGATCACCATATGATGCAAACAGAAAAATTAAAACTAGTAGAAGAATGGGATAAGGTTTTCCCGAAAAGCGAGGATGTGAACCATCAGAAGGTCACATTCGTCAATCGCTATGGCATTACACTGGCAGGCGATCTTTACACGCCGAAAAATGCCGCCGGAAACCTGCCTGCCATCGCAGTATGCGGCCCCTTTGGAGCCGTAAAAGAACAGTCCTCCGGCCTATATGCCCAAGAAATGGCAAAACGCGGATTTATCGCCATGGCATTCGACCCTTCCTTTACCGGAGAAAGCGGCGGACAGCCCCGGAATGTGGCATCTCCCGATATCAATACAGAGGATTTTTCTGCCGCCGTGGATTTTCTTTCCCTGCAGGACGGGGTAGACCCTGAAGGCATCGGTGTTATCGGCATTTGCGGCTGGGGCGGTTTGGCGCTGAATGCCGCAGCTATGGATACCCGCATCAAAGCAACCGTTGCCTCGACTATGTACGATATGAGCCGCATCAGTGCTAACGGCTATTTTGATACAGTGAAAGAAGATGAACGCTATGAAATGCGAAAAGCACTCAACGCCCAGAGATTAGCGGATTATCAGAACGGCACCTATCAGAGAGCCGGTGGCGTTGTGGATCCTCTTCCGCCGGATGCACCTTTTTTCGTAAAGGATTATTATGATTATTATAAAACAAACCGAGGATACCATAAACGCTCATTGAACTCTAATGACGGTTGGAACACCACCTCCTCCCTCTCGTTCATGAATATGCCTCTTTTGTGCTATAGCCATGAAATTCGCACTGCCGTTTTGGTGATTCATGGAGAAAAGGCTCATTCCCGCTATTTCAGCGAGGATGCTTTCCGAAAACTTAAGGGGGATAATAAGGAATTGATGATTATTCCCGACGCAGTGCATACTGACCTTTATGACCAAACGGAAATCATACCCTTTGCTAAAATGGAGACCTTTTTCCGGGTCAATTTGAAATAACATACAACACATGCAAAAAGCACATTCTCTTTAACGAAAATGTGTTTTTTGTATATAAAAAGTTTTTCTACAAAAATATATAATGATTTCATATCTTTTTTTGCCTCTGTCAAAAATTTATTTTTTCTGCTATAATATACCTTAAATTTCAAAAAAATAAGAAAGGTATCAGGAGTGACAAACATGAGAAAAATATATCCCGTAAATATGAGATGTATAAAATCCCGTAAACATCAAAAACCCACAAGTTTTTTAAATAATTTCGATAAATACTGTTCCTTCGCTTTAGTTGCATTTCCACTTTTATTCGGATACATCAAAATATATCAATATGCATATTATTGCGGATACTTTGATTATTGGAGTATCAATCGTTACTACATTGATATAGGAGAAGATTTCAGCTCTCTTTTTTTTACTGCTGCCTGCTGTATTGTTGCACTCTCTCCGAATATATTTACTTATACTATTATAATGTCTGACAGTCCCATAAAAACCAAAGTAATAATTATTATTGCGGTCGCACTGATTGCCTTATCCATTTTTCCGTTTTGTTTTGTATATTTGCCAATTCTGCCAAATTGCAGACTCCATCCGTCTGATAAATGGATTGCTGTAAAATTCTTCTTTTCCAGTCCGTTTTTTATGCTCTCTTTTTTTGTATTATCATTTATTTCATATGGCATCGGTATCAGTTCCGCTATATTAAATGGAGATGAAGATAATGTTCAGAATAATAAAACAGAAAAAAAACGAAAAACATCTGTTCAAAGAAGTGTTAGAAGAAATACAAAAACAATACTCAAATCTATTTCGGGAATCCTTTTTCTCTCTCTGCTTTGTATTCCTTTGACATACTTCTTAAGCTGTAATTTGCATGAAACTATGCGAAATTCCCGTGTATACAGAATTATTAACAATGAGTTCGTTGTTTTATATGAAACCAACACTCATTTTCTCGTTGCCGATTGCAAAATAGACGATATCACCAATACATTAACTATCGATAATAAAAAAAATATAAACAGAACACTGATCTCAAAAGACGGTATCACAACAACATCTCATTTATTTGATTCCGTAGAATCGGCAACTTGGGAAAGAATGAAATAAATCAAGTAAAGATAGCCTATATTTTATTCGACACACTATTTCAGAAATCGAACGCATAAAGAACTTTACATAATATAAACGCAAAAGAGAGCCTATACAGACTCTCTTTTTTTACTAGGGTAGCAGGATTCGAACCTGCGAATGACGGAATCAGAATCCGTTGCCTTACCACTTGGCGATACCCCATTATAAAAATAGCGGAGGAGGGATTTGAACCCCCGACTCTGCGGGTATGAACCGCATGCTCTAGCCAACTGAGCTACTCCGCCATATCTATATAAAATTATTTTATTTCGGAAAAAATGGGAGTTACAGGGCTCGAACCTGTGACCCTCTGCTTTTAAGGCAGATGCTCTCCCAGCTGAGCTAAACTCCAATAAACGACTCAGATGGG
>JAFWWO010000044.1 GCA_017523325.1 Anaerotignum sp. | reverse complement strand
GTCCGATTTTGAGGTTGCCTAAGTAATCGAGTTGCCCCATGATACATTTGACAAGCGTGGATTTACCTTCTCCGTTCTTACCCACGAAAGCCACTTTCTCGCCTCTCCGGATGGTGAACGTTACGTCATGGAAGACATTGTGTGCACCGAAATCCTTACGCAGGTCTTCTACAATCAGCGGAAAATCACCACTCCTCGGAGCTGGTGGAAAACGTAAGTTAAGTCGGCTCGTATCTTCCAAATCCACCTCCAAACGCTCCAGTTTCTCAAGTTGCTTAATGCGGCTCTGTACCTGCACGGCTTTGGTCGCTTTGTAGCGGAAACGTTCAATGAACTCTTCCGTATCCTGAATCATCTTCTGCTGATTCTGATAGGCACGCACTTGTTTCACCCATCTGAATTCGTCTGACCCATGCCGCCGTTTCTTCCGCTCTCAATCCATCGCCTCCTTTTGTATTCCTTGATGCATCTATCCTTAAGAGCCTAAAAAAAGAAAAAAGGTTCGATTTTCTATCTCAAAAAACGAAATAACTCCCAAAATTATTTCATAAAAAAAGAACTTCCACTGAGAAGCTCTCTTTTTTCTGTCATTTTCTCAAAATCTCCTGCGGCCTCTGCCACGACGTCCGCCCAGCCGAATGCCGGAAGAACGGAAGCCGTAACCACCTCTGTATCTCCGTCCTCTGATGAAACGAATCAACAGGAAAATCACAACCGCAATCACAATAATAATCAAAAGGGTAAGCAGCCCTTTCAGCGTAAACAGGTTTTTGAAGAAATAAGCGATACTGCTGAAAATCGTTCCTTTGGAAACGTCCCTGCCGGCATAAACAGGCGCCTCAAATGCCATCTTGCCATTGATCTCATAGGAAGCCATACCGATTTTTGCACCCTTTTCAATCGGTGCTTTCAGAGAAATATTACCCTCTTTATCCGTTGTGGCATAAGGTTCGTCATAGGTCAAATGCAGTTTTAACGCATCTGCCGCATCTTTTGGCAGATATACCACCAAGTCTTCTTCATACACCACGGGCAATGTATTGCCCTCGGTTTTTTTATGTTTCACCAAGGGTACTTCCGCAAGGGCTGTATTCGCCTTTGCCAATTCCGTTTTCACATAGCTGTTGAAGCCATATTCAAAGAGATTCTTTGCATCCTCCCAGCGATGAGGCTCTGCCGAATGGAAGATAATGGCAATCAGTGTACTATCGTCCTTTTTGGCCGCTGCCGCTACGCAATCCCCGGCTTCATCGGTAAAGCCTGTCTTAATACCAACGGCATAGCCATAGTTATACTCCCCATCGGTAATTAACAAGTTATGACTGCGCCAAGCATAATCCTGCGTCTTAGTGGATTCGTTATTGGCAAGCATATTATCGGCGCCATTGCCGGAAAAGCTTTTTTCATTGGCAATTTCCGCCAGTGTTTTATTTGCCATAAAGGCTTTGGAAAACAGGGCCATATCATAAGCACAGGTATAATGGTTTTCATCATGATAGCCATGGGCGTTCGTAAAATGACTATTCACCGCTCCCAATTCTTCTGCTTTTTTATTCATCAAGTCTGTAAAAATGGTTTCACAGCGAGAAAAACTCAAATTCTCATCATTCTCCGCCTTTTTTGCCACTGCCGCCGCAATTACATTGGCAGAATCATTACCGGACGGTATAATCAGCCCACGAATCAGATTTTTCACCGTCAGAGATTCTCCTGCCTGATGCCCGGCCTTACTGGAATCCAAAGAAACTTCATTGATTTCCGTACCGACGGTAATCAATTCCTCCGGCTTGAAGTAATCCATCGCCACAAGTGCGGTTAATATTTTTGTCATGCTGGCGGGGTACATTTTCTGCTTCGGATTTTTTTCATACAAAATCGTCCCCGTTTCTCCATCAATGAGCATAGCCGCCGGCGCCTCCAATGCAGGAGCGCTATCCGCCACAACATAGGCTAACTGCAATGCTTCTTTGGGCGTTTCCTGCTGTGCTTGTTGAGCTTGTACGTCCGTCCCTTCGGCAGGCTGATTTTTTTCCTTGTCTTTTCCGCAGCCGGCAGCGGCAAAAGCTACTGTTGCCGCCAAAAACAAAGCGATATATTTTGCGAAAGATTTCTTCATTCCGAAACATCCTCCTTGTTATTTCCTTTTTTTCGTTCTTTTAATTCTCTTTTCCATGCTTTCAGCTCGTCATTGAAGGAAAGGGAGCGTAAGTCAGGAAAGGCACGTAGCAAACGCTGCTGTGTTCTATCCATCTTCGTCAGTGCTCGCATACGATATTCCATCTTTTCCCGAATATCGTTCATCAAATATTCCCATCGTAAGCGTTCTTCCGTCCACATCTGCTCAATTTCTTCCTGCTGCTCGTCAAGCCTTTCCTTCCAATCCCGCAGCATTTCCATGGCAGTCATGCTTTCAAAACGGGCAACAATTTCCTTCCTTGTGCCGTAAAACTTGGTATTTTCCAATTTTTCCCGTAAAACGGCATGGGCTTCACTAAGGGTAGCCAGCTTTTCGTTCAGCCGCAAAACATTCAGCACGGTAATGGTACTGTCAACAACCAGATAGGCCAACAGAATCGTCCCCAGCCATTCACCCCATGTACGGGGAATGGCATTTGTGATATTCACAATGGCAGGCTGTAATACCCGCATCATAAACACCGAAAGCAGACCCCATTCCGCAGAACGTTCCAAACACACACGTCCCTTAATGTTAAAGGGCATTTTGCTGTAATCCCACCATGTGGCATGAAACAGCTTTTCCAATGCGGCTCCGATCAGATACTCCACCACCGTGGCAATGAGAAACCCACCTAAAAACAACAGGAGCAGGTTTTTCACCACCGGCGTTAATGTCAAAACAATCAATAAAGCACCCGTACCGTAAATGGGGCAAAAAGGTCCGCTGAGAAAACCTCGGTTCACTAAGTCCTTTGTTTTCACAGATACATAGATGGATTCCATCAACCAACCCAAAAAACTATATATCATAAAATACACATATAAATCAAAGAATGAAACACCAAATAAATGGGTCGACCACATATAATCCCTTCTTTATCGTTTCGATTTCAGTATTGGCTGTAAATACTCCAATGCATCTTCCAGCGCTTCTTCCGGAGTGGCTTTGCTCATATCCACCCAAAGACCGTCAATCTGCCGTCGAAACCATGTCAGTTGGCGTTTGGCAAAACGACGTGTATTGGTTTTTAACTGCGTTACAGCCTCTTCTAATGTAGTTTTTCCCTCGAAATAAGGAATAAATTCCTTATAACCAATGCCCTGCATGGAAACCAAATCGGCGGTATAGCCTTTTTCCAGTAGTCCCTGCACTTCTGCCAAAAGCCCTTGCTCCACCATGGTATCGATACGCTGCTCGATACGCCGGTACAGTTTTTCCCGCTCCATAGTCAACAAAATAACAGCTGCATGGTAAGGAGAGTCTTTTTCCTTCTGTTCTGCATTATGCGCCGAAAGCTTCTCTCCTGTCAAGTGGTAA
Organism: Anaerotignum sp.; assembly: GCA_017523325.1. Lineage (GTDB taxonomy): Bacteria > Bacillota > Clostridia > Lachnospirales > Anaerotignaceae > Anaerotignum_A. Next base: position 5,650 of record JAFWWO010000044.1, on the reverse strand, counting down.
TATTCCAAAGCACGGGTCACTCGTTTCACATTATGGGCATGGGTAGTGGCGGCGTATTCCGGGTCAATTTGCTGCAACTGTCGAAACAAGACCTCCGCCCCCTCTTTCTCTGCCGTGGCATAGCATGCTTGTCGATATGCAGCGTCATTCTCTGTTTCCGTAAAATCAGCATCATAAAGCAGGGCGTTGATATAAAAGCCTGTCCCCCCTACCACAATGGGGATTTTTCCTTTTGCCCAAATCTCCTCCATAGCCCTCTTTGCCATCTGCTGAAAACGCATGACGTTATATTCTTCATCAGGGTCCAACTCATCTATCAGATAATGGACAATGCCCCCTGCCTCCTCCCGGGTCACCTTTGCCGTACCAATATCCATACCCCGATAAATCTGCATGGAATCGGCGGAAATAATCTCCCCACCGATTTTTTTCGCCAGTACGATGGAAAATCCCGTTTTCCCACAGGCAGTCGGCCCTCCTATCACAACCAAAGGTCTTTTCATAGTTCTCACCTTTAATTCTGGATTCTTTTGAACATTTTTTCCAGTTCATATTTTGTCAATTCTACAATAGTCGGTCTGCCATGGGGGCAGGTAAAGGGGTTTTCCAACTGCAAAAGTTGTTCAATCAACGCCTGAGCCTCCCGAACGCTTAAGGCATCATGCCCTTTTACCGCAGCCTTACACGCCATGGTTGCCACCGCCAGTATTTTGGTATCATAGACATTTTGAATCTTCTCTTCTGCCAGTCTATCCAATATTTCCGTAAAGAATCCCACGCCATCGGGATTTTGTACCACATAAGGCGTAGAACGGAGGGCATAGGTATTCCCGAAATCCTCCAATTCAAAGCCAAAGCTTTCCAAAAGCTCCCGATTATCCCGCAGGGTTTCCAGCTCCGATGGCGTCAAATTCAGCATCAGCGGCATCAAAAGCCGTTGGGAAATCACTTTCTCATTGCGAAAACGTCCCATCAATTCTTCATAAAGCACCCTCTCATGTGCGGCGTGCTGGTCTATGAGATACAGACAATCCCCCTGTTCCACAATCCAATAGGTACGGAATACCTGCCCCACAATTTGATACTCATTAAAAAAGGAATGTTTCTGCTCTTTCGGCGATTCTTCCTCCGGCTTCTTGAAGGGCGTTTCACCGATTTGCGGTTCCACCTGATAAGCCGCAGCAGTCTGAGCGATACCGGTGGTTGCCGGCTTTCGTTTCAAAAGCTCATCCACACTTCTTCCGCCGCCGGCAGGAATGGGGGCATTTTCCCGCATAGCCGGTTTTTCCGAAGGGAAATCCGGTGTTTGCACCGGCATTTGGGCGGCTTGCAGTAACTTCTGTTCCGCGGCTTCTTCCGCCCTCTCCTGCATTTGCGGCATTTCCGCCAAAGCCTCCTGTATCGGCTCCGGCTGTTTTTCCTTGGGTTTTTTTTCCAATTCCGCACGGGGAATCAGCACTGCATCCTGCAACACCTTTGATACTGCCGTATAGAAAAAGTCATAGACTTCATCGTCATTCTTAAATCGCACCTCCAGTTTGGCAGGATGTACGTTGACGTCCACCAAAGCGGGTGCCACCTCCAAATTCAGCACAAACACAGGGAATTTCCCAATCAGCAGCTTTGTTTTATAGGCGTCCTCCACAGCTCTGGAAACAATGCTGTTTTTGATAAATCTGCCATTGATGAACAAATTCTCATAATTTCGATTGGCTCTGCAAAATTCCGGCTTTCCGATAAGCCCGCTGACGGCATAGTCTCCCTTTTGATAAGAAAGGGGTAGCATACTGTTGGCGGCTTCCTTACCGTATACATAAAAAACGGAAGCTTTGGTATCGTTATTACCCGCCGTATGTAACACCGTTGTTTCGTTATTGATATAGCATAAGGCTACCTCCGGGTGTCCCAATGCCAATTTATTCACCAAATCGGATACCTGCCCACTTTCCGTAGCAGGCTTTTTCAGGAATTTCCTACGTGCGGGCACGTTATAAAAAAGATTCCGCACCGTAATGGAGGTACCCTCTCTGCAAGCCGTATCCTCCAAAACCTCGATTTCTCCGCCACTGATACAAATACGAGTACCCGTTTCTTCTTCCCGGGTTTTGGTCAGCATTTCCACCTGGGCAACTGCCGCAATACTGGCCAATGCCTCACCTCGGAAGCCCAATGTAAAAATATGCTCCAAATCCTCGATTTGCGCCATTTTACTGGTGGCATGACGCAAAAATGCGGCTTTCACCTGCTCCTTCGGAATCCCGCTTCCGTTATCGGTCACCCGAATATAGGAAATACCGCCCTCCTTGATTTCCACCGTCACCGTACCGGCCCCGGCATCAATGGCATTTTCCGTCAGTTCCTTTACCACGGACTTCGGAGATTCCACAACCTCCCCTGCCGCAATTTTATTGATAGTCTTGGAGTCCAAAAGCTGTATTTTCTGCATGGCATCTCCTCCTTCCTGTTTTTACATACCCTTAGCTTTTTTTTGCAGCTCAAAAAGCGTTTGCAGGGCTTCAATGGGCGTCATTGCCATGACGTCTAATTTCAATATCTCATCTATCATTTGATGTTCCGCTACATGGAACATATCCACCTGCTTTGCCGTTTCCTCCATATTTTCTTTGGATTCTACGGCGATTTTCTTCGTTTTCTTCGTAATATCCGCCGCATTGAGCTGCTTTAATATCTGCCCGCTGCGACGAATGACTTTATTGGGCAGACCCGCCAGTTTCGCCACTTGCACGCCATAGCTGTGGTCTGCACCGCCTCTTTGTATTTTTCGCAGGAAAATAATATCCTCGCCCTGCTCCTGCACGGCAACACAATAATTCTTTACACCGGATAATTTTCCTTCCAATTCGCTCAACTCATGGTAATGGGTAGCAAAAAGGGTTTTCGCACCAATCTGATTTTGGTCGGCAATATACTCCAGCACCGCCCAGGCAATACTCAAGCCGTCGAAGGTACTGGTGCCTCTGCCGATTTCGTCCAATATCAAAAGACTTTTCGCCGTGGCATTATGCAAAATATTCGCCACTTCCGTCATTTCCACCATAAAGGTACTCTGCCCTGCGCTTAAATCATCGGAAGCACCCACACGGGTAAAAATACGGTCTACAATGCTGATATGTGCCTCCTCTGCGGGAACAAAGCTACCCATTTGTGCCATCAGTACAATCAGAGCCGTTTGCCGCATATAGGTGGATTTCCCCGCCATATTCGGCCCAGTGATAATGGCAAGACGGGTTTCTTCTTCGTCCAAATATGTATCGTTGGGGATAAACTGCCCTGCCATCATTTTTTCCACCACAGGGTGTCTGCCGCCTATAATACGGATGATATCGCCATCGTCCACCACGGGCTTCGCATAGTTTTGACTCTTTGCCACCTCCGCCAAGGATTGCAGGCAATCCAACACCGCCACCGTATGGGCACAATACTGTATCCGTTCTACTTCTGATGCAATGGCGTTTCTGATTTCGCAGAACAATTCATATTCCAGCGTAGTGATTTTATCCTCAGCGCCGAGAATCAACTCCTCCAACTCCTTCAATTCCGGTGTGATAAACCGCTCCGCATTGGCTAAAGTCTGCTTGCGGATATAGTTTTCCGGCACGGCGTCCAAATTGGATTTCGTGATCTCGATATAATAGCCGAATACCTTATTAAACCGCACCTTCAAATTTTTGATGCCGGTTTTTTCCTTCTCCTTCTCTTCCAGCTGATGAATCCATGTGGTACCGTCCCGCTTTGCTTTGGTATAGGTATCCACATCATCGGAATAGCCCTCCCGAATCATACCGCCTTCCCGCACGGAAAAGGGCGGATCCTCTACAATAGATTGCGCAATCAACGTATGGATATTCTCCAGTGTATCCAGTTGATGATACAGTTCTGTCAAATAAGGGCTTTTGCATTTGGCCAATATCTGCTTGAGCAGAGGCAGGTTTTCAATGGAATTTTTCAACGCCACCAAATCCCTGCCATTGGCATTTTGATAGACCACCCGTGACATAATACGCTCAAAATCATACATGGAGCGAAGAATGTCCTTGATTTCCTCCCGCAGGAACAAATCCTCGAATAATTCCTCCACACCGTCCAACCGTTTACGGATTTCCTCTACAGAAAGCAGGGGCTGTTCCACCCATTTGCGTAAAAGGCGGGCGCCCATAGCCGTCTGGGTCTTATCCAACACACTGAGCAAAGAGCCCTTCTTACTCTTTTCCCGCATGGTTTCCGTCAGCTCCAGATTGCGTCGGCTGGAAATATCCAACAGCATAAAATCCCCTGTGGTATAGTATTTCAGATTGGAAATATGGCTCAAATCATTTTTCTGGGTTTCATAGAGATACCACATCAGCGCACCGGAGGCAGAAACGGCAAAGAGCTTTTTCTTCAAGCCGTAGCCCTCCAGTGTTTTTACACGAAAATGCTTTTGCAGCATCTCTTTCGCCGTAGTATATTCATACATACGACTATCTATATCATTGAGAAAAAGGTGAAATCTCTCCCCGATTTCCTTGGCCAAAGGACTGGAAAGGAAGGCATCATTACAAATAACCTCTGCCGGAGAAAAACGTGCCGTTTCGTCCAGTATTTTAGCCGCCGCTTGGATACTGCTAAACTCCGTTGTCTGAAACTCTCCCGTTGTCACATCACACACAGCGATGCCATAACCTGCACTGTTGCCGTAAATGGAAAGTATGTAATTATTCTTTGATTCATCAAGGGAAATGGTATCCACCACCGTTCCCGGTGTAATCACTCGGACAACCTCTCTTTTCACGATACCCTTTGCAGCCTTCGGGTCCTCCACCTGTTCACAGATCGCCACCTTATACCCCTTTTCCACCAAACGGGCAATATACCCATCTGCCGAATGGAAAGGCACACCGCACATAGGTGCACGGTCCGGCTGCCCCCAATCCTTACCCGTTAGGGTGATTTCCAGTTCCTTAGAGGCAATCACGGCATCTTCAAAAAACATCTCATAAAAATCCCCCAAACGAAAAAAAAGCAGACAATGCTTATATTTTTCTTTGATTTCAAAGTATTGCTGCATCATCGGTGTAATTTTTGCCATAGAACTCCTCCTCTCCTCTTTTATAGCAAACACCCGAACCCATTTCAGGGTTCGGGTACGAACAATATTTCGCCTAAATTTAGCAGCAGCCACCGCCGCAGGACGCACAGCCGCCTGCACCACAACCGCCGGCAGGCTCAGGGTCTTCCCCTGTCAATGTAGATGTGATGATATTGAATACGGAATTCATGAAATTGTTAAAATTCTGCTCTGCCACAAACAAATCGGAAGCCAGCTTATTATTTTTAATCAGCTCGCCTCTTTTTTTCATATCCTCTGCAAAGCTTCTCTGTTCCTCTACAGTAATGCCGCCCTGCTGCATTTTTGCTTCAAATTCCTGATGCAATCTGGTATATTCCGCCACCTCTTTTGCAATCACCGGGTCTTCTTCATATGCCTTTTTTGCTTCCATCAATGCCTCTACCTGAGGGGTTTTCAGCAGTTCCTCGCCCAATGCTCTTGCCATTTCGTAAACTGTTGCCATACAATCACCTAAATCCTTTCTCCTATTAAATAAAATGTTTTGTTTTCTTTTATTTTAACGGGTACCGTTTTCCCGAT
>JAFWWO010000043.1 GCA_017523325.1 Anaerotignum sp. | reverse complement strand
TTTGGTGTGCTTTTTTGCGTGAATGGAGGTGTTGCAGTTTGATTGCCTATTACCATTCCGTTTAGGGCAATCCTGCGGAACGTATTATCAATGCAAACAAACACAACAAATCTAAAAGGAAGGTGTTTTCAAATATGAAACATAGGAAAAACAGGATATTATGCGTTATTTTCGCTGTCATTATGATATTTGGGCTTCTGCCCGTAGGACAGTATGTGTATGGGGCGGAGGATTCGGCAGATGCGCAGCCATATAATGGGGAGAAGGACGGGAGCATCCAGGTTGTCGATTTTCAATACTTGAACAGAGGTAATTTTGAAAACAGTACTGAATACGGAAATTATTTTACATACGGCAAATATACCAGCCCAACATCAGATGAGGAAAGAGACAATTTCTCCGTCGGTTATGATTCTGAGGTAAAAAACTGTACATGCATTTATCCCTTCCTGAAGGTGCCGGAGGAGGGAGTAAGATTCCGGGCCAGCCTGCCCAATAACGTTACAGTTATCATTATAGAAATGGATGAAAAGGGATTTTATAAAAGAAGTAAATATGTAACATCGAACGGTGGCAGATATTTTTCTGCGCCAGATGCATCATATCTCGCCGTGTATTTCCGCTCTGTGGACCAAACCGTGACCTTTGAGAATTACTGCAACTGGGTAAAGGCGGGAGAGATTGAGCTTTATCCCGTAGACGGAGAACCCTATAAGCTTACGGAGATTTCCGTAACGAACCCTCCTAAAAAGATTGAATATACAGCCGGAGAAAGCTTCAAAACGGAGGATATGGTTGTTACGGCAAAATATAGCGATGAAACAACGAAAACCATCATAGGCTACACCTATTACCCCGATGGCAAGCTGACAACAGAGGATAACAAAATCACTATCAGTTACACTGAAAGTGGCGTGACTAAGGAGACAACGCAGTCGATTAAGGTAAATTCTGCGTCTTCGGGCGGAGATTCCAGAGGTGGCGGCAGCAGAGGAAGTAGTGTCACTACATACTCTCTGACCTACGAGAGCAACGGCGGCAGCAGCATTACAGCGACAAAGCATGATAAAAACGCTACGGTGAACTTGACTGCAATACCTGCCCGTGAGGGATATGATTTTACAGGCTGGTATGCCGATAAAGAACTGAAAAATGCTGTCACATTTGTGAAGATGGACGGTAATAAGACCGTTTATGCAGGGTGGAAAGAGGCAGTGCCCGCAGAGGAAACGCCTTTGCTTGTGGTGACAATCAATAGCATGAAATATCAGCTCAACGGCAAGACCATGACCATGGATTCCGCACCGTTCATCGACGGAAATAACCGCACTATGCTTCCCGTGAGAGTGATTGCCAATGCTTTGGGCATTTCCAACGAAAATATTAAGTGGGATAGTGCAACAAAGACCGCATCTTTCACCAGAGCGGACGGCAAGGTTGTTTCCTGCACGGTAAATTCCAATGTGATTCAGATTGGTGACGAAAAAGTGACGATTGACACCGTTCCCGTTATCAGAAACGGTAGAATTTACCTGCCTATGAGGGCCCTTTTCAACGCATTTGATGTGCCCGATGAAAATATTCTTTGGGATGCGGCGGCTCGCACCGTAACGGTGACGAAAAAAGACTAAAATGCAAAATTGATACAGAAAAACAATAACGGCGGGCGAAAGCCCGCTGTTTTCGTCCCGATGAATAACTGACGGTAAATGTACTGTTTTTGTGAGAATATTTTGAAAAAATATAGTTCTGTATGGACACAAAGCCTGAGCCGAAAGGTTCAGGCTTTTTTATGAAAAAAAGCGGATTTTGCGGAAAAAACATAGACCCTTGCGACAGCGTTTGACAGATTTTGTGTAGGTTCGGTGGTATATTTGTAAACAAGTACCGAAGAGGGCAAATTTCGGTCTGTGGAACGAGAACAATGCAAAGGGAGGAAATAAAATGCAGTATTATTTTGACGGCGACAGCAATCTTTATGGACGGAATGGAGAGGACAACCCCTTTTCCCCTCCCGCCAAAACAAAACAGATGGGGAGTATTGAGCATCGGGTCAAGATTTATGTGGAAGATTATGTATATACATATTTATATCAATACGGTAAAAGCGGCGGCGGCAGAGAAAAACTGGCGGCACTGGTTGGTCGGCATTATGTGATAGAGGGTCAGGATACTTTGGTGATTTCCGGAGCCATACAGGGGAAAGCAACGGTTCAGAGAAACGGTATGAAATGCTTCAGCGATGAAACGTGGGAATACATCGGTGGGCAAATGGAAACCTATTTCAAGGGAATGACCATTTTAGGCTGGGCCCATTGTCAGACGGGCTTTGGGGCATTTTTAATGGCGAGAGATGAGGGGTTTCACAAGGAGTATTTCAAGGAAAAATGGCAGGTGTTATTTGCCCTGGACAGCATTGACAGGCAGGATGCATTCTTTATCTATAATGAGGAGGGAAACGGGCTGCGGCAGAGCAGGGGATATTTTATTTACTATGATAAAAACCGTGAAATGCAGGAGTATATGCTGGAAAACAGTTTGGTTCGTCCCAGAGAAGCGGCAAAAGATGCAGCGGAAGCACCCCGCTCCGGACAGCGGCGGAACAGAAAACCCACACCGGAGGAAAGAATGGACGCCGCAAGGGAGATTCGGCAGGTATTGCATCGGCGGAAAAAAGAGGCGGAAAAGGCACGAAAAGGCCATTATGCCATGATGGCAGGGGTCAGCGGCGTGTTTTGCATTTTCTGCCTGTGTATGGGTCTGGCGGTCATGAGCGGTTTAGGCAGGCTGCGGAATTTGGAAACGGAGTTGGTGGCGATGCAAACTTCCTACCAAACCCTGGCAGAGGACTTTGAGGGAGTGAAGGTGCAAACTGCCTTTGCGGCACAGCAAAGGGCTATGCAGGTGGATAGCCCCAAGGAAGAAACCGCCACGGCAGAGAAAAAAACATATACAGTGGAAAGCGGGGATACATTAGGATATATTAGCAGAAAATTTTACGGGGATAACAGCGGGATTGAGAAAATCATGGAGATAAACAATTTGGCGGACGCCAACAGGATTTACGAAGGACAAGCCCTATTGATTCCATAAAACAGAAACAGCCTATATTTCTTAGAAATTAGGCTGTTTTTTCATACAATGATGCGTAAATTCAGTTTATTTTAACCCCTGATAGGGTTCTTCCTGCAACAAGGCGATGCTTTGAGTGGGTTACAAACCATAATGCTCATATTTTTTTACAAAACAAATGCCTGTCGTACCGGGGCCTGTATGGGTGGCGATGGTAGCGCCGATTTGGAAGGGTGGCAGATAATCCATATCGGGCACGGCTTCCTTAAGCATGGCTTCAAAATCAGGGATATCTTCCCAGATGGTTGTAGTACCTATGGTAGCAATATAATGGGCGGGGTTCTCGCCGGTTTCGGCAAAATGGTTTTTGGTGACTTCTACAATGCGGGAGAAGCCCTTTTTTCTGCTGCGTACCACGCCGCCTACGCCGATTTCGCCGCCTTTTAATATGATGATGGGCTTAATCTTCAAAATACTGCCGGAGAGCACCGCCAGCTTGCCGATACGCCCGCCAATCTCCAGATAGCTCAAATCTCCCACCATAAAATGAATCCGTCCGTCAATTTTTGCCTTTTCCGTATAGGCAACGACTTCCTCCAATGTTTTTCCGTCCTTCTGCATACGGGCCATTTCTTGCAGCATAAGGGATTGCGCCCCTGTCCCCAGCCAAGAATTGATGACGTGGATACGGGCGTCGGGATATTCTTCCTCCAGCATTTGCTTTGCCGTCCGGGCGGATTCTATGGAAGAGGTCAGGGTTTTTGTCATAGTCAGGCAGATGACATCTTTTCCTGCCTCCAGGGACGGGCGAAAGGCGTCAATATAATCCTGAATAGAGGGCAGAGAGGTTTTGGGATAGCCCTTTTCCTCTGTCATATAGCGGAAATATTCGTCCAGGGAAAGCTCTAAAATTTCTTTGTAGTATGTTTCATGGTCCATGGAAACATAAAAGGGAACCAGTATAATGCCTAATTCCTCGGCCTTTTCAAAGCCGATATCACAAGCACCGTCGCTAAAAATTTGAAATTCTGCCATAATATCCTCCTTATGCCGGAAAAGCATTTCTTTCGTAGAAACCTCTTATTTTCTCAATAAGCCGGAATGATGCTTTTAATATAGCAAATCAAGATAAAAAAAGCAATAGTGAAACACAATATCTGGTATAAAAAACTACATTTCGTTTGTTTTGCTCTTTTTCTGTATGAAAATTTCTAAAATGGGAAAAAATAAAACAAAAAGGAGGGGTTTCAATGTTTCGCCAAGGTCAGGAAATCGTCTATCCCATGCATGGTGTGGGTGTCATCGAAAAAATTGAGGACGGGAAGTATTATATCATTCGGATACCTAACGGAAGTGTGCGGATTCGGATTCCCAAAGAGCGGGTGCGGGAAATGGGCATTCGCCCCTTGTTGAAACGAGAGGAAGTGGAGCAGAGCCTTAAGGCAACGGGCACAGGCGCCGCCATCAGTTCCGATAACTGGAATTTGCGCTATAAGGAAAATCTGGAGAGATTGCGTAGCGGAAAGCTGGAGCAGGCGGCAGAGGTGGTGAAGGTATTAACGGAACGGGAGCGGAAGAAAAAGCTGTCCATCGCAGAGGGACGGCTGTTGGGTATGGCTCGGCAAATCGTGTTGAGCGAAGTGATTTCCGTATATGAGATTAACGGGGAGCGGGCAGAAGAATTGCTTGCAAATTGGATGGAAATAGGGTAATATTTTAATATGGTAAAGTATGATATCTATACCCTTTTTTCGGCTTTACCAATTCATAGGGGAAGGAGGTGGAAGTATGAAGAGATTATTGGAGTTTATCATGACGCTGATTGTGACGGCGGCGACTTATGCAATCATACACATTTTTTTTATAACGGACTTATTCAATTATCAAAAGACACTGCCTGCCTATGTTCCAACGGGGCTGGCGGTATTCATCGGATTTATATTTTATTTTATTTTTTCCTCGCCCGTGGCAGATTTGCTGATGAAACGCTTATCTCAGGCGGAAGAACGGCTGACCAAAATGAATATGAAAGAACTGGCATTTTCTGTGTTGGGCTGTTTTGTGGGGCTGGTACTGGCAAACTTGATTGGCCTTGCCTTTCGTGGCTTCGGTGCATTGGGGACGATTATTATCGTTCTGCTGAATATCCTCTTTGGTATTCTGGGGATTCGTGTGGCGAGGAGGAAAAAGGACGAGGTCAATGTACACACGCTCCATAATGCGTTGATGACCACATCTCCTGTGCAGGAGGAAGGCATATGCTATGGCAGACCGAAGATTTTGGATACCAGTGTCATCATCGATGGGCGGATTTTGGATTTACTGCAAACGGGTTTTATAGAAGGGAAAATTATCATTCCCGATTTTGTGTTGGAAGAATTGCGGCATATTGCCGATTCTGCCGATAGCCTAAAGCGAAACCGCGGGCGGCGTGGGTTGGATATTCTCAATGAAATTCAACGACAGCTGACCGTACCGGTAGAAATACAGGAATTTACCACGCCTCAACATATGGAGGTGGATTCCATGTTGTTAAAAATGGCGGAGCAGCTGGACGCCTTCGTGGTAACCAATGATTTTAACCTGAATAAAGTGGCGGAATTTCAAGGCGTTCGCGTGCTGAATATCAATGAATTGGCCAATGCCATTAAGCCGGTGGTATTACCCGGTGAGGAGATGGAGGTCACCATCATCAAAGCGGGAAAAGAAGCGGGGCAGGGCATTGCCTATTTGAATGACGGCACTATGATTGTTGTAGATGGCGGCAGCGGGCATATCGGAGAAACCAAATTGGTCGTGGTTACCAGTGTGCTGCAAACTGCGGCAGGGCGCATGATTTTTACAAAAATGATTGCGGCGGCATCGTAAAAAGCTCTGAAAAGGCTTTCGGGGAACCGAGGGCCTTTCCTTTTAAGAAAGAAATGAGGGGAGAAAGTGAAACAGCCGATTTGTACCGTTATAATTGTGGCGGCAGGAAAGGGAAGGCGTATGGGGACGGAAATCAGCAAGCAATTTCTGCCCTTGGCGGGGAAAGAAATTCTCGCCCATACGGTGGAGCGTTTTGAAGAAGCCCCCGCTGTAGATGCCATTGTGCTGGTGGCGGGAGCAAATGCGTTGACCGATGTGGAGAATTTGACACAACGCTATGGCTGGAAAAAGGTGAGGGCTGTGGTGGAAGGCGGGAAGGAACGACAGGATTCTGTGAGAAAGGGCTTGGCGGCTCTTCCGCTGGATACAGAGATTGTGTTAATCCATGATGGCGTGCGGCCTTTTGTGACAAGGGAAATGATTGAGAATTCTATCCGAAAGGCATGGGAAACAGGTGCCTGTGTGGTGGGAGTTCCCGCAAAAGATACCATTACTGTTTGTGACGAAGGGGGCTTTGCTGTAAAAACTTTAGATCGAAGCACACTTTGGCAGATACAGACCCCTCAAACTTTTCGCAGGGAGTTGATTTTGCAGGCCTATGATTATGCCCAAAAAGAGAATTTTATGGGGACAGATGATGCTTCTTTGGTGATGGGAATGGGTGCGCCCGTTCAGGTCATTATGGGAGACTATGGGAATATTAAGATTACGACACAGGAGGATTTGCTGATTGCGGAAGCGTTTTTAGGGGAGGAAAAGCCATGAAAACAGTGACGATATATACAGACGGGGCCTGTTCCGGCAATCCCGGTGCAGGGGGCTATGGTGTCGTATTGCTTTATGGAAGTGCCAGAAAGGAGCTTTCCGGCGGCTATCTCAAAACCACCAATAATCGTATGGAGTTGTTGGCGGTCATCAAAGGGCTGGAGGCCTTAAAAGAGCCTTGCAGGGTGCAGCTTTACAGTGATTCCAAATATGTGGTAGACGCTATGGAAAAAGGCTGGGTGGAAAAATGGCGGCAAAACGGCTGGATGCGTAATAAAAAAGAAAAGGCGTTGAACGTTGACCTTTGGGAGCGTTTGTTGCCTTTGCTGGAGAAGCATCAGGTTGCCTTTGTCTGGGTAAAAGGCCATGCGGATAACCCGGAAAACGAGCGTTGTGATGCACTGGCGCGTGCTGCCCTTCAGGGCGAATTGTTGGAAAATGACGAAATGTACGAGGTTTTGTAAAGGAAATCCGTTGTTTTCGGGGGAAATTTACATTGACACTATCAGAAATATATGGTAGTATCAACCTGTAATGTAACAATTTTCTATTTATTTATGTAGGAGGATTTATTGATGAAAAAAGGTACAGTAAAATGGTTCAACGCAGAAAAAGGTTTTGGTTTCATCTCCGTACCTGGTGAAGACGATGTATTCGTACATTTCTCCGCAATTCAGGCTGAAGGCTACAAAACTTTAGAAGAAGGCCAGGAAGTTGAATTTGAAGTTGTTGAGGGTGCAAAAGGACCTCAGGCAGCGAATGTAACACGTGCTTAATCGATTTAATTATAGACCTAAGTGCGAAAGCATTGAGAATATATTTGGAATTTGGTTATGCAAAAAGAGCTCTCCGTTTTTACGGAGAGTTTTTTTGTGTGCAAAACAACGATAGATGGCTTTTTTCAGAAAAAATTCCTGTTTCCGGTAAAAATACATTGACGTGAATTTGTCTTTGGAATAAAATAAAGCTATTCAAAATATAATGATATACTTGGAGGTAGATAACAATGAAATTTACAAACACAGATAAAGCACCTGCAGCAGTTGGCCCTTATTCTCAGGCGGTAGCGGTAAACGGACTGCTGTTCACATCCGGCCAGATTGCTCTGGATCCTGCAACGGGCGAAGTTGTTGGTGCAAACGTACAGGAACAGGCGGAACAGGTCATGAAAAACCTGGGTGCAGTTTTGGAGGCAAACGGCTTGACTTATACAGATGCAGTAAAGACAACCTGCTTTTTGGCAGATATGAACGATTTTGCACCTTTCAATGAAGTATATGGCAAATACTTCACCAGTAAGCCTGCACGTTCCTGTGTCGCTGTAAAAACACTGCCTAAGAATGTGCTTTGCGAGGTAGAAGTCATTGCTTTGATGAAATAATTGAAGCACAAATAAAGGAGAGGGGCTAGCCCCTCTTTTTTGTTTTTGGAAGGCAGAAAGAAAATAAAAAAATGATAAAAAAGTTGTTGACATTTTATTTCTTCCGTTGTATGATATAGAAGTCGCTGATAACGGCGGAGCATATCGAGGCGTGGCTCAGCTTGGTAGAGCGCTACATTAGGGATGTAGAGGTCGCAAGTTCAAATCTTGTCGCCTCGATTGTGAAAAACCGAGGATTCTGATTTACAGAGTCCTCGGTTTTTTTATGTGAAAAAACGATATTCCGCAAAATAGTCGCTGATACAGGCACGGCGGACTTGCGGCAAAACATATACTGATAAAAACACAAAAAGGAGAAGGGTATATGTTTTCTTTCAGTAATTTAGGCTTTGATAATTGGGAGGATATGGAAAAGGCTTTTCCTACGGCAAAGGCGGAATTGAAGGGTTCGGCGGAGCATCCCGAAATCGAGGGAGAGGTATGGCTTTACCAGACGGAAGATGGGGTACTTGTGGTGGCGGAGGTAGAGAATCTCCCCGGCAAATCACCCTACGGCGGTGTTTTTGGATTCCACATACACGAAGGAGAAAGCTGTGGCGGAGATGCCTTTGCCGAAACAAAGGAACACTATAACCCTAAGGGGACCATCCACCCCTATCATGCGGGGGATTTGCCGCCGCTGTTTGGCAACGGGGAAGATGGCGATGCATGGATGGCAGTACTGACCGATCGTTTTACTTTAGATGAGGTATTGGGCAAAACAGTGGTCATTCATAATAAGCAGGACGATTTTACTACCCAGCCTTCTGGGAATTCCGGCAGAAAAATTGCCTGCGGTGTGATACAGAAAAAAGGAAGGCGGGTATGAGGTTTCATATCCGCCTTCCGGCTGTTTTTTGTATTTGATTAGCGATATTCATCGGGCTTTTGTGCGGCACGCAAAACGGTACTCTTCAGTTCCTGTTCTCCGTAGTTGACGCCCGCAGCAGCATTTTTGGTTTTTTCCTCTCGTTCAATCAGCCATTGCATATAAAGGAGAAGTTCGTCCTTGCTATTTTCGCTCAGCATCGCATAATGGCGACGGAATTCGCTGAATTTTGCCGTTTCGTCATCAATGACATAAGGATGGCGAATGTCATTTACGCCCAGGAGATAATCCATAGACACATTGAAAATAGAGGCGATTTTTTTCAAATCGGGGATAGAAGGCTGATTTCTTCCGGATTCGTAATTGGCGATGGCGGTATAGCCATAGTTCAGCATTTCCCCCAATTTCACCTGGGTCAATTTCTTCTCTTTTCGAAGGAGTTTTAAGCGGTCTTTGAATTCCATAAGGTCACCTCATTTGTGTCTTTTGTAAAGTCTTGATACAGTTACATCATGAAACTTGATGTTAGTTTATCCGATCGGAAAAATTGTATGTCTAAAGTGTTGAAACTGTGGGTTCTATTATAAAGTCAATTATTTCCGCTGAAAAGATGTCGACACGAAAAGCAAAAAAAAATAAAAAAACGTCATAATAGGTGATAGCTCAAAAGCAATTCTTGTTTCTTGTGTATTTTTGTAAAAAGGAAAGAAATTTGTATTGACGAAAGAGAAAAAAGGTGTTACATTAAAACTGCATTAAGCATATAAGAATACTATGATATAATGAAAAAGAAAGGAGATTTGCAAATGTCTACCAAAATTTATATGGATAACGCTGCGACAACACCGGTCAGAGATGAGGTTCTGGAAGCGGTGTTACCCTATTTCAAAGAGAAATACGGCAATGCGTCCAGTATTTACAGTATTGCCAAGGAGAGCAAGAAAGCACTGGAAGAGGCCAGAGGAAAAGTGGCAAAGGCCATCGGTGCAAAGCCGGAGGAGATTTATTTCACGGCCGGTGGCTCTGAAAGCGATAATCTGGCATTAAGAGGGGTTGCGGAGGCCTATGCACATAAAGGCAATCATATCATTACCACAAAAATTGAGCATCATGCCATTTTGCATACGGCGGAATATCTGGAAAAGCATGGCGTTGAAGTGACCTATCTGCCGGTAGATGAATATGGCTGCGTCTGTCCCACAGATGTGGAAAAGGCCATTCGCCCGGAAACGGTTCTGATTTCTGTGATGTTTGCCAATAACGAAATCGGTACCATACAGCCTATTGCAGAAATTGGCGAGATTGCCAAAAAACATGGCGTGCTGTTCCATACCGATGCGGTACAGGCAGTCGGTCATGTGCCCATTGATGTGGAAAAAATGCAAATAGACCTGCTTTCCATAAGTGGTCATAAGCTGGGTGCACCCAAAGGCATTGGGGCGATTTATATCCGGAAAGGCACAAAGGTGACGCCCTTGATTTTCGGCGGTGCACAGGAAAAGAAACAACGTGCCGGAACGGAAAATATCCCCGGTATTGTTGGCCTTGGCAAGGCGGTGGAACTGGCTGAGGCGGAAATGGAGGAAACAACGGAAAGACTGGTATCCTTGCGGGATAAGCTCATTTACGGTATTTTGGAAGCCGTACCCTATAGCCGCTTAAACGGACACCCTCAGGACAGGCTGCCGGGCAACTGCAATATTTCCTTTTCTTATATCGAAGGAGAGTCCCTGCTGCTTTTGCTGGATGCTTTGGGTATTGCCGCCTCCAGTGGCTCTGCCTGCACCTCCGGCTCACTTGACCCTTCTCATGTATTGATGGCCATTGGTTTGCCCCATGAAACGGCCCATGGCTCTTTGCGTCTGACTTTGGATCGGCAGAATACCGAAGAAGAGGTGGATTTTATACTGGAAAAATTACCACCTATTGTGCAGAGATTGCGGGATATGTCTCCTCTGTACGAAGAGGCGATGAAACAGCAGAAACAATAACACAAAAATGACAAAGGAGGAATTGACTTATGGAATACAGCGAAAAGGTAATGGATCATTTTATGAATCCCAGAAATGTTGGTGAAATTGAAGATGCCAGCGGCATCGGGCAGGTGGGCAACGTAAAATGCGGCGATATTATGAAAGTTTACCTGAAAATAGAGGATGGCAGAATAGAAGACGCAAAGTTTAAGACCTTTGGTTGCGGTGCCGCTGTTGCTACCAGTTCCATGGCCACGGAGCTGGTCAAGGGAAGAACCGTGCAGGAGGCACTGGAGGTCACCAATAAAGCCGTGATGGAGGCATTAGACGGATTGCCGCCGGTAAAGGTACACTGTTCCTGTCTGGCGGAGGAGGCACTCCATGCCGCTTTATGGGATTATGCAGAGAAAAACGGTATTGTGATAGAGGGATTAAAACCGCCTGTGGCAGACGTGGAAGAACTGCACCATATAGAGGAATGACAAAAACAGCCGAGTGTGACCCACTTCGGCTGTTTTTTTGACTATTATCCCGTCTGGCGGGGGTACTCCATATTTTCTGCTTTGAGGCAGGAAAGGACTTCCTCTACGAATTTTTTACATTCGATTTTGGTAATAGCCAGGTTATGGTCCAGATAATTGCCGCACATAGCAGATTTTGCCGCCGGAATTTCTCCTTCAAAATCCGCCATATACTGATAGCAGTCTTTTAGGATTTCTGCTACATCGGCAGACTCCAAATCCCCTTTGAAAATAACATACATTCCTGTGCGGCAGCCCATAGGACCCACATAAATGGTTTTTTCCGCCCATTGGGGATGTGCACGCAAAAAGGTCGCCATCAGATGCTCAATGGTGTGCATGACGGAAGTATCCATCACCATTTCACGATTGGGCTCCTTCATGCGGATATCGAATGTGGTTAACATACCGTTGCCCACAGTGTCCTTACGGGAAACGTAAATGCCACGCAGCAGGCGGTCATGGTCGATGCCGAAGCTGGTTACGTCCATTTTTATCCCTCCTTCTCCATAAAAAATAACGGCTGTACCGTATGGGTTCATTTTTGCTTTGTCATTATACTCTGTTCTAAGGGAGATTGCAAGGGGAGTGTTGCTTGTCAAAAGAGATTGCAGGTTTTTGGAAAGTCCGTTATAATGTATGAAAATCAATACAACAAGAACGGAAGAAAAGAGGCGATGATATGGGCAAAGAATTATCAAGAGAACAGGCGTGGGCATTTTTGCAGGAATATAACAAAGAGCCGTTTCATTTACGCCATGCAGAAACGGTAGAAGGCGTTATGCGGTATCTGGCAAGAGAGTTGGGCTATGGCGAGGAAGAAGAATTTTGGGGCAACGTAGGGCTGCTGCATGATTTGGATTTTGAGCTGTATCCCGATGAACACTGTATTAAGGTACAGGAAATTATGAAAGAAAAGGACATTGATGAAAGAATCATTCATGCGGTGGCCAGCCATGGCTATGGCATTTGCTGTGACGTGGCACCGGTGCATGAAATGGAAAAGGTGCTCTTTGCCGTAGATGAACTGACAGGGCTGATTGGTGCGGCGGCTTTGATGCGTCCCTCCAAAAGTGTAAAGGATATGGAAGTGAAATCCGTTAAGAAAAAATTTAAGGATAAGCATTTTGCCGCAGGCTGTGACCGTGAAATCATCAAAAGAGGTGCGGAGCAGCTGGGCTGGGAGTTGGATCTGCTGATGGAGCGGACACTGGCGGCCATGCAGGCGGATGAAAGAAACGCATAACGCAAAGTTTGAGATTAGAATAGGATACTCCCTTTATGAAAGAACGCCAAGGCGGCAGTTTATCGTGACGGGAGTATTTTTTATGCCGGAACGGGGCGAGGAAGATGCTTTTTTATATGAAAAAGTATTTTCTTTATTTTGGGGCATATATTGTTTGGGGGAGGTGGAGGAATGAAACGAAAGGGTGTCGTGATTTTTGCCATTATCTGTGTGCTGTTTGGAGGGTATACGGCAGGGATTTACGCCCAGCCGGCAGATATCTTGACCCGTCGGGAGTTGGAGCAGGTGGAGGAAAACAGCATTGCCATTGCCGAAACGGTTCTGAAGGATACGGGCAGAGAGGGTCAGTATTTTATACAGGATATGGATCAGGTGTCCGTATATTACGGCAACGTGACGGAAGGACAGGAAAAAGATGCGGTGGTGGCTGTCAGCTTTGGCCCTCAAAATACGGTGGTGACGGTTTATGCCGCCGATGGGAACGGCTATACATATGTTGGTGATATGGGAGATTTTTATGATGTGCGGAATATTCAATTCATTCCCGTTTCCAGCGAGGGGCGAGATGTGATTATCATAAAAGAAACGGCAGAGCAGGCCATCGGCGGGTTCGAAGTGACAGACTTGATTCGGGGATTCTTTTACAATGATGAAAAGGAGTTTCAGAATGTACTGCAAACACCGGAACGTATTGAAACCATGTGGAATAACGAGTGGTGCGATAACGATTTGCAAAAAGACGACAATACCATGTGCAGAATTACGGAGGAAACAGAGGCTGCATGGGATTTGGACGGGGATCCGGAGCTGAATATCAGCCGGTATCAGCAATATCTGACCTTATACCCGGAGGAGGGGCAAACCTTGATTCCTCCCGGCGAGGAGAAATTTACCGCCCGTGGCCGCAGAGTAGTAACGGAGCGGTTTTACTGGTCTGATGAGTGGCGGCGGTTTATACTGGGAGAAGCGGTGGATACGAATACCGGAGAAACGGTGGCGATTATCGAAAACAGAGATGCGTCCCCCTATTTTTTGGCGGGCTTTCAGGACGATGCTTTTCTCATCTATCGGCGGGACGGCTCCACGGATATTGTAGAGGGGAATACATTGGAATGGGTGACGCCGCAGTTATAATTTTTTCAAAAATTTCTCTTGACAAATCAATGAAAGATGCTATAATGACCATAACCAAATGAAAAACCTGTGATTAAGAGGAGTAGCCTTTCTATTCGGCTTACAGAGAGCTGTGGGTGGTGGAAACACAGCAGTACGAGGTTAGGTAAATGGACTTATGAGGGCGGGCGAAAGCATAAGCAAGTAGTGACCGACGGGAGGACGCACCCGTTATCAAGGCGTGACTGTATGGCTGTACAGTGGCATGAGCGGATGATATTTTTCATCAATTTGGGTGGTACCGCAGGATATTCAAGTCTTGTCCCATAGAAATATGTGGACAGGGCTTTTTCTTTTGTCAAAAAAAGGTGCTTTGCTCCGAAAAAACAGCTTATTTCAAAAAAAGGATATAAAACGAAAAGGAGAGGATTACAATGAAAAAACTGATGGCAACGATGATGGCAATGGTAATGACGGCAGCGGCCTTGACCGGCTGCGGCGGCACAACGGAGGGTACGGGCAATGGAGATGTTCCCGTAATCGGCATTTCTCAGTATGGCCAGCACGCGTCCTTGGATAACTGTCGGGAAGGCTTTTTGCAGGGCTTGGAGGAAAGCGGATTGGTAGAAGGTGTGGATTATAAAATTGATTATCAGAATGCAGGTTTTGATGATAATATCAACATCCAAATCGCACAGAATTTCTCCGCTAATCATGTGGCATTGATGTGTGCTATTGCAACGCCCTCCGCAACGGCTTGCTTTGCGGCGGCAGAGGATAAAAATATCCCCGTTGTTTTCACGGCTATTACAGACCCCGTACAGGCAAAGCTGGATAGCGGCAATATCACCGGCACCAGCGATAAACTGCCCATCGAGGCACAGCTGCAGTTGATTCGCCGGATGCAGCCCGATGCAAAGACCATCGGTATTCTTTATACCACCAGCGAGCCCAATTCCGTATCTGCCGTGGCGGAATATCAGGCAAAGGCTGGGGATCATGGCTTTACCATTGAGGCGCTGGGTGTGACACAGCAATCTGAAGTGGTACAGGCGGCAGATACGCTGATTGCCAAAAATGTGGATTGCTTCACTAATCTGACGGATAACAATGTGGTAGGTGTATTGCCTTCTATTCTGGAAAAAACGAACGATGCCAATATTCCGGTTTACGGCAGTGAGATTGAACAGGTAAAAATCGGCTGTGTGGCTTCCGCCGGCATTGAATATGTGGCTCTGGGCAGACAGACCGGTGCGATGGCGGCGAAAATTTTGAAGGGCGAAGCAAAGGCGGAGGAAATGCCCTATGAAACTGTTACGGAATACGAGGTATATGTGAACTCCGATGCAATGAAGGCTATGAATTTGCAGGCTGAGGTGGCAGATGCCATTGATGTTACGGCTGAATAATGCTGAAATAGAAAGAGGTTTGGAACCATGGCTTTTGTAGATTTGCTCATTAGTACGCTGACCCAGGGCTTTATCTATGCCCTGCTTTCCTACGGCGTTTACATTACATATAAAATTTTAGATTTTCCCGATTTGACGGTGGACGGCAGTTTTCCTTTGGGAGCGGCTGTGACGGCAGTGATGTTGGTTAACGGGATAAATCCCTTTATTGCCATGCTTGCCTCCCTCGCCATCGGGGCGGTGGCCGGCTTTGTCACCGGTTTTATCCATGTGAAGCTGGGCGTGCGGGATTTGCTTGCCGGTATCATTACCATGACGGCGTTATTCTCCATCAATTTGCAGATTGCCGGCTCAAATCTGGCTGTGGAGCGTGCCATTGATACAGTGTTTACCGCACCGGTTGTTATGGCTATATTAGGCAATGTTTCCCTGATGTACCGGAAATTTATTGTATCCGTTATCATCGCTTTGGTTTTTAAGCTGGTTTTGGATTGGTATTTGAAAACAAAAAGCGGTTTGCTGCTGCGGGCTGTGGGGGATAACAGCACACTGGTCACTACACTGGCGAAGGATAGGGGTACCGTGAAAATCATCGGTCTGGTGATTGCCAATGCACTGGTTTCTCTGTCCGGCAGCATTGTCTGTCAGGAACAGCGGGCTTTTTCCAGTACCATGGGTACCGGACAGGTGGTGTTCGGTCTGGCAACGGTCATCATCGGAACGACTTTATTCCGGAAAATGAGCTTTGTCAAGGGGACGACAGCTGTCCTTGCGGGAAGTGTGTTCTATAAAATCTGTATTCAGATTGCCATTAGTCTGGGGCTTCCGGCGAATTTGCTGAAGCTGGCGATGGCGGTATTGTTCCTCATTGTTTTGGTATTGGGAAACAGGCAGAAAGGCGGTGCGGACCATGCTTGAGCTGAAAAATATCACAAAGGTATATAACCCCGGCACGGTGACTGAAATGTGCCTGTTTGACCGGTTTAATCTGACGGTACAGGATGGGGAATTTGTCGCAATTGTAGGCAGCAATGGCAGCGGCAAAACTTCTATGCTCAATATCATTTGCGGCAGTATCCCCATTGAAGGGGGCGAGGTGCTCATAGGCGGCAAAAATATTGCTAAAATGAAGGATTTTCAGCGGTATCGCACCATTGGGCGGGTATATCAGAACCCGGCCATGGGGACTTGTCCCAATTTGACTATGCTGGAGAATATATCCTTGGCGGACAATAAGGGAAAAACGTTTGGCTTAGGTCGTGGCGTGAACAAGGAGAGAGAGAATTATTATAAAGAACAGCTTGCTATTCTTGGTTTAGGCCTGGAGGATAAAATGCACGTCAAGCTGGGGGCTCTTTCCGGCGGACAAAGGCAGGCGGCGGCGCTGATTATGTCCACACTGACACCCATTGAATTTTTGATATTAGATGAGCATACAGCGGCCTTAGACCCGAAAACGGCGGATATTATTATGGAGCTGACAGATAAGGTGGTCAAGGAAAAGAAGCTGACCGCTATGATGGTGACCCATAACCTGCGTTATGCAGTGGAATACGGCAGTCGCCTGATGATGATGGATAAGGGCGGCGTTGTGCTGGATAAAGCGGGAGAAGAAAAGCAGAATACAAAAGTAGAGGATATATTGGGGATTTTTACCTCCATCAGTATCGAATGTGGAAACTGATGAGAAGGCCCATGAAAAAAGGAGAGTGCATCACTCTCCTTTTTGTATTTATCTGCGTCTGCGTCTTCTGGCACGACGTTTTTTTCTCCGGTAATAGCCGATGGTACGGGTGATGCACAAAAGCACACAAAATGCCAGCAATATCCCGCCTATGACAAGGGCAATTTTTTT
>JAFWWO010000042.1 GCA_017523325.1 Anaerotignum sp. | reverse complement strand
GGAGTGAAATATGTATTGATAAAAGGGTGCTTCGCCCTGTATAATAGAAAAAATAAGGACAAAAGAGAGCGGGAGATGCCTCATGCATATATTGGTATGGAACGGTACGCCCCGCTCCATGGGCAATACAAAACAAATGCCCGAAGCCTTTCGGGAAGGAGCGGTTTCTGCGGGGCATCATGCAGATGTGGCGGAGACCTGCATGCAATCTAATAAAATCTGATAATAAGGATAGGAGAGAACACTCATGAGATATGAAGGAACTGTTTACAGACCACCCAGTGAGGCCAGCAGCCTCATCATTCAGCTGACCATCGGCTGTGCCAGAAATACTTGTACGTTCTGCAATATGTATAAGGATAAAACCTTCCGTATCCGCCCGCTGGAGGAAGTGGCGGAGGATTTGGAGATGGCGAGAAATTACTTCACCCGTGTGAAGGTACGCCGTATTTTTTTGGCAGACGGGGACGCCCTTATCGTAAAAACAAAGGATTTGCTGTATATTCTGGATAAATGCCATGAATATTTCCCTGAAGTGGAACGAATTTCCGTTTATGGCGCACCCAAGGATATTTTGGGCAAAACGCCGGAGGAATTGCGGCAGCTGAAGGAAGCCGGCTTGGATATGGTCTATATGGGTCTGGAAAGCGGTGCGGATGAGGTGTTGACGGCAGTGAAAAAAGGCGTAACGGCTGACGAGATGATAGAGGCGGGCAAAAAAGTGCGGGAAGCGGGCATGGTGCTTTCCATGACGGTGATTTCCGGTCTGGGCGGCAAAAAGCTCTGGCGGGAACACGCCTTGGGCAGTGCCGAAGTCATCTCCGCCATCAAGCCGGAGTATGTGGGCTTTTTGACACTGATGGTAGAGCCCGGTACGGAGATGTATGACCAGCTGAACCGAGGGGAAATCGAATTGCTTGACCCTCAGGAGGTGCTGGACGAAACGGAGCTGTTTATCCGTAACGTAGATGCAGAGGGGACGATGTTCCGCTCCAACCACGCCTCTAATTATATTGCTTTGGGCGGTACCCTCAACAGAGAAAAGGATAAGATATTGGAGCAGATTGAAACGAGCAGAAAACGGAGCAAATTCCGTCCTGATGTATTCAGAGGCATCTGATGCGCTTGTAAGGAGTCGATGATATGGCGTGGCTGGTTTTTGTCACATTGAGCACGATATACTGGTGTATGTTTATGGCGGCAGTCACGGGGAGGCTGAGTTGGGCATTGTTATCCGGCTGGCTGGTCCCCATATTTGCCATGGCGGTGAATTTTGAAAAGGGCATGGCGGTCAATGGGCTGATGGTGCTGATTTGTTTTGTGATGTTTCTGCTTTGCCGCAGGGGGCTTGTGGGCATTCGTATGTGGAATACAAAGGTGCGGAAAAAGCATACGGCGCTGTTTGCAGTGCTGTATTTTCTGAGCTTTCTGTTTCTGTTTTATTCCTTGGCCCAAGCGCAGATACAGGGCTATCTGTTGAATATCCAAGGCTGGGGCAGTGAAAAGCTGCGGTTTTGGCGATTGCTACTGACGATACTGCCGCTGTTGGCGTTGAATTATTGCTATACGGAGATGGTGGTAACGGGCATCGACCGATTGTGGCTGAAAAAGCAGGAGCTGATTTTATTGGCGTGCCGGTGCTTTATCGCCGGAAGCAGCGGCAGGGAAAAGGGACTCTTGCGGGGATACTATATGGACGGTATCCATAATGGCGTCACCCATCATTTCCAGATGACCCGCCGGACCTATGCCATGCTGCGGAGGGAAAAGACCCTTCGTCTGCAAATACAGACGGGGTTGCTGGGCGGCGTGTATGTCAGTGCATTGGAAACGCCGGAATTTCTCAAGCGGGTGCGTCGAGGAGATAGAAAAGCCGCCATCATCGGTTCCGCCCTGTTTGTGGCGGTGCTGTTGGTAACAGGCGGATTGCTTTGGTTTGGGAAATAAATGAAGCCTTTTTCTTCGGGAAATCGAAGAAAAGGGCTTTTTTTATGGATTGCACTCGAAGCCAATCATGGTAAGGGGGATTCAAGAATCTGAAAGGAGCATAAGGCATCAAAGCCGTGGAATCCCTGCCTTTTGTCGTTTTATTGTGTGATTTCAGTATGGCATTGCCCTGTTATTTTGTAAAGATAACGGGTTTTTGTGCATGGGATTTGCACCTGTTTCATATCCTGAACAGAGGGGATGTGGACAGATGAAACGGATATGCAGTCTTTTGCTTTTATATATTCTGGCGGCGGTACTGCTTTTGCCGGCGTTGGTGACTGTTCTTTGCGGCAATTTTCGCAAAACGCCGCCGCAGGAAGCCAAGGCGCTGTACCGCACGGCAGACCTTGCACCGTTGGATTCGGAGCTGGAGGAATATGTCATGGGGGTAGTGGCGGCAGAGATGCCCGCCGCTTTTCCGGAGGAGGCATTGAAAGCCCAGGCAGTGGCGGCACGGACTTATGAGCTGCGGCAGATGCGGGCGGCAGGAAGTGATGCCGTGCTTTATGATGTGGGACAGGCCTATTGCAGCCCGGCGGAGCAAAAGCAAAAATGGGGCGAGAACTATGAGGGATATGCGGCGAAGGTACGAAAGGCGGTTCGGGAAACGGCGGGGGAAATCATGGTTTATGAGGGAGAGCCCATATTGGCGGCATTTCACGCCCAAAGCGGCGGCAAAACGGAAGATGCAGCCTATGTTTGGAATAGCGCCGTGCCTTATTTGAAAAGCGTGGACAGCCATGAGGATCAGGATGCACCCAATAACGAGGTGACCCTTTCCCTGTCGGCGGAAACCATTTTGCAAAAGCTGAGCGCCTATGGCAAAACGGGGCGGACGGCGGCGAGCCTGGATATAAAAATAGTAGAACGGACAGCCGCCGGTTATGTGGCGGAGGTAACGGCGGGAGAGCTGCGCCTGACGGGACGGCAGATGCGGGAGGCCTTGGGATTGCGCAGTGCCAATTTTACCGTAAAACGGGAGGGGGACAGCTTTTCCTTTACCACAAGAGGCTATGGCCACGGGGCAGGCATGAGCCAGTACGGAGCCTCATTTTTGGCGGAAAAGGGACTGGATTATCACGAAATTTTGCGGCATTATTATACGGGAATAGATTTTGAAAAGATTGCATAAAAACAGAAATCCATGGCAACAATAGCCTTGGAGGTGCAATCAATATGAAGCGAAACGAGAACAAAACGGCAAGACGAATGCAGACCTTTGCCATTTGCGGTTGCTTGTGCCTGTTGGCTTTGGGGGCGGGCGTCACATACCGAGCCTTTGACAGAGGGCAGGCACAGCCCCCGGCAGAGGAAAGCAGACCGGTTACGATGGCGAAAACACTGCCGTTGGATGCGGCCCTGCTGGAGCGACAGAAACGGAGCAATGATGCGGGAGAAACACCGGATACCAATCCGACAGAACAGCCTGCAAAACAGCCGGCACAGCAGTCCCAACAACAGGAACAGCCGAAACAAAATACAGCAGAGCCTGTATTTGCCTATCCTTTGACGGGAGAGGTGGTATTGCCTTACAGCATGGATCATGCCATTTATGACCCGACACTGGACCAATACCGCACCAATGGCAGCGTCAGCCTTTCTGCGGAGCAGGGAACGGCAGTGAAAGCCGCTGCTGACGGACAGGTAAAGGAAGTGCGGCAGGATATGCAGATGGGCAATACGGTTGTCATCGAGCATACCAATGGTTGGCTGACTACATACGGTCAGCTGGCGGAAGATGTGGAGGTAAAAGAAGGCGACCGTGTAGAACAGGGACAGACCATAGGTGCTGTGGATAAGCCCACAAAATACGGTGTGGCATTGGGCACCCATCTGGAGTTTGCTATGGAAAAAGATGGCACACCTGTCAATCCCCAGGAGAAATTGCAGAAAACGGAAGGGAATTGAAAAAATGAAAAAAATAGGGGGAACTCCTGAGAAATAGGGGGTTCTCCCTGTTTTTCTTTGGGGAAACCCTATGGCAGAGTGTTTTTTGCAAAAAATAGCTTTACGAATTGGGGGAAAGAGGATAAAATGAGGACAAGACAATCAATAGGGGGGTTGAGGATATGGAACGTTTTTCTATTGTAAAAGGTGATATTGTAAAAGCAAAAACGGACGCAATCGTCAATGCGGCCAACACATCTCTTTTGGGCGGCGGCGGTGTCGATGGGGCAATCCATCGTGCGGCAGGGCCGGAGCTTTTGGCGGAATGTGAAACATTGAACGGCTGCCCTACGGGTGAGGCAAAAATGACAAAGGGGTATAAGCTGAAAGCGAAATACGTCATTCATACGCCGGGGCCTATCTGGCGGGGCGGCAAATGGGACGAGGAGACGCTTTTGGCCAATTGTTACCGCAATTCATTGGCGCTGGCAAAGGAAAACGGCGTAAAGACCATTGCCTTTCCTTCCATCAGTACGGGGGTGTATCGTTTTCCGGTGCAGTTGGCGGCGGAGATTGCGGTGCGGGAGATTACGTCTTTCTTGAAAACAGATGATACCATGGAGCAAATTACATTGGTCTGCTTCGATGAGGAAACCAAAAATGCCTATCAAGAGGCATTGGAAAAATGGGAAGCTGCCCAAAAGTAGGAGAAATCGGTGCAATAAGCGGGTCATGCCGGGAGGCGGGCCCGTTTTTTGATGGAAGTGTAAAATATTATGTAAATATATCAGTAAAATTTCAGCGAACATTCTTTTGTGAAAAGAGTGGAAAAAGCCCAGAAGATTTCCACAGAAGAAAGGCGTAAAACTTAAGTTATACACAAAGTTATACACATTATCCACAGAAAATGCAGAGGAAATTGGGTGGAAAAATAGGAACATATGTATTTTTTTGTTGTTTTTTGAAAAGCTTGTAATTGGGGGATTTTTACGGGAGACTCTATTTTTTAGAAATAATGCAAAGTGGTTATGTAAACAATATAGAGGAATATTTACCAAAAAGAAAAGTCGGCAATCATCATAAAAAATTTGAGAAAAGTATGAAAATTTTGAGAAAAGAAAAGGGTTTTCCAAATTTATGGCGAATTAAAATAAATATAACCGGAGTTTCCGGTTGAGGAGAAATCAAATCGGTTTTACCGATTGATATATGAAAGATTTTCCCAAAAGGGGAATCGTGAAAGGAGCTGTTAGTATGCGGTATAATATTATTGGGAAAAACATTGATGTTTGGGACAAGACGAAGGAAATGGTAGAGCATAAGATGGATCGTATCGAAAAGCTGTTTCCCGAGGAAACGTTGGCAACCATTACGCTGAGTCTGGAAAAGCTGGTTTTCACCGTAGAGGTGACCATTCCCCTGAATCGGAGATTGATTCGTGCCGAGGTGCAGGATGCAGATATGACAGCCGCAATGGATAAGGCTGTGGATATTTTGGAAGGCCAGATTGTACGCTATAAAAAGAGAATGCGGACGAAGGTACGCCAGAGAGGGGAAAGTTTTAAGGCGGAGTATGATGCCATTTTGGTACCCGAGGCTTCTCTGGATGAAGAACCCCTGTATAAAATCGAACGGATTAAGCATTTTGAGGTAAAACCTATGGATGCGGAGGAAGCCGTAATGGAGATGGAATTGATTGGGCATAGCTTCTTCGTATTCCGCAATGGGGAAACAGACGAGGTGAATGTCGTTTATAAAAGAAAGAACGGTTCCTATGGCTTGATTGAACCCGAATATTGATGCCTGTAAAAATAAAAGGGATGCGAAAGCGTCCCTTTTTTGCTGTGTATTTTATGATGCCGATGGGCTTTGTTTTTCTCAAGGGCGGTGGCGGTAAAAGCCGTAGGGCAGCAGTGTGGAAAGGGTTTGGCTGTCGCCTTCGGTCAGGTTGGTAATCAGGGGCTTTTCTCCTTTGGTCATGAAACAATCCGCATCTTTTTTATTGTAGTATATTCCTTTTTTGAGAAAAAGGAAGAGAAAAATCTGCCGTATTTTTCTCGCCAAAGGGAGGCGGTTATGGTATGATAAATAGGATTAAGAATTTGACGGACAGACAGGGAAAGAAATATATATAGGAGGCAGAAATGGCAAAATTATATTTCAGATACGGCGCTATGGGCAGTTCCAAATCGGCGCAGGCATTGATTACCAAATTCAATTATGAGGAGCGGGGTATGCGGGTCTGGCTGATTAAGCCGGCGGCGGACACCCGTTATGGGGCGGACAAGGTTTATTCCCGCATCGGGCTGGAGCAAAGGGCGGATTCCATTTCCGAGGAGATGGATTTGCTGCAGATTTTTCGGGATAGAGAGCGGGAGTTTTACGATGTGGTGATTGCCGATGAAGCCCAGTTCTTCACACCGGCTCAAATCGAACAGCTGCGGGAGATTGTGGACCGTTATCATGTGCCCGTATTCTGCTTTGGGCTCAGGACGGATTTTCGCACCAGAATGTTCCCCGGCAGTGTCAGGCTGTTTGAGTTGGCGGATTCCATTACAGAGCTGAAAACCGTTTGTGCCTGCGGCAGTAAGGCGACGGTCAATGCCCGTGTAGATGCAGAGGGAAATGTCATCACCGAAGGAGAGCAGGTGCTTTTGGGGGGCAATGAAAGCTATCAGCCCATGTGCCATAAATGCTGGAAAAAGGCGCAGGAAAAGGAGAATGAGGCATGACAGACAGAGCGTTCATCGACTTTTTGCATATTGCGGAGCATTTGAAGGATAACACCCGCCATTCCGTCACCAGTCAGGGCAGGCCGGAAAGCGTGGCGGAGCATAGCTGGCGGGTTTCCCTGATGGCTATGCTGTTAGAGGACGAAATTGCAGATGCGGATTTCAATAAAATCATTCGTATGTGCATCCTTCATGATTTGGGGGAGGCCATTACGGGGGATATCCCGTCTTTCCTGAAAACGGCGGCAGATTCTGCCCATGAAGATGAGGTGGTTTTTCAGCTTTTGGATACCCTCAGTGAACCCCAGCGGAGCAAATGGCGGGCATTGTTTGAAGAGATGCTGGCATTGGAAACGAGAGAGGCGAAAATCTATAAAGCGTTGGATAAGCTGGAGGCGGTTATTCAGCATAATGAAGCCCCTTTATCCAGTTGGCTGCCCTTGGAATACGAATTGAACCAGACCTATGGCGGAAAAGAAGCCGAGGCGGATCCGAAGCTGAAAAGCCTGCGGGCATTGGCAGTAGCGGATACCCGGGAAAAAATACAAAAGGGCGAATAAATTTTGAAAAATGCCCCATATCTCATGCTGTTTCTTACAAAAAAATGAAAACTTTGCGAAAAACCCCCGAAAGATGGATTTTTTCCTTGCGTGCGGGGGTATTTTTCTGCTAAACTGTAATAATGTAATCGTATGCCTGTCAGGGGGGATCTCCGGGGTATGATATTAACAAATAAATGAGGTGAACCAAATGGGTTTGTTGGAAAAAATATTTGGGAACTACAGCGAGAAGGAGATTAAAAAAATCACGCCTATTGTGAATAAAATCGAAGCACTCGCACCCCAATATGAAACCCTTTCCGATGAGGAATTGAGAGCAAAAACACAGGAATTTAAGGACAGATTGGCACAGGGCCAAACATTGGACGATATTTTGCCCGAGGCTTATGCAGTGGTACGGGAGGCGGCATCTCGCCCCAACGTACTGAATATGCGGCATTTCCCCGTGCAGCTGATGGGCGGCATCGTGATGCATCAGGGGCGGATTGCCGAAATGAAAACAGGGGAAGGGAAAACGCTGGTGGCGACTCTTCCGGCTTACTTAAACGCATTGGAAGGCAAGGGCGTTCATGTGGTTACGGTCAATGATTATCTGGCACAGCGTGACTCGGAATGGATGGGCGAGGTGTTCCGTTTTCTGGGGCTGAGCGTGGGCTGTATTTTGAATAATATGGATAATGACGAGCGTAGAGCCGCTTACGCTTGCGATATTACTTATGGTACGAATAATGAATTTGGCTTTGACTATCTGAGGGATAATATGGTAGTCAGAAAGGACAGCATGGTGCAGAGGGATTTGCATTATGCCATCATCGACGAGGTGGACTCTGTGCTGATCGATGAAGCCAGAACCCCGTTGATTATTTCCGGCAGCGGCTCGAAATCAACGGATTTGTACCGTGTTGCGGATTTGTTTGTAAAACAGCTGAAAAAAGGCCGTATCCTCAATGAGGAGGAGGCCATGAACCCCCTGATGAAAGAAGAAATTCAGGAGGAAGGGGATTTTGTACTGGATGAAAAGGCAAAATCCGTTGTATTGACCCAAGAAGGTGTTGCCAAAGCGGAAAAATATTTTGCCGTGGAAAACCTTTCCGACCCGGAAAATCTGGAATTACAGCATCATATCAATAATGCTTTGAAGGCAAACTATAATATGCACCTGGATCAGGATTATGTCATTCACGAGGGCGAGATTGTCATTGTCGATGAATTTACAGGACGTATGATGCCCGGCAGAAGATATTCCGACGGGTTGCATCAGGCGATTGAGGCGAAGGAAAACGTACAGGTGCGGCGGGAAAGCAAAACATTGGCGACCATTACATTCCAGAATTACTTCAATAAATATGCCAAAAAATGCGGTATGACCGGTACGGCGAAAACCGAGGAAGACGAATTCCGCAATATTTATGGTATGGACGTTGTGGAAATTCCTACCAATCGCCCTGTGCAAAGACAGGATTTGCAGGACGTGGTGTACCGTACGGAGGCGGGCAAATTCCGCGCCGTTGTGAAGGATATTGCCGCTGCCCATGAAAAGGGCCAGCCTGTACTGGTGGGCACGGTGACCATTGAAAAATCCGAAGAATTGAGTAAGCTCTTGAAAAGAGAAGGCATCAAGCATCAGGTATTGAATGCGAAATACCATGCCCAGGAAGCGGAAATCGTTGCACTGGCAGGACAGATGGGGGCAGTGACCATTGCTACCAATATGGCAGGTCGTGGTACGGATATTAAGCTGGGTGAAGGCGTGGCGGAGTTGGGCGGTCTGAAGATTGTCGGTACAGAACGCCATGAATCCAGACGTATTGATAACCAGCTGCGTGGTCGTGCCGGCCGTCAGGGAGACCCCGGCGAATCCAGATTCTATATCTCTCTGGAGGACGATTTGATGCGTCTGTTTGGCTCCGAAAGAACCATGAAAGTAGTAGATGCCATGGGTATGACGGAAGATGAACCCATTGAAGCGGGTATGTTGACAAAAGCTATTGAAAACGCCCAGAAAAAGGTGGAGGGCAATAACTTTGCCATTCGTAAGCATTTGCTGGAGTATGACCAGGTGATGAATGAGCAGAGAGAGATTATTTACGGCGAACGCCGCCGTGTGCTCTATGGCGAAAACCTGCGGGACAGCATTATCGCCATGATTCATGATGTGGTTGACCGCACGGTGGATACCCATATGGGCGAGGAACAGTTGCCTGAAGATTGGGATATGAATACCTTTAGCGAAAGCCTCAGTGCAGTGATTCCTGTGGGCAAGGTCAATATTCAGGAGGACGCCTTGATACAGATGACAAAGGATAAGCTGAAGGAAAACTTAGGCAAGTTAGGCGAACAGCTTTATGAAATGAAGGAAAAAGAAATCGAGCAGGGTCAGGAGGAAGGCGAGGAGCGTATGCGTGAGCTGGAGCGTGTGGTCATGCTCCGTGTCATCGACCAGAAATGGATGGACCATATTGACGATATGGATCGTATGCGTCAGGGTATCGGTCTGCACGCTTACGCCCAGAGAGATCCTTTGATTGAGTATAAATTCGCCGCTTACGATATGTTCGAGGAAATGAGCCGGCATATTCAGGAGGACACACTGAAAATGCTGTATCGTGTGCGGATACAGACAGAGGTGAAGCGGGAGGAAGTGCAAAAGCCCATGTTCACCAATAAGGACGATTCTGCCGTAAAACAGCCGAAAAAACGCAGTGAGGCCAAGGTAGGGCGAAATGACCCTTGCCCTTGCGGCAGCGGCAAGAAATATAAACAGTGCTGCGGCAGAAATGCCTGAGCATTTTGCACCATGCAGTTATGCCAAAGGCAGAGCGTTCTTTCTGCCATGGCTTGACGATATAAATTTTTCTTTTTGAAAAGGAGATGATTTTTTATGTTCGAGTTAGAACAGATCCGTCTGGGCCTTTCTGCTTATGACGAAAAATTAGAGGAAATGGGGGCTTCACTTTGACGTCGCCGGCGCAAAGGAGAAGATAATCGAATTAGAGGAGCTTTCTGCTGACCCGGATTTTTGGAACGACTTGGAAAAAAGCCAGAAAACCCTGCAGCAGCTGAAAGCATTGAAAAACAAGGTCAGCTCCTATGAAGGGCTGGTGACTGCCTACGAGGATATTTTGACATTGATAGAAATGGGCCTTGAAGAGCAGGATAATAGCGTATATGAAGAAGTCAAACAGATGCAGGACGAGTTTGTGGAGGCCTATGAAAAGCTCCATGTGGCAACCATGCTGGACGGGGAGTTTGACAGAAATAATGCCATTGTAACCCTCCATGCGGGTACCGGCGGTACAGAGGCCTGCGATTGGACCAATATGCTCTTCCGTATGTATACCAAATGGGCGAATAAAGCAGGCTTTGAGGTAGAGATACTGGATATGCTGGACGGCGATGAGGCAGGGCTGAAATCCGTGACCATACAGGTCAATGGGGAGAATGCCTATGGCTATCTGAAATCGGAAAAGGGGATTCACCGCTTGGTGCGTGTGTCGCCCTTTGATAGCTCCGGCAGACGGCATACGTCTTTTGCGTCCTGCGATGTAATGCCGGAAATTGAGAATGATAATGAGATCGAGGTAAAGGCGGACGATATCCGTATTGATACCTACCGTGCCAGCGGTGCCGGCGGACAGCACGTCAATAAGACTTCTTCTGCGATCCGTATCACCCATTTCCCCACAGGGATTGTGGTACAGTGTCAGGATGAGAGAAGCCAGTTCAGCAATAAGGAACGGGCATTCAAAATGCTGAAAAGTAAGCTCTTGGCGTTAAAAATTGAGGAGCAGAT
The DNA here is from genome assembly GCA_017523325.1 of Anaerotignum sp. Classification (GTDB taxonomy): domain Bacteria; phylum Bacillota; class Clostridia; order Lachnospirales; family Anaerotignaceae; genus Anaerotignum_A. Next base: position 21,713 of record JAFWWO010000042.1, on the reverse strand, counting down.
GCAAAAGCTGGCGGAAATCCGTGGGGACGTCAAGGAAATCGGCTGGGGCAGTCAGATTCGTTCCTATGTGTTCATGCCCTATACCATGGTGAAGGATCACCGTACCAATGAGGAAACGGGAAATGTGAATGCCGTCATGGATGGGGAGATTGATAACTTCATCAGTGCCTATCTGGCATGGATTCATAGCTAAAAGGAGAAGGGCTTGAAAGAAATTAAAATTACCAAAAACGAGGAAAATCAAAGGCTGGATAAGTTCCTGCTGAAATATATGAATCAGGCGAGCAAGGGCTTTTTGTATAAAATGCTGCGGAAAAAACGCATCAAATACAATAACGGCAAAGCGGAGGGGAACGAACTGCTTAAGGCAGGGGATACCCTCCGGCTTTATCTGGCGGAGGAAACCATTGCCTCTTTTATGCAAAAAAAAGCATTGCCCGTGGCACAACGGCATTTCGGCATTGTCTATGAAGACGATGAAATATTGGTGGTTTCTAAGCCGGCAGGGCTTTTGACCCATCCGGAAAAAAGCAGTGATACAGATACCCTCATCGACCAGATTTTGTATTACCTCTATGAAAAGGGGCAGTACCTGCCGGAGGCGGACAGCAGTTTTACGCCGGCATTGTGTAATCGGCTGGATCGGAATACCAGTGGCATTGTCATTGCGGGGAAAACGCTGAAAGCCGTGCAGGCGGTGAATCAGACCATTCGCAATCATCATTTGGAAAAATATTATTTGACCATGGTGGCGGGAGAGGTGGAAAAGGCAGGAGAAATCACGGCTTTTTTGACCAAGGAACGGGAGAAAAATCAGGTGCGCCTCCACCAAAGAGCGGAGGACGGCGTTCGTTCGGTAACGAAATATCGTCCTCTTGCAACGGCGAGGGGTTATACCCTGCTGGAGATTTTGTTGGTGACGGGAAAGACCCATCAAATCCGTGCCCATATGCAATCCATGGGTCACCCTGTGGTGGGGGACAGGAAATATGGCGCGGAAAGTGTCAACCGAAGCTTTCGGGAGAGTTATGCCCTGTCCCATCAATTTCTCCATGCCCGTAGGATTGTCTGGCGGGAGAAGGAAGGGCCTCTGGCGTATCTGGCAGGAAAGGAAATGATAGCGCCCTTGCCGAAAACGCTGCAGCAAATTTGCGATGATTTTTTCGGTAAAGGTGAGATAGATTAAGGAGGAGAGAAGATGAAAGCCATTATTCTGGCGGCAGGCTATGCCACGAGGCTATACCCTCTGACATTGGACAAGCCGAAGGCTTTGCTCCCCATCGGCGGAAAGCCGATTATTGATTATATTGTGGAACAGATGAATACAATCGATGAACTGGATGAGATTTATGTGGTGACCAACAGCCGTTTTGCGGCACAATTTACCGCTTGGGCGGAAAAGCTGGATAACCCGATTCCCGTTACAGTTTTGGACGATGGCACGACCGATGATGCCAATAAACGAGGTGCCATCGGGGATATATCCTTTGTCATTGATGAAATGAAAATCGATGATGAGCTGATGGTGATTGCGGGGGATAATTTCTTCACCTATTCCTTGAAGGAATATGTGGCATTTTTCCATCAGAAACAGCGGGATTGTGTCTGTGTCAAGGCTTGGGAGGACGAAAGTGCCCTTTCCCAGTTTGGCATTGCCCTTTTGGACGAGGCGGGAAAGGTGCTGAGCATCGAGGAAAAACCGGCACAGCCCAAGTCCAATACGGTGGTATTTGCCGCATATTTGTATCGAAGAGAAACGGTGCCTCTTTTTGCCGAATATCTGGCGGCAGGCAATAAGCCTGATGCACCGGGCAATTTTCCGGCATGGCTCTATCAAAGGAAAGAGGTATATGCCTATACCTTTGCGGAGGAGTGCTATGACATCGGTACGCCGGAAAGCTACCGTGAGGTATGCGAAATGTTTGCAAAATAAAAAAACCAAGCCGCCTTGTGCCCAAGGACGGCTTTTTGCGTTCGTAAACGGGACGATGATTTTGGAAGGAGTTTATTCCCATGGAATGGATAGAAGTTTTTTTGGCAGTCAGTCAGGAAGGTCTGGAGCCGGTGGAAGGCGTGCTGTACCAATGCGGCTTAACGGGGCTGATGATTCATGATGAAACGGATTTTCAGGAATTTTTGGCAAACCCCCACCGGCAGTGGGATTACGTTGCCGATGAATTGGTAGAGGAAAAGGCCCATTTGCAAACGGGCATTACCTTTTTCCTGCGGGATAATCTGTACGGCAGGGAACAGCTGGTGCAAATCAAGGGGGCATTGGCGGCGGTGCAGGCTTCTGAAAAGGAAATGGATTTGGGCACTTTGGAAATGACTGTAAAAAATGTGCAGGAGGAGGATTGGGCCAATAATTGGAAGAAATATTTTAAGCCCTTCCCCGTAGGCGAGAAAATCATGATTAAGCCCTCTTGGGAGGAATTAAACGAGCCGACGGATAAACTCATTCTGAAAATCGACCCGGGGCATATTTTCGGCACAGGCACCCATGAAACCACGCAGCTTTGTATGGAGCTGATCGAGAAATATGTGCGAAAGGGCGATAAAATGCTGGATATCGGCTGTGGCAGTGGAATTCTGTCGATTGCGACCCTTTTGCTGGAGGCTCGGGAGGCAGATGCAGTGGATATCGACCCCAACGCCATACAAATCGCTTACGAAAACAGTGACAGAAACGACATCGATAGAGGGCTTTACCATGTCTGTGCCGGAAATATTCTGGAGGATAGCCGGCTCCATGACAAATACAGCGGTAAGCAGTATGATTTGGTGGCGGCCAATATTGTGGCAGATGTGGTGATTGGCTTAACGAAACAGGTGCCCGATTATCTGAAGGACGGCGGTATTTTCCTTTGTAGCGGCATTATTACGGAGCGGAAGGAAGATGTATTGACGGCGTTGGCGGCAGGCGGCTTCCGCGTGGAGGATATACGGGAGAAAAAAGGCTGGGTTGCCATTGCCGCACGCCATGGCGGCTGAATGAGGTGAGGAATCATGCCGAAATTTTTTATCAATCGAGAGGATATCAGCCGTGGGCAGGTATTGATTTCGGGCGAGGACGAAAAGCATATCAAAACCGTACTGCGGGCGAGAGAAGGGGAAGAGATTACCCTTTGCGACGGTATGGGCATGGATTATCAATGCCGTATTCTTTCCTTGGAACGGGGGGTTTTGGCGGAGATTATTTCCGAAATGCCCTGCGAAACGGAGCCGAAAACGAAAATTACCCTTTATCAGGGCTTGCCGAAGGCGGATAAAATGGAATGGATCATACAAAAATGCGTAGAACTGGGTGTGGACCGTATTGTTGCCGTTTCTACGGAACGGGCCATTGTCAAGCTGGATAAAAAAGAGGGCAAAAAGCTGGAGCGTTGGCAAAAGATTGCGGAGGCGGCCGCCAAACAAAGCGGCAGAGGAAAAATCCCTGAAATTTGCCAACGGGTGCTGAAATTTTCCGAGGCGGTGACAGAGGCGGCAGAGCTGGACGGTGCCCTCATTCCTTATGAAAAGGAGCAGGAAAGGGGTTTGCGGCAGTTTGTTACGGGTTTTTCCGGCGAAAGTGTGGGCATTTTTATCGGGCCGGAGGGCGGCTTTTCCGAGGAGGAGATTGCACTGGCGGAGGAAAGCGGTGTCCTGCCTGTTACATTGGGCAAACGGATATTACGGACGGAAACAGCGGGAATGGTTACCACGGCGTTACTGCTGTATGAATTGGAATAAGGAGGATAGCCATGATTTATTTCGATAATGCCGCTACGACAAGGGCGTTGCCCGAGGTAGCGGAAAAAATGAGGTGGATGCTTTGCGAGCAATACGGCAACCCTGCTTCGGTCAGTGCCATGGGTCTGGCGGTGGAAAAAGAAATTCGGCGTGCGGCGGAAACCATTGCCAATGGCATTCGTGCCAAGGCCGATGAGATATTTTTCACCAGTGGCGGCACGGAAGGCGATAACTGGGCGATTTACGGCACAGCCGAAGGCTATCGCCGGCAAGGGAAGCATTTTATCACAACGGAGATTGAACACCCTGCTGTGAAAAATCCCATGAAGCATCTGGAGGAACAGGGCTGTGCAGTCACATGGCTGAAGGTGGACAGAAAAGGGCATATCTCCTTAGAGGAATTGGAAAATGCCCTTCGCCCGGATACGGTGCTGGTGAGCATAATTCTGTTGAATAATGAAACCGGTGTGGTGCAGGATGCGGCGGCAATCGGCAAGCTGATTAAAGAAAAGAACCCCGATACCCTGTTCCATGTAGACGCAGTGCAGGCTTTCGGGAAATATCCCATTGATGTGGAAAAAATGAAAATCGACCTCTTGACCATGAGCGGGCATAAAATACACGGGCCCAAGGGCGTAGGTATGCTCTATATGCGTAAAGGGCTGAAGGTAAAGCCCCTAATGCTGGGCGGCGGGCAGCAAAGAGGACAGCGGCCCGGTACGGAAAACGGCCCCGGTGCGGCGGCATTGGGCGTGGCGGCAGATGTGGCGTTCCGCTCCATGGCGGAAAGCATCGACCATGTGCGGGAGGTCAAGAAAATACTGCTGGATGGGATTTTGGCGATGCCGGATACTCAGCTTAACGGCGATAGCCTGGAGGAGGCCAGCCCTTATGTGCTGAATGTGACCTTCCGCGGGCTTCGCAGCGAGGTATTGCTCCATGCCTTGGAGAGTAAGGGCATTGTGGTTTCCGCCGGTTCTGCCTGCGATAGTAAAAAGAAGATTGGCAGTCCGGTTTTGACGGCTATGGGCTTGCCTTTTTCGGAGATTGAAGGGGCGATTCGCTTTAGCTTCTCTCGTTACAGCACAGTAGAGGAAGCCAAGGAATGCCTTGCCGCTTTGGAGGAGTTGGTACCGTTTTTGCGGAAGTATAACAGATAAGACTTTGGAGGCGCTGCTCCGTAATCATGGGATTGAGGAAAGGGTTTCCCTTGCGGCAGTTTGAGGGCGGAGCGCTTAAGAAGAAAAAGAAAAGGAGAAAATTTATGGCAGAAAAGGTTCTGATTGTCAAATACGGTGAAATTGCCATGCGCGGCAATAACCGTTATATCTTCATCAATCGTCTGATTTCCGCAATTCGCCGAAACTTGGACCCTTACGGCAATTTTTATGTTGTCAGAGATCCCGGCCGCCTGATTGTAGAGGATCGTGGCGGAGAGATGGACTATGACCTGATTATTCCGAAGCTGGAAACTATATTCGGCCTTACGGCCATTTGTCCCGGTGTGCGTTTAGATGACGCATCTTTTGAAACCATCTGTGAGGAATCCTATGGGCATATGCAGGCATTTTGCGGGAATAAAGAGATGACCTTTAAGGTAAATACCCGGCGGGCGAATAAGGGCTTTCCCATGCACTCTATGGAGGTGAGCATGGAGGTAGGGGCTTATATATTGGAACGTATGCCAAATTTGACGGTAGATGTCAAAAATCCCGATGTGACGCTGAATATCGAAATCAGAAACAGCGTCTACCTCCATTCCAAAATCATCCGTACCTATGGCGGCCTGCCCTACGGCAGTAACGGCAAGGGTGTCAGCCTGCTTTCCGGCGGCATTGACAGCCCTGTGGCGACATGGATGATGGCAAAGCGAGGCGTAGAGGTGGAGGGCGTGTATTTCCATAGTCCTCCCTATACCAGTGAATGGGCGAAGGAAAAGGTCATTGATTTAGCAAAACGAATTGCCGATTTTACCGGTGAATTCCGCCTGTATGTGGTGCCTTTTACAGAGCTGCAGCTCTATCTTTTGGATAATACGGCCCACGATAAGCTGACGATTCATTTGAAACGGGCCATGATGCGGGCGGCGGAGATGATTGCCCAAAAAGACGATGCATTGGCATTGATTACCGGTGAAAGTGTGGGGCAGGTAGCAAGCCAGACCATGCAGGGGATCCATACCATCAATGCGGTCTGCACATTGCCGGTGCTGCGCCCTCTGGCGGGCATGGATAAACAAGAGATTATCAATCGTGCGGAGGAGATTGGCACCTTTGAAATTTCCACCAGACCTTATGAGGATTGCTGTACGGTGTTTGTGGCGAAGCACCCCGTCACAAAGCCCCGCCTGAATTTCATCGAAAGAGCGGAGCATAAGCTGACGGAATTGGACAGACTATTGGAAGAGGCCGTGGAAAATGCGGAAATCATAGATTTATAAGCACAAAGGAGGCTTATGATGGAAGAACTCACACCCTTGACAAAACGCATCAATGAGCTGGCGAAAAAAGCGAAGTCTGTCGGGCTGACAGAAGCGGAGAAGGCGGAACAGCAAAGGCTGCGGCAGGAATATCTGGCGAACTTCCGAAAAAAGTTCAAAGCCCAGCTGGATGCGATTGAATTTGTAGACGAATAAAAAAAGGAGCGTTTCCTCTCGAATCATCGGGAAGAAACGCTTTTTTTACTCCTTTTATTTTGTTTTCGTATGCTGTAAGGGGCTTTAATCGTTCATCAGACCGCACTTATCGAATACATAAAACAGCAGGCTGATTGCCATGCCCACCAAGGCCGCCAAGGACATTCCTTTGAGGGCGATACTGCCCAGTTGGATAGAGATGCCGGAAAGCCCTACCACGAATATAACGGAGGTCAGGACGATATTTCTGGAGCGATCAAAATCCACTTTGGAATCCACCAAAATCCGCAGACCGGAGGTGCCGATCATGCCATACAGCAGGAAGGAAATTCCGCCGATAACCGGACCGGGAATGGTACCGATGAGAGCCGTCAGCTTGCCGATGAAGGCACAGCAGATGGAAAGCACCGCCGCCCCGCCGATGACACGGACGCTGTAAACCTTCGTCATAGCCATCACGCCGATGTTTTCGCCATATGTAGTGGTGGGGACAGAGCCGATGAAGCCGGAAAGCATGGTAGAGAAGTTATCGGCAAATAAAGAGCGGTGCAGACCGGGGTCTTTCAGTAAATCCCTGCCGATGATTTTCCCTGTCACAATCTGATGGCCGATATGCTCGGAAACGACAACCAGTAAAGCGGGCAGCATAATCACGATGGCCTGTCCGCTGAATTTGGGTGTGGAGAAATTGGGCATAGCCAACAGGCTCGCCTCTTTTACGGCGGTAAAATCCACAATGCCCGCAACCGTAGCCGCCACATAGCCGCAAACCACGGCAATCAATATGGGAATGACTGCCAAAAATTTCCGGAATAAAACGGAGCCGAAGACAGCCACACCCAGCGTCACCAGAAATACAATGACATTGGCGGTTTCCGGTGTGCCGCTTTCGGGCAAGAGCCCTGCGGTGCTTGCGGCGGAGCCGGCCAATTCCAGCCCGATGAGGGCGACCACAGGCCCCATCGCCGCCGGCGGCAAAACAATGTGAATCCAATCGGAGCCGAATTTATAAATGATAGCCGCCACAATACAGCCGCAAAAGCCCACGGCAACAAAGCCGCCTAAAGCATAGGGATAGCCGAATTGCTCAATAATCAAGAGTCCGGGAGCAAGAAAGGCAAAGCTGGAGCCCAGATAGGCAGGCGCTTTTCCCTTTGTAATGAGAATGAACAGCAATGTTCCCACACCGTTCATAAACAGCACCACGGAGGCATTGATGCCAAAAAGAAACGGCACCAATACCGTTGCGCCGAACATGGCGAACAAATGCTGTATGCTTAGGGGGATTAACAGTGAAATAGGGACATGCTCGTCCACTTGAATGATTTTGTGGTTTTCCACGAAACTACCTCCTTAATAAATATGTATGTTTTTGATAGGATGCCGGTTTATCATTTTGTTGTGCAAATTCACACCATGGACATCTGCCTCAATGGAGAACAAAATGCAAACTCCTGCCACGGGCGTTCGCCGCCATTCGCCGTGCCAATTCGTAGCCTGCGGTGTGCATCACGGGCGTTCGCCGTCATTCGCCGTGCCAATTCACAGCCTGCGGCTGCTCATCACGGGCGTTCGCCGCCATTCGCCGTGCTAATTCGCAGCCTGCGGTGTGCATCACGGGCGTTCGCCGTCATTCGCCGTGCCAATTCGCAGCCTGCGGCTGCTCATCACGGGCGTTCGCCCTATGGGCGGATATTCATAAGCAGTCGGAGGTGTGCAAGCCTCCCCCGTCTGCTTATGAATATCTGCCCGCACGGCTCATTGCTTTCGTGAACAGTATATCATCTCCTGCGAAAAAAGGCGAATATTTTCCGTCGAAAAAACTGTATTTTTCACAGCACAACCCTCTCAAAGGTGAAGATTGTATTTTGAGGGCAAAAGCCGTATAATGGCAGAAAAAGGAGGGCTATGATGAAGCTGACAGTTTTGATGGATAACCATACGGAAATTGATGTGTATTATCTGGGCGAGCCTGCCGTTTCCTATTGGCTGGAAACAGAGGGGAAGGCGTTTTTGTTCGATACGGGCTATTCCCATGCCTTTTTGCAAAATGCCGATGCCATGGGGCTGGATGTGACAAAGGCAGAGGCCATATTGCTCTCTCATTCCCATAATGACCATACGGGCGGCTTAAAGCCCTTGTTGGAACGGCATTTCCCGCAAAAGCCGAGGCTGATTGCCCACCCCGATGCCCTCCTGCCTCATACTGATCACGGCATGGACATCGGCTGTCCGCTGGCGCAGGCGGAATTGGCAGAAAAAACAGCCCTTTTGCTGACGGCGGAGCCGGTTTGGTTGAGCGAAAAGCTGGTCTGGCTGGGAGAAATTCCCCGCATACACTCCTTTGAGCAGCCCTATGCCATCGGTACCGTGGAGCGGGAAGGGCAGGAAACAGCGGATTTCATGCAGGACGATACGGCACTGGTCTACTGCGGGAAGGAAGGGCTTTTTGTCATCACCGGCTGTTCCCATGCAGGCATTTGCAATATCCTTTCCTATGCAAAGCAGGTGACGGGGGTAGAGAAAATACACGCTGTTTTGGGCGGGTTTCATTTATTCGATGTGGACGAAAGGGCGTTGGAAACCATTTCTTTTCTGGAAAAGGAAAATATTCCCATATTATACCCCTGTCACTGTACCTCCTTTGAGGTGCGGGCGGCACTGCATCAAAAATGTCCGGTGCAGGAAGTGGGTGTAGGGCTGGAACTGGAATGGGAATGAGCCAAAATGATTTGGTAATTTCCGGAAGGAAAATGAAATGATTCTCATGGAAAATGCGTCAAAAACAGTGTTTTTCAATGCAGCAAGGCAAAAAAAGAAAAAATATAAGACGGCTTTCGGAAAAATTAAGGAAAACGAAAGGACTTTTTTGGACAAATGTGGTATACTCATCTTATGGCAATATGCTTTAAGCTTAGGAAAGAAATGCTTACCCAAAAAAAGGGATAAAAAGTAAGATTTTGAAACGAATGGGGGTATTATTTTATGAAGAAATTGATTACATTTGCAACAACGGCCGGCCTGCTGGTGGGGAGCGTTGGGGTAACGGCCTATGGTTCTGTATTTGCCGATATCAATACAGTGCCTTGGTCCGGTGCGGCAACATTCATCGATGAGGCGGCATCGCTTGGGCTGATGAACGGGTATAACGAAAACGGGAAAAAATACTGTAAGCCCAGAAATAATGTGACCTATTGTGAGGCGGTACAGCTGATGTATTCCGTGATGAAGGTGTACTATAAGCAGGATGTCAGCGAAACCGTTGTTACAAAATGGAAACCCATTTTGGCTGCTTATAATATTCCTGCATGGGCGTATAGTGCAACGTCTTACGCCTTGGAAAACGGTATCCTTTCCACCAACGATTTGAATAAGCTGAAAAATGGCACGGAATATGCCAACCGTGAGGACGTGGGCATTATTTTCGGGAAAGCCTTGGATAGAGTCGATGGCTATGATATTGTGGCAGACCCGACCCTGACCTATAAAGATGCGGCGAGAATTTCGGCTACGGCAAAGCCTTATTTGGATTTGCTGAAAAAAGCGAGCCTGATGGTGGGGGACGACCAGAATAATTTTAACCCGCAGGCGAAAATCAACCGTGCGGAAATGGCAGTGCTTTCCGTAAAGTCTTATAAGAAAATGGCTTCCAATGTGGCAAATCCCGTTACACCCGCACAGCCGTCTGCAAGCGGTACCGCAATGGGCACGGTAGTCAATAGCATGGTGCTGAGCAACGGCGATTTGTTCCTGAGCATGAAGTTGGAAAACGGGACAGGGCTTAATGTCTTTGGTGCAAAAAATAGCGTTACACCGACCTTTGAGGGTAGTAATATTGCCTTCTCCGATATTGGCACAGGGGATACGGTAAAGATAACCTATGCAGGGGATCAGATGAAAACCCTTGAAGTCACAAAATCCGTAAAAGGAATCCGCAAGGAAGAAACCTATGAGCTGAGCAAAATCACTTCTACAAAAATCACAGTAAAGGACGGCTCTAAGGATAAGGATTACCGTTTGGCAAGCGGCGCAGAGCTGCAGCTGGACGGCAAAAAATCCAATGTCAGCAGCATCAGTGATGCGCTGGAGGATACGAAGTATAACGTAACGCTGACCTATGATAAAGATGGATATGTGACAAAGGCAGTGGTGGTGAAAAATGGGAATAACCCTACCAAAGGCTTGGTAACAAGATTAACGGAAGATGATATTACCATCAAAGCCGGCAGTAAGTCCTATACCTATACATTGACAGAGGATGTCGATGTGAAATACAATGGCGGCACCATGACCTTTACAAAGCTGAAAAATAATTATGACAGAGATAATTATGAAGTTTCTTTGAAGCTGAATGCCAAAGGACGGGTAACGACCATTACTGTGGAATATATGGAGGACGAAACCCACGGCACATTGACCAACCTTATCAGCCGCAGGGTTGAAATCAAAGCCGGCGGAGAAACCTATAAATACGATATTGAAGATACGGATGATATCGAAATTACCATTGACGGAAAGAAGGCAAGCTTCTCCAAATTGAAGGATACCTATTCTGATACCACATATCTGGTGGCATTGGACGTAAATAAGGACGGTTATGTCACAAAAATCGTTGCTACCACTAAGAATGCAGAAAATGCCAAGGGTACGCTGAAAAAAGTGACCAACAGTGAAATCGTTATTCAGGTAAATAAAAAAGACATTACCCATAAATTGGCAAGTGATGTGGATGTAACAATCAACAATAAAAATAAAGCATTGTCCGATTTGAAAAATAATTATTCCGATTATACCTTTGAGGTTGAACTGACGTTTAACAGCAATAATCGGGTAACGAAAATCAATGCGGAAGTATCGGAAATTCCCAAGGGTACGCTGAAGGATATCAATGAAGATAAGGAAACCATTACCGTAAAAGCCGCCGGCGTGGACAGTACATTCTCCTTGACCAGCAGTGCGAAGATTTATCTGGATGGTTCCTCTATCACCCTTTCCAAGCTGAATAAGGAACTGGATAAAGCGACGACAAAAGACCCTATTACCGTGAAGCTGGAATACAATAGCAGCGGCAAAGTCACAAGACTGGATGCACAATGGGAGGAAGACTCTGCAAGCACCGCAAAGGGCATACTGCGGGAGATTAGCGATGATGAGTGGCACATTACCATTAAAAAGACATCTTCTTCCAAGGCCACGGAGTATGAATTTGCCGGTGGCGATATTGATGTAACGCTGGACGGAGAGGAGATTTCTCTGTCTAAGCTGAGAAGAGAGCTGGCTAATTTGGATAGTGATCAGGAAATCAAGGTCACGCTGACGTTGAATTCCGATGGCGAAGTGAAAAAGGTAAAGGCAGAAACCGTTGATGCGGGCGATGAAGAGGAGGAAAAACCGGAGAGAGGCTATCTGACAAAGGTAACGGTTTCTTCCGATAAAATTACCATAAAGAAAACCACGAGTGCTTCTGCTACCTATACTTGGAATACGACCGGCAGCGTAAAAGTGGTATTCGATATTAACAGCACGAAATATTATGATGAAGACGATTATGATGCAGATTTGAGCGGCTTAAAGGCATTTTTGAGCGATTGCGATAATCGTGGCGATGATTGTTATGTGAAGCTGGATACAAACAGCAGTGGTAAGGTTACTAAAATCACAGCAAGCGATGAATGAGCCGCCTTCCATGCGAGCAAGAGCATAGGCGATGAGAGAAGAACTCCCGGATATGGGAGTTCTTCTTTTTGTCTGAGATAGGGGATAAGATGGCAGTGATATGTTGGAATTGCACAAAAAATACAATTTGTAAGGCGAAAAAATTGGCTTTACTTTAGCGTGGTAGTGTGATAATATGATGAAGGAATGAGGCGGAGCCTCGGAAATATTAGGAAATGAGAATAAGAAAGGGAGAGTAGAACGATGAAAAAATATTTGGCGTTGTTTTTGACAATGGTATTGGGTGTAACTATGCTGGCAGGCTGTGGCAGCAAGGAAGTTGAGGATGTGCAGGATAATGCAGAACGCACCAATCTGGTGGTAGGCTTTGATGCAGAATATCCTCCTTATGGTTACCGCACCGATGATGGCGATTATACGGGCTTTGACTTGGAACTGGCACAGGAGGTTTGTAACCGCCGTGGCTGGAAACTGGTAAAACAGCCCATCGACTGGGACGCAAAGGATATGGAATTGAACAGCGGCTCTATTGATTGTATCTGGAACGGCTTCACCATGACAGGCAGAGAAGAATTTTATACCTTCTCCGAGCCTTATGTAGATAATAGCATTGTATTTGTAGTTGGTGCGGATTCCGATATTCAGACAGCGGCGGACTTGGCAGGTAAGGTTGTCATCACACAGGCAGATTCCTCTGCATTGACAGCTTTGGAATCCGAAGAAAATGCAGAAATGAAAGCATCTTTTGCCCAGTTGGAGCAGATTGCCGATTATAATAATGCCTTCATGAATCTGGAGGCAGGCGTAGTAGACGCCATCGCAGTGGATATCGGCGTAGCACAGTTCCAGTTGAAGAATAAAGGCGATAAATTCAGAATGTTGGAAGAGCCTCTGTCCACAGAGCAGTATGCCATCGGCTTTAAGCTGGGGGATACAGAGCTGAGAGATCAGGTGCAGGAAACACTGAATGAAATGGTAGCAGACGGTACATTTGATAAAATCGTTGCAAACTATGCCGATTTTAATCTGGATCAGATGGTGTGCCTTGGAAAATAATGAATTGCACGAACGCAAAAAAAGACGGTGGCGATGCGGTATCCAACAGCCGCATCAGATGGTTGACAAAGTGATTTGTAAATAGCGGAAGGGTTTGGGAAACGAAGCGTGTCCCAAATGGAATCCGCAGGCGGAATTTATTTCTGCCGAGGAAAACAGCGGGTTTCAAGGCATTTTTGCCGATGGAACCCGTCTGTTTATTCCGCTGTTTCAACTCGTCGAAATCCCATTTCGACGAAGCGTGTCGACAAAGTCGATACGCCAAGACGGTGGCGATGCGGTATCCCACCGCCTTTTCCTGCGTTTACCCCTCGGAAAGGAACGATGGTATGAATTTTGTGGTAATTATGAAGCAGTTGTTTGACGGCATGAGCGCATCGGTGATGATATTTGCCCTGACGCTGCTGTTTTCCATGCCCTTAGGGCTTGTGGTAGCCTTTGGGCGAATGTCGAAATGGGCGCCTTTGGGCTTTCTGGCGAAGGAGGACGGGAAGAACGGCTTTTTACGTCTGACAATCGCCACTTTTCGCCCGATTCAATTTATTGTGAAAATTATAATTGCCATATTGCGCGGCACCCCTCTGATGTTACAGTTGCTGGTGGTGTTTTATGGGCCGTTTTACCTCTTTGGCGTGCAGCTGCCCAGAAGCTATCGGTTGATTGCGGTACTGTTGGGCTTTTCCATTAACTATGCGGCGTATTTTGCGGAAATTTACCGTGCCGGTATCGAATCCATTCCCGTGGGGCAGTATGAGGCGGCTTTTGTGTTGGGCTATAATAAAAGCCAGACTTTCCGCAAAATTATACTCCCTCAGATGGTGAAACGGATATTGCCGCCGGTAACCAATGAAGTCATTACGCTGGTAAAGGATACTTCATTGGCTTTTGTGCTTGCCTATGCGGAAATGTTTACGGTGGCGAAGCAGATTGCGGCGGCAAAAACATCTATTATGCCGCTGTTTGTTGCCGGCGTGTTTTATTTCATATTCAATTTTGTGGTGGCTTTTGTGATGGAGCGCATCGAAAAAGCTTTGAGCTATTACCGCTAAGGAAGGAGGGCTTTCCGTGAAGGTATTGGAAATCAATCATTGTAATAAAAAATTCGGCGATAACGAAGTGTTGAAGGATATTTCCCTTTCTGTCAGCGAAGGGCAGGTGGTTTCCATCATTGGGCCCTCCGGCTCGGGGAAATCCACATTATTACGCTGTGCCACTCTTTTGGAAACCATGGACGGCGGCGATTTGGTTTATATGGGGGAATATGCGGCAAAGGCCGATGCAGAGGGCAAGGCGGTTTATGGGGATAAAGAGGCGTTGAAGGGCATCAAACAGCATTTTGGTTTGGTATTCCAGAATTTCAATCTGTTTCCTCATTATTCCGTGATACGAAATATCACAGAGCCGCCCATACTCATCGGCAAACGCCCCAAGGAGGCGGTTTATGCCGAAGCAAGGGAACTGCTGAAAAAAATGGGCCTTGCCGATAAGGAAAACGCCTATCCCCATCAGCTTTCCGGCGGACAACAGCAGCGGGTGTCCATCGCCCGTGCATTGGCTATGAAGCCGAAGATACTGTTTTTCGATGAGCCTACCTCCGCCCTTGACCCGGAATTGACGGGAGAAATCCTGAAAGTCATTAAGGATTTGGCGGCGGAGCATATGACAATGGTTATTGTCACCCATGAGATGGCCTTTGCCAGAGATGTATCCAATCATGTGATATTTATGGACGGCGGCGTAATCGTGGAGGAGGGCGACCCTATGGAAATCATCAATCGCCCGCAGCAGGAACGGACGAAGGCATTTTTGAGCCGTTTCCGGCAGTAAGGAAGTGGACTATGGAACTGAAATTCATCAAAACCAGCCCCACGGAAAATATGACGCTGCTGATTGAAACCCCTGTGCCCCGTGAACAGCAGCTTTCAGTGGCACAACGGCTCATTTCCTATGGCAGTGTGTATGGGGAGCAGGCGGGATATATCGAAGCACCGCAAAGCCCGCCGGCGGCAAAGCGCCTACAAATGATGGCAGGGGAATTTTGCGGCAATGCCACACTTTCTTTAGCGGCGTGGCTGGCGAAGGAAGCGGAGCTTTCCGTGGGAGAAACACGAGCGTATTTGTTGGAGGTTTCCGGTGCGGCAGGGCTTGTCCGTTGTGAGATCACAAAAGGCGAAACGGATTTTTTCGGTAAGGTAGCAATGCCTCTGCCCAAAAGCGTTGGGGAAAGGAGTTTTGCTTTAGACGGAGAACAGATGGAGTTGGCAACAGTATAATTTGAAGGGATTACTCATATTATTGTGCCTGCCGCTTCTTGGAGCACGGAACGGGCAGAACGGGCAGCGAAGGCATGGGCAGCGGAGCTGCCGGCGGCTTTCGGTATCCTTCTTTTGGACGAACAGGAATATACATTACAGCCCTTGGTCTGCGTACAGGGCGTGAGCCTGATTTGGGAGAGAGGCTGTGGCAGCGGCACCTCTGCGGTAGGGGTATATCTCGCCCAAAAAGAAGGGAGGAATGTGGCTCTTTCGCTGAAACAGCCCGGTGGCATCATGGGCGTAGAGGCAGAGGTGACAGATGGAAAAATCACCGCTTTGTCTATGACAGGCAGAGTTTTTATCGTGGCCGAAGGTACGGCATATATTTAAGATAATTAAAGAAGAATATATAAGAAGAGGTGCTTTGTGAGGAGGTTGCCTCTTTTGAATTTTGAGGATAATATGACGGCGATTGTATATTCGGAGATGATTGATGATGCCAAACGGTTCGGGAGTGAGGAGATAAAACACTTTTTATCGGCTCAACCGAAAGTTGAGAGAAGAAAAACAACTGGCAGTTCGTGTACAAAAATCTTGTTTGGAGTGATAATGGCGGAAATGAAAGGTGGTGTTTGATATGGATCAAATAAAAATTGGGAAATTCATTACTTCTTGCAGAAAGGAACAAGGCATGACGCAGGCAAACTTGGCTGAAAAGCTCGGAATCAGCGATAGGGCGGTATCAAAATGGGAAACGGGAAAATCAATGCCTGATTCGGGAATTATACTGGAACTATGTGCATATTTGAAGATTAGTGTAAATGAACTATTTTCGGGTGAAAGAATTGAAAGCGAAGACTATACACGCAAAGCAGAAGAAAATATGATTATTTTGGCAGAAAAGAAAGCACAGGCTAAGAAACATCTTTTTAGGACAAAGATGTTTCTGCTGGTAATTGCAGTACTTATTTTTCCTTTGCATTTAGCTATTAATTATTACTATCTTGATAATATAACTACCGGTATGGGGGAAGTCGTTATCATTGCGGGGATTATCCTATATGTGCATCATTTCAGAAAGTATTTTGAAATTCGTTTGAAATGATGTAAGTGAAAAAGGGAGAGATGTTGGGGGAATTATGTTTAATAAGGATACGAAATTTATAGAGGGTTGGCGGATCGGGATTGCAACAAAAATGAGAATGAAATGTTATCTTGAAAGTCTAAATTTAGGAGAGAAAAAATTGGCGTGACCGTTGGGGTCACGCCGATTTCGTATTGGTAAAATCAAATAAACCCCCAGCTATGCCGGGGGAGTGAAAAAGCTTTAGCGATAAGCAAAACCTCCTATGCTATAATGATTGAGTCCGCCAAGACGCAACCAAGCATAGGAGGTTTTAGTATATGAATAGTTTAGCACACACAACTTGGGAATGTAAATATCATATAGTCTTTGCACCAAAATACAGAATATAAATTGTATATAAAAAGCTAAAAAGAGACATGGGGAAAATATTGCGAGAGTTATGTGAAAGAAAAGGCTTAGAAATTATAGCGGCGGAGTGCTGTCCGGAACACATACATATGATGATACGAATACTGCCAAAGTATGGTGTTTCAGAAATAGTGGGTTATCTAAAGGCTAAGAGTTCTCTTATGATATTTGATAGACATGCTAATTTGAAATATAAATATGGGAATCGTGTTGATACTGTAGGAAAGAATACGAAAAAAATAAGAGAGTACAGAAATAATCAATTGAAAGAAAACCGGCAAGCCGATCAAATAAGTCTAAACGAATATATAGACCCGTTTACGGGTGAGCCGGTAAAGAAGGACAAATAAGAAAGCCGCTTAAAAGCGGCTAGTCAGTAATAGCAGTGCGCTTGGCGGATTTTCATACGCCTGCAGGCGTGGCAGGTAAGAGTCCCTTCCGGGGGCAGAGCAAACCACCGGCTGAGCCGGTGGTTCTGATTGTTGTTGCCTTTTTTGCAAAGACCGCCTTTAGTCCATAGAGAAGGAAACATCGTCCAGGTTTACGGTCTGGTTTCCTACTGTTGTTGCGGCAAAGGAAATCCGTGCGATGGTGGCATCGGTCGGTGCCATAAAGGTGATGCCGCGGTAATATGCAAAGTCACGATTGCCCGTAGGCATATCCTGCGCACGAATGAGAATGGTAAGACCTTCCGTTTCGTTGTTTTCTTCGTCCAGGAATGTGACAGTAGCGATCAATTGCACCTGTGCCCCGTTTCCTCTTGCGTAGAAGGACAGTTCGTAATAGCAGCCGCCCTCCAGAGAGATATCCTGAGAGAGGATTGCACCGTTATACAGCAGAGCGGAGGATTCACCGGAATGCACATCGCCGGGAATAGAGGTTTGCTCTATCAGGCTGGCATCATTGATTGTCCAGCCTGCGGGGATGCCGCCGCTGAAGACCTCCATACTGCCGTTTTCTGTCATTTCGCCACGGGAAGGGCAAGCGCTGGCGCCGGTGGCACCCGTAGCCCCGGTCGCACCTGTTGCCCCTGTCGCCCCGGTCGCCCCGGTAGCCCCTGTTTCACCTGCAGGGCCTGTTGCCCCGGTAGCCCCTGTTGCACCTGTTTCACCGGCAGCGCCTGTTGCCCCGGTCGCACCGGTCGCCCCTGTTTCACCTGCAGCACCTGTTGCCCCTGTCGCCCCTGTTTCACCGGTAGGGCCTGTTGCCCCGGTAGCCCCTGTTGCACCTGTTTCACCTGTTGCACCTGTTTCACCGGCAGGGCCTGTCGCACCCGTTGCCCCTGTTTCACCTGCAGGGCCTGTAGCGCCTGTAGCACCCGTTGCACCGGTAGCCCCCGTTTCGCCGGCAGGGCCTGTTGCCCCGGTCGCCCCCGTTTCGCCTGTTGCACCTGTTGCACCTGTCGCCCCGGTTGCGCCTGTTACACCGGTAGGACCCGTTGCACCGGGATTCCCTTGGGGGCCGAAAGGGCCTGTGACACCCGTCGCCCCTGTGGCACCTGTGGGTCCCATAGGACCTCTGGGGCCTCTCGGACCGGTGGCACCTGTGGCACCACGACAGCAACAGCGTGTCCGACAGCAAGGGCCGTCCGGCTGCTGACAGCTGCAGTCATTGTCCGACCACTGATTGCCACAGTCCTCATCGGGACGGTGGTGATGATACATTTCCCGTTCGGGATTGCCATAAGGATATTGATTCATAAACATACCTCCTAAAAATGATGGTTGAAACAGCTTGTTTCCATTTCATACTATGTGAGGGATGTTTTTTGGTGCGTAAAACAGAAAAGGTTTTGGTACAACAGAGCAATAAAAAAGACCCGAAACAGGTCTTTTATGAGAAATCTCCCGCATCAGACAGCAAAACGGGGTCATTGGTATCAAAGGAAAGATTTGTGCCATCGGTGGTCATACATATGGAGCCGCTGCGGAATGTGCCGTACACAGTGGCGCCTTTTTGAAAGAACCGTTCCAGCACGGCCTGATGAGGATGCCGATAGGAATTGTTCTTTCCGGCGGAAATGACAACATATTTTGGCTGTACCAAATCCAGAAACGCTTGGGAGGAGGAAGTGGAGGAACCGTGATGCCCCGCCTTCAGCACCGTAGCAGGACGGAATTTATGCAAAGATGCCGTTTCTGCCTTTTGCTCCATATCCCCTGTCAGAAGCAGGGAAATATCACCGTATTCCAAGCGAGAAACTACGCTGTTGTCGTTGGAATCCTTGTAGCCGTCCCCTGTTTCAATGATGGTAAGGATCGGGGCGTTGTCGTTGCCCAAAGGAATGGTCATATCCGCATCATAGGTAATGGGACAGCCCTCGGCCAAAGCAGCGTTCCAATAATCCTGATAAGTTTTGGTAGTTTTTGCCTCGCCGCTGTCGATGATATGAGCGACTTCGCAGGTCTGCAAAACCGTATCCAGTCCGCCGATATGGTCGGCATCGGGATGGGTGGCAATCATCAAATCCAGTGGGCCGTCAACATATTCCTGTAAATAAGCCGCAACGGTTTTACCGTCTTTGTTGTTCCCGCTGTCAATGAGGATTTCATAATCGCCGTAATCAATGAGTATGGCGTCCCCTTGTCCCACATCTATGAAATGGACATGGAGTTCTTTTTTGGCGGGAGTGGATTCCGGCAAAGTAACGATAACGGCATTTTGTTCTTCTGCCCAAAGTACCTTTGCGCCAAAGGCTTCCAAAACGGCACGAATGGGTAGATAGGTTCTGCCGTTTTTCAGAATAGCGGCAGTGTCCATGGCTTCTTTTCTGCCGTTGATGAAAAGATAGGGCTGACCGATGGGTACCTGTACCGTAGTGTCGTTTTTTTGAACAATGGCGGTTTTTGTGCTGTCCTCCCAGCCGACGGTACAGCCACAGGCTTCCATGGTAAGCCGCAGGGGTACTTGTGTCCGTTCCTGTGGGTCCAGAAAGGGCCGGCCGCTTTCAGCGGTAAAGACGACCTGCCGGTTTTCAATGATAATATCGGCAGGAGCGGCGGCAAAGGCAGGCAGGGCAGTCATCAGTGAAAGAATTCCTGCCAAAAGCCAAATACATTTTTTCATTTGCAATCCTCCTGTATTCAATGGGTCAAATTTTCTTGTTTCAGGTAATAGGCAATTTTATAATAGGGTAGGTCAAAGCCTATATCCGCCAGTTGTTTTGATATTTTTCGAGGGCCGTCCCCCATGGTGTGCCGTTCCCGAATAAAAGTTTCCACCTCCGGCGTGATTTTGTTTGGCTCGGTGGCGGCGGAAGGGATAGGGCCGTCCTCCTGTTCGGAAAGTGTAAAGGGGATATGCTCCAGACTGACCACGGTGGTAATTTCTTTTTTCTCCCCAATATCTTCTATCAGAGGGGAGGAGGCATCGATGCTGTAATTGATGACGTCCCGCATCTGGCGGATATTTCTGGGATAAACGGCGTTGAGTATGGCGTGCTTTGCCTCTGGGGTGAATAGCACATGATACTGTATTTTTCGGGTCTCCCAAACGGCGTTTTCGTATTTTTTGACAAAATGCAGGAAAAGCTGCTCCTTTTCCTCCAAAGAACGCTCCCGTAAAGAAGGCAGATACATTTCGTATTGTCCCAACCGCTGATACAGCTCCGGTAGGAATACCTCGTGGAGGTTTTTGGTGGAGGCGGCGATGACAATGACGTTGATGTCAATTTCCTTCGTATCTCCAATACGGCGAATTTTGCCTGATTCAATGGCTTTTAAGAGAAGGCTTTGGTAGTTTTCGATGGTATGGGCCTCGTCCAGGAATAAAATGCCGCCGTTTGCCTGTTCAAACAGGCCTTTTTTCTTTTTTGAGCCGGTGTATGCACCTTCCACGGAGCCGAAAATTTCCATGGCGGCAATATCGGGATTGGTGAACTGGGCACAGTTGATTTCGATAAAAGGTGCATTTTTACTGATAACGCCAATTTCTTTGGCATAATTATAAATGAGGTTGGCAAGCATGGTTTTGCCTGTGCCGGACTCGCCGGTGATGATAGAATGGCGAGGACCGCCTAAGGAACCGACAATTTTTTTTGCCTTTTTATAGATGCTCTGTATGGTGCCCATATGCACCACATGGTTATAATCGAACTCGGTTTTATTCAGGCTGACCTGCATTTCCAGATGCTTGATTTTGCTGTTGAGCTGGTCGATTTCCTGAATATCCTGAAATACGGAAAAGGCGCCGAGAAATTCCCCTTCATAAAAAATAGGGTAGGAATTGACGATATATTTTTTGGGAGGAACAAAGTGAATTTTTTTATCTAATATGGGTCGGCGGTTTTTCAGTACGGCCAAAAGCACTGCCGCAGGGTAAAAATCCGTGATGGGGCGGCCAATCATGGTTTCCCTGGTTTGATTGACATAATTGGCACTGATTTCATTGACGTAGACCAAAATGCCTTCCTCATCTACCACATTCACACCATCGTTGATATGATCTATGACAGCTGACATAATATCCATGGAGAAAAAAAGTTCTTTTGTTAATTTCATTGCGGAGGGTCACCTGACTTTCTTGTGAGAAAAACGTTGTATTTTGTTTTATTTTTCTCAATTCTAACATTTTTTATAACAATATGCCAGTCATTTTTCTGATTTTATACGAAAATTCAAGGGGGAAATGAGGGTTGGAAAAGTTGGCATGAAAATTGCTCATATATAATATCGTTATAGAAATAACAAATTTATGCAAAACATGAAACAATCATTATAACAATTAAGGAGGAACAAGTTTATGGAATTCGGGTATTCAAAAGAGCAGGTATTGCTGAGAGACCTCTACAAGAAGTTCGCTGAAACAGAAGTAAAACCTCTGGCAGAAGAACTGGACGAGGAAGAAAGATTCCCTGTGGAAACAG
>JAFWWO010000007.1 GCA_017523325.1 Anaerotignum sp. | reverse complement strand
TTTCCATTGGCCACCGTAACGGGATACACAATCATTTCCCGTTGCAGCTCCATTTTTTGCCCCGGTACATAGGCGTCCATCAAAATCTCTTTTTCCACGGCCTCTCTGGCCTTCAACCTTGCCCCAACAGTCACATCGACGGCAAGCTGTCTGGTTTCGCCGTCCTCATCTACCATAGGGGTCACCTTTGCGTCCTCCAGCCAAAGCTCCGCATCCATCACCGCATGAGGGTCAATGCCTTCGCCCTCCAGATAGCCACTAAAGGGTATCCGCTCCGTATAACTGCCCAAATGCCCCTCCTGCCCATCGGTATAAAGCACGCTGATTTTCAAATTCCCCCGTATCATGACCTTCCCGTCCATAGGACGGACATCATGCTCCGTCAATGCGATGCCTTCCCACAGCATCTCCCCGATTTGCGGCTTTGCCGAGGGCAGCACCAGCTCCTCTTTTACGGTAAAGCGATCCTTTACCTCCGCCACATCGGTTTCCATCTGTAATGTGCCTCTGAGACATTCCACGCCGTCCCCCTCGGCATCACAGACGATTTCCATGCTCCGCTCCTGCTCCGCCATGGCATTTACCCCAATGACTGCCTTCACGCCGATTTTTCGGTCATTGATGATTTCACAGTCCAGATGCTCCAGCTCCGTTTCCAAAGTCACCTCGGCATCCTTTCCCAAGCCGTCTATATGTATAAAATCCTCTAAGGGCAGGGTCGCTTTCATGGTATATAGACTGCGCTCCCCGTTTTTTGGCGTATACAGCACCGTTACCTCCAACTCGCCGGAAAACCCGATACGCTCATCATTTATCCGTTTATCCCCTATATGCACTTTGCCTGTGCAGCGCAGAATTTCCTTCAAATCCGGCTGGCTATCGGGTACAATCATGTCCCCCTCCAGCAATATCTGGCCGGATTGTCTGCCCGTCTGCTCCTTCCAAGTCATCTCCATCGTTTCTTTTGCCAATTCCGTCGGCATAAAAACCCTCCTTCACCTTCCGGTGCATCAAAAACACCGATTTTTGCCACACCCTTTGTCTTATAGGTAAATATATTAGCGTTTGGCAGTTTTATGCCAAAAAAATAATGCCGTCGGTCAAGGCTGCATGGTTCCGGGATACAGCCCGCCCTTCGGCAGAAGGAGGGAATGAGGACTTATGACAACAGCCCCTTCTTGAAGATTCGCTATTTTTTGATCGTTTGCAGAAAAACAGGTCTTGCACCATAAATAAAGCTTTTGTCTGCTATTTCTGCGTAAACAGCACCACCTAAAATCAGTACTGCACCCAATATTTGTATGGCACGCATAGCCTCACCCAAAAACGCCGCCGAAAATACCACTGCCGAAAAAGGCTCTAAATAACTGCAAACAGCGGCAGTCTGCATGGATAATTGCTGTACGGCGGAAAAATACAGATAACAACCAAGACCTGTATTGACAATGCCCAACGTCAAAATAGGAAGCCAATCGGTTTTTGCAATTTTGATAACCGCCCCTTGGCGACACAGGAGGAAAACCGCCACTGCCACGCCCGCAAATACCAGCTGCAGCACAGCATTTTCCATGCCCTTGATGGATTTGGCTTTTTTATTGTAAATCAGCATGGCAACATAAGCAAACGCACCCATTGCACCGCAAAACAGACCCCAATTCCGATTGCCGTCACCCAACGTTTGCCCGTTAATCAGTAAAATACCCAAAAATACAATACCAATGCCAATACCCTTTTGCAGCGTCAGTTTCTCATTGAAAAAAACGGGCGAAAGTCCCATCACAATCATAGGGGCACAATAATACACCAACGATGCCACACCAACCCCTATCTGCCGGTAGGCCTCATACAGAAAAATCCAACTGATGCCCATACTTATGCCGGAAACAGCAAGAAATGCAAAATGTCTGCGGTTTTGCAGGCAGGCCCATGGTTGTTTCCGCAGTAAAAATATGCTTAGCAAAAACAACCCGCCGATACACGCTCTTAAAAATACGATTTCATAACTGCTTAGTCCAATCTGTCCGGCAACAATCCCGTTAGAGCCGAATAACAACAATGCGGCGATATATTTCAAATAATTTCGGTTCATGAAGCCTCCTCCTTTTTCCTTGCTTTTTTTCTGTTTTTAAGATACCATAAAAATATATATTACAAAAGCGAATGTTTCTCATGATTATCATGATAAAAACAGATGATAGGAGGGCCGTTTATGGATATGAATCTCCAAAAATATCTGGCTTTTTTGAAAACGGTGGAATGTAACAGCTTTACGAAAGCCGCAGAAGCTCTTTCCTACTCCCAATCGGGCATCAGCCGTATGATTCGGGATTTAGAGGAGGAATGGGGTCTTTCCCTGCTGGAACGGCGGCAACGAGGTGTCCGTCTGACTTCCGATGGCGTAAAGCTCTTACCCTACATCAAAGACCTTTGCCAACAATATGACAGGCTTCAACGGCAGGTAGATGCCCTCAAAGGGTTGGAATCGGGGCTTATTCGCATCGGTACCTTCTCCAGCGTAGGCACCCATTGGCTGCCGAATATCATCAGAGAATTCCAGAAAGATTATCCTAACATCGAATACGAACTGCTTTTGGGGGATTATCGGGAAATTGAAGCTTGGATTCGCGAGGGACGGGTGGACTGCGGCTTTTTACGCCTGCCCTCCGCCTCTGATTTAGACACCATTTTTCTGGAGCAGGATGATTTCTGGGCCGTTCTTCCTGAAAATCACCCCCTCGCCAAAGCAGAGCAGTTTCCTCTGGAAAATTTCTGCAAGGAACCGTTTTTACTGCTGGAAAAGGACAAAAACACGGAGATTTCCAATTTCTTCCGCCAGCACGGTCTGATCCCCAATGTCCGCTTCACTACCTATGACGATTATGTCATTCTTTCCATGGTGGAAAACGGACTGGGCATCAGCCTTTTGCCAAAGCTGATACTCCAGCGGATTCCTTACCGCATTATTGCAAAAAAATTAGATACGCCCGCCTCGCGGCAAATTGCCCTTGCCCTGCGGGATAAAACCAACGCCCCCCTGCCCGTAAAACGGTTTTTGGAGTATTTGCCCTATCGTTGAAAGAAATCAAAAAAGGAGGATTCCTATTGCAGAATTCTCCTTTTGGTTCACACTTTATAATTTACCCAAATATCCCCAAGGATAGATGCAGAAAAACACCTTCCCCCGCAAATCCTCCATAGGTATCACGCCTATGTTGCGGCTATCGTAGCTTTCTTGTCGGTTATCCCCCAGAACGAATACGGTGCCCTCCGGCACTGTCATATCCACCAGTCCGTCTGTCCGCCCTTGGGCATAGGTCTCCTGCAACAGCACATCATTTCGCTCCACGCCCTCCGGCAGGATACGGATATGCTCCCCCTCCGTGGCAATAATACGCTTAATCAATGTCTGTGTACCGTCCTCCCCCGCATAGCGGAATACCACCACATCGCCGTCCCGATACCCCTGCCCGCCAAGGACAAACCGCCGCAGGAACACCACAGAACCATCTGCCACCGTAGGCTCCATGGAACTGCCGCTCAGGCGTATGGGCCAGCAAAAATAAAACAGCAGTAAAAGTATCACTGCCGCCCGTAATATCACATTTCCCCATTCTTGATACTGCTGCTTCACATTCATCCCGACCTTATGCACAAATTTCCCCATAGAGGTATTTTTTTACAAATCTCTTTTTTAGTATATCTTCTTCCCCAAAAAACAGCAAGGGATTTTCTCTGGAAATTTCCGCCAGCCATATGGGGCTGCCCTACATCTGCTTTCGTACCGTGCCGTATTCGTCCTCCAAACGGTAATAGGGGCAATCCCGAAAGGTATCCGTTAGGAATTTCTGCATTTCGTCCTCGTCTAAATTCACTTGGCAGAAGTATTCCTCAAATTCCTCATCATAGGCATAATACATACAGGTTTCACAATAGGACTGCATGAATATTCTCCTTTCTTCCCCATACAATCACCGCACCACCATGCACCGATAATCCCCCTCCTGCAGATAAAACTCCCGCAGGATATTTACAGAAAGCTCATCTATGCTGTAAACCGGCTTTTTCATTTGCTGCGGCACACCCTCTTCACTGCCCAGCCAAATACTCCATATCTCAAGCTCAGTACAGGTTTCCATCTGCCGGCGGATATAGTCCAGCACCACCGGGGCGGTATCCTCCGCAAAATCCCATTCCATTTTGATGCAAAACATCTTTTTCGTCCCAATATCTTCGTAAACATCCTCTTTCTGTATGGAAAAAAAATTGGGATAGGCGAATTTCTCCTTACTCTCACAATATAAAACCGTTTCCGGCTTATCTCGGTCAATGCCCTCCAGCATCTCCAAATCCAACTCTATACCCCGCTCCAACGCCTGATTGACAGAAAGCAAACAAATATAAGGGTTAGGCTGTTCCTCCAAAGGGATATCAGCGGCAAAATAATATAAAACGCTCATGGTTTCCTCCCATTTTTCTCTCCATTTTCTCACAGTTTATGGGTTTTATGATACGAAACCTCTTTCCCTTTGTCAACCGCCCCACCCCTTTTTCTCTTTTTTCGCCAATACGCTTTACAGCCGGGGGTTTTACGGTTAAACTATTATGAGAATAACGGACAAGAGGAAAGGAAGAACATTTATGGAAATCAGAACCAGATTCGCCCCCAGTCCTACGGGGTATATGCATATCGGCAATTTACGGACAGCTCTTTATGAATATTTGATTGCAAAATCCCAAGGCGGGAAATTTATACTGCGTATCGAGGATACGGACCAAGGGCGCTTGGTAGAGGGTGCGACGGACGTCATCTATAAAACACTGGAAATGACAGGCCTGCACCATGACGAGGGCCCCGATATCGGCGGGGAGTACGGCCCCTATATCCAGAGCCAGCGTATGGGTATGTATATGGACTATGCCTTGGAATTGGTGGAAAAAGGCGAGGCTTATTACTGCTTCTGCACCAAAGAACGGCTGGAAAGCCTGAAAGAAAGCAACGCCGAAGGTGCCGCATTCGCCAAGTACGACCGTCACTGTCTTGGTCTTTCCAAAGAGGAGGTACAGGCAAAGCTGGACGCAGGCGAACCTTTCGTCATTCGCCAGAAAATGCCCGATACCGGCACAACCACATTTACCGATGTGGTGTATGGCGAAATCTCCGTGGATAACACGGAACTGGACGACCAGATTTTGATGAAGGCCGACGGTTTCCCTACCTACAACTTCGCCAACGTGGTGGACGACCATTTGATGCACATTACCCATGTGGTCAGAGGGAGCGAATATCTCTCCTCCACCCCGAAATACAACCTGCTTTACAAGGCCTTCGGCTGGGAACCCCCTGTTTATGTGCATCTGCCCGCCGTTATGCGGGACGCACACCACAAGCTCTCCAAACGACACGGGGATAAATCTTTTGAGGATTTGGTGAACGAAGGCTATGTGGTAGAGGCCATTGTGAATTATATCGCCCTGTTGGGCTGGAGCCCTGCCGATAATACGGAAATCTTTAGCCTGAAGGAATTGGAGAAGAAGTTCGATATCGCAGGGTTAAGCAAATCCCCCTCTATTTTCGATATTAAGAAATTGACATGGATGAACGGCGAATATCTGAAAGCCATGGATTTTGACAGGTTTTACGCCCTGGCAGAGCCCAAGCTGAAAGCGGCTTTGGCAGATACCAATCTCGATTTGAAAAAAATCGCTGCCCTGCTGCAAAAACGCCTGGAAACATTGAACGATATTCCCGCTTTGGTGGCGTTCTTCAAGGAACTGCCCACCTATGACACGGAGCTGTATACCCACAAAAAAATGAAGACCAACGACGAAATCGCCCTCTCCTCTTTACAGGCGGCATTGCCTGTATTGGAAGGATTATCCGACTGGAGCGAAGGAGCAATCCATGACGCATTGATGGCTTTGGTGGGTGAATTGGGCATCAAAAACGGTCAGCTGCTCTGGCCTGTACGCACCGCCCTTTCCGGCGAGGCCACCTCCCCCGGCGGCGCGATGGAGCTGGCGGATATTCTGGGGAAAGAAGAAGCCCTCCGCAGAATCCGAACAGGCATCGAATTATTGACAAAATAAAACAAGACAAAAAAGGCTTAGCGCATCCGCCAAGCCTTTTTTTATTCTCCCTCCAAGTACCGACAAATGGCGTGGTAATACGCCTCCGCCGCCTTTTGACAGCCTTCCTCCGTGCCAAAATTCTCCACATCGGCTGTATTGGTGACAAAACACTGCTCCACCAACACGGCGGGCCAGTTCATATTCCTCAGCATGCCGAAAGTGCCATATGGATACACGGTGGTATCATCAGACTCCACCAGCATTTTTTTACCGCCCTCCACATAATAACCGAATCTTACGCCATTCCGCCCCCGTAGCTTTGCGCCGGCCTGCTCCATTTCCTCCGCCAAAAGCAGGGCAAAGGCCAGACTTTTTTGGTGGTTATCATAGCCCGGCGGCGACGGGTAACACTCAAAGCCATAGGCGCCGCTATCCTCATTGGCGTTGCCGTGTATGGAAAGCAGAATATCCGGACGCCAACGCCGTAATTTGGCATTACGCTCATCAATGGATTTGCCCTCCCCCGCTTTACGGGAAAGAACAACTCGAAATCGTCCGTCCGCCTCCAGAAGGTTCTGCAATTTCTCCACGGTGCTTTCTGTCAGCGTCACCTCCTGTATCACGCCGACAGCACCGCCGTCACTACCGCCATGACCGGCGTCCAATGCAATCATATACGGTCTGCTGATGGCATAATACAGCAAAAAACCGCCATAGCCCAAGGCAAACAACACCACAAGCAACAGCCCTCTGCGCATCATGCCGCCCTTACGCCTCCGACGTTTCTTCCGCCGCCTGCCATAAGGCTCATATTCTCTCCAATTCTTCCCTTTCATACTTCCGCCTCTTTCGTTTCCGATTATTCACCAGTATAAACGATTTTCAGCCGGAAAAACGAACAAATTCATTAAAATTTTGTCAAAAAACCTTAAATTTTTCATTTTCTTGGGAAATTTTCATGATATGACTGCCATCGGCCTTCTCCCGCAGCATATCGCAAACATCGAACCGTTTCCAAAAATGCATGGGAAACAGTGCCTTCGCCCCCACGGTCTGCATGAAATACGCCACCGCCCAATCGTATTTATCCTCCAGACGCAAATCGGCAGGGACAAATGCCACATCAATCTCCTGCCCCTTCAGGCGGTTGATTTCCGTGGTATAGCTTTGGCGAATATCCGCATTAAAAGCATCGGGCTCGCCGTTCCAATGCCACCAGTTCAAATCTCCGGCGTGGTAAATGGTTTTTCCATCGGCCTTGACCAGAAACGCCACCCCCTCATCATTGGAGCGAAGGGTTTCGATATGGATACCGCCAAAATCATGGCTTTCGTGGGGCTTTACCACCAGCGTTTCCCCTGCAAAGCCCGCCACGGTACGCACATCGGCAGAAAGGACATAGCGGACGCGGGGATTATCCGCCCAATCCAATATCCGGCGGTCATAATGATCCTCATGAAAATGGGATACGAATACGAATATATCTTTTTCGCCATACGCCTGCGGGTCGAAAAAGGCATACCGCCCACCTTCGGTATAATAATCGAATAACAGCACCTTCGTTTGTGTTTCTACGGCAAAGCCGCTATGATGCAGATAAGTTACGTTCATGAAAAAACCTCCTTTTTATGCTACTGCCATGGTAGCACAGCACCCAAAAAAAGAAAAGGCTTTGCTCATACAAAGCCCTTCTTTCTGTCATTTGCGGAAGATATCCTCCCGCTCACCCTGCTCCAAACGCTTCAAATGCTCGGTCAAAACCAAATTGATATACTGGGAAAAGGAACGTTGGGTGTCTTCCGATAATTCCTTTACTTTTTCTACTATATCCTCGTCCAGTGTGATACTGACTTGTTTTTTCATGGGTCGCATATTTCTCACCTCAACAAAACAATACTATATAATCCTCCTTAGTATTGCTTTATGATAGAAAATAATATATAATAATATAAAATAATATTATATATAAATGAGGTGATCTGATGTCTGATTTCGCAAAAAATCTCTACTACTATCGGAAAAAAAGAGGGCTGACACAGGCAAAGCTGGGAGAAAAAATAAACTACGGCCATACCGCTATCGCCAATTACGAAAGCGGACGAAACGAACCCTCCTTCGATGTGCTTATCGCACTGGCCAATATCTTATGCGTGACCGTAGACGATCTTTTGGGCGTGCCTTTATCCGACCAGGAAAAGGTACTCCTTTCTTATTTTCGGGGGT
>JAFWWO010000041.1 GCA_017523325.1 Anaerotignum sp. | reverse complement strand
TTCTTTTTTTCCAAAGCTTTTTGGTCCGCCCCCAAGGGGATTTTCAATTCTGAAACCCGTATCATTCCTATTCTCCGCCTTTCGCTTCCTCCGTGTAAAAAACCTCCCGCAGGCAAAGCCCACGGCTGGGCGCAGTAAAGCCTGCCGCTTCTCTGCTTTTTTCTCTCAAAATCTCCGACATTTCTTCCGGCTGTCGCTTGCCCTCTCCCACTTCGATGAGGGTACCCACCAATATCCGCACCATTTGGTATAAAAAGCCGTTGCCGTAAAAATGCAGTATCAGCCTGTCGCCCTTTTGCTCAAAGCCTATCTCGTCCAGTCTTCGCACTGTGGATTTTTTCATTCTTTTATTGGCGCAAAAGCTCTTAAAGTCATGCTCCCCCGGAAAAAACCGTGCCGCCGCCTGCATTTTTTCCACATCTAATGCCTCTTTGCACCAAAAGGCATATTTCCGCCAAAACACAGGCGGTCTTTTGCTGTTCCAGATGGTATAGGCGTAATGCTTACCTTTAGCACTCAAGCGGCTATGGAACCGCGGAGGCATTTCCGCAATGGATAGACCCGCTATATCCTCCGGCAATTTTTCATTGAAAGCGGCTAACAATTCTTCTGCCGTTGCCTGCCAATTTATATGGAAATTCATGACCTGTCCCGTTGCGTGGGTGCCTGCATCTGTCCTGCCGGAGCCAAAAACCTCTGCTTCCTCCCCTGCAATCTCCGAAAGTATCCGCTCCAGCCTTTCCTGTATGGTATTTTCCGTGTTTCCTTGCTTCTGCCAGCCGTTATATCGCCCGCCATCATAGGCAAGAAGTATCTTATAATTTTTCATAGATACGCCTCTTTATTGTTGTAATGCCCCTAAAATACGGGGAACAAACTGTTTCTTTCTGGAAACCACACCGGGCAGAGAAATCCAATCCCCCTCTGCTGTACCGTAGGCATTCTCCACCACTTCCCGAGCCTTTTCTCCTGCAAACACCAAATCGGAGGATTCCGTCAAAATATTGGTCAGCAGGAAAAACAACATATCCACATCACCGTTTTTCTCTACCACTTCTTTCATATAAGCGGCAATTTTCGGCCGTAATTGTAAGAGTTCCTCTTTGTCCAGGGAGGAAATCTGTCCGGTGCCAAAGCTGATGCCGTGTCCGCTGAATCTCTTATAATCCTGCCGGAAAATCTCCTCCGGCGTTTTATCCGCCAAGCTGCTGCCGGCACGGAACATCTTTTCGGCATGGGCTTCTATTTCAATCCCTGCCAACTCCGCCAACTTCTCCGCCGCCCTTTTATCCTTTTCCGTACAAGTCGGCGAACGGAACATCAGCGTATCGGAAAGAATGGCGGAGCAAAGCAAGCCTGCTATTTTCGGTTCTATCTCCTCACGGTTTTCTCCATACATCTCATAGACGATGGTTGCCGTACAGCCCACAGGCTGATTGCGGAAATACACAGGCATGGCGGTTTCCAGACTGCCTAAACGATGGTGGTCGATGACCTCCAGAATTTCCGCCTCCTCGATGCCATCAACGGCTTGAGATTTTTCATTATGGTCTACCATAATGATTTTTTTGCTCTCCATATCCAGCAAGGAGCGGCGGGATAGCATACCGCAATATTTCCCTTCTTTATCCAGCACAGGAAAATCACGATGGCGTACCTTAGCCAATGTACTCTTAATATCACTGATAAAATCCTCACTGCTGAATGTAATGAGGTTTTCCTTTCGCATGAAATACCCCACAGGCGTACTCTGGCTGATGAGCCTAGCCACCATATAAGTATCATGGGGCGTACTGATGATTTTGCAGTTGTTTTCCTTTGCCAACTTTTGAATGGTTTTGGAAACAGATGCCCCCATACACACCACAATACAGCCGGCGTTCATTTCAATGGCGCAAAGTTGGTTTTCAAAGCGGTTGCCCGTAATAAGCAAATCCCCCTCCTCGATATAGTTTTCCATCAAATCCGGATTTGCCGCACCAATGAGTATCTTCCCCTTTGTAATTTCCTCATTGGGGTCGCCCACAATCATTTCCCCGTCAATGGTATCTAAAATATTGCTATATTTGGTATGGGACATGGCTAAAATCCCCGTTTCGTAAATATCCATATTGGCCGTCGCAATATCCTTTACAGAAATGATTCCCTGCAAACGCCCATTCTGTACCACCGGCATCGTAGATTCCTGTATATCCCGCATGGTGTTCCACGCATGTTTCAAGGAAATATCCTCCGGCAGGACAGGCGTGGGCTTAATGGTGACGTCCTTGACCTGCGTTCCTACATGCGCAATCAGCTCCGGTGTTTCCACCCCGAAAAACTCCAATACATATTTCGTTTCATTATTGATTTCTCCCGCCCTTTTCGGCACAAATTCCCCATTTCCCATTTTGTTTTTTAACGCCGCATAGGCAATGGCAGAACAAACAGAATCCGTATCAGGGTTTTTATGCCCAATGACGAAGGTTTTCTTTTCTTTCAACATACCATTCTCCCCTTTCTATTCTTTCAAAGATTACTTTCGGGCATCAAACCCGCTGCTGTTCCTGCAAATAGGCAATATATTGATTGCCCCATTTCTCAATACAATCCAGCACAGGGATAAATGCCCGCCCCAGCTCCGTCATGGAATATTCCACTTTCGGAGGTATCTGCATATATTCCTTACGCAAAACCAAGCCGTTTTTCTCCATCTGCTTGAGCTGCTTGGACAGCGTGGCGTGAGTCATATCCGGCAATTTCCGTAAAAGCTCGTTAAAGCGCAGAGGCCCTTCGCTGATATGGTATAAAATCAGTACCGTCCATTTCCCTTGTAAAATCCGCTGGGCCGTTTCATAGGGACATCTTCCAAATAAATCCTGAGCCATTGCTTACCCCTTTCTTAGTATCTTTTTTGATACCTGGTATATAAAAAAATCGTACTTGCCATCAGAAAACCTACACACTATAATATCCATACAGCAACAAAATGTCAATTATTATCTCAAAACCATATAAGGAGGGCTTTATATGCATAAAATTGCAGAAGAAATGAAAAAAGCGGGCGTATTCTATATTGCAACAGCAGAGGCAGACGGTCAGCCCCGTGTGCGTCCTTTCGGTGCCGTTGCCGAGTTTGAGGGCAAGATATATATCTGTACCAATAACACTAAGGCTTGCTATGCCCAAATGCTGGCAAACCCCAAAACGGAAATTTCCGGTATGGAGCCCGACGGCACTTGGATTCGCATTACCGCCAAACTGGTGCGGGACGACAGAGATGCAGCCCGCAGTGCCATGTTGGAAGCCAATCCGGATTTGAAACAGCTTTATCATCTGGGGGACGGCATATTTGAAGTGCTGTATCTGGAAGATGCTGTCTGCACCAAATATTCCTTCACAGCGGAGCCCATTGTTATCAAATAAGACTTTCTAACCCCCTTATGAGGGGGTTTTTTCTTTGATACCGCTTTTCAACTGCACAAAAAAAGAACGCTTCCTGCGTTCTTCAAAAGGCGCCACCCGGATTCGAACCGGGGATAGAGGTGTTGCAGACCTTTGCCTTACCACTTGGCTATGGCGCCAAAATTTTCCTATCAGATTGCATTTAGTATACCTTTCTTTTTCCGTTTCGTCAATCCTTTTTTTACCCCATCTCTTGACAAAAACCGAACTTTTGATGATGCCAAACAAAAAAAGAAGGCAAACGCCCTCTTTTCCGTTACTCTCACACTTTTTTAAGCCAAAACATCTGTTAGCCCGCAAAAATCATACCCTCCAGCACGTCCTCCGCAGGAATCCCATTGATATATGGCATCCAATCTTTCCGTTCCACCATCACACGGGCAATACTGCCGTCAGGCAAATATAAATCCCCGTAGGTTTCGCCATCGGTGCGGAAATATTCTGCCTTTGTTCCGGTTTCTATTTTGATTTCTCCGATTTTTGTACCGTCCTCTTCTATCAATATTGCATCTATCGGCTGCCGGAAAGTAAAGTCAATATTATTGTCAAATACAAACCAATCCGTTTCCGAAACAGGGCGTCCGTCTTTCCCTATGGAATACAAAGCGTGTCCTGTTTGTGTAGAAAGCACTTCCGTATGGGTGTCCAACATAAAATCATCCGGATCTGTTATCACCTGTATTGTGGGATAATATGCAGCATCTTCATCGGGAAGTGTACGATAGCCACAGTTATATACATCAACCTTTCGAATATCCCCATGACTCACATCATAGACAGCAAGGTCATAATAGGCATTTTGCATCGAATCCTGAATATAAAGGAAGGTCTTTCCTTCGGTTGTATGGAGCAGCATAGGTGCCACACCCCACGCATCGATGGTTTCGTTTGTTTGATTATCGTTTACCTCAATCTGCCTGCTTGCATAAAATTCATCTTCATCGGGATAGGAATAAACAGCCACTCGATCCATAATTCCTCTATCCGCTAACTCTACGAAATAAGGAACGCCCAAAGAAAGCTCTGCTGCATATCGCAGGGGAGTATGGGTATATTCCTCCTTGAATAAATCAGGATACTCCTCGAAAGACAGGGTCACAGACTGCATTCCGTAAGCATAAGGCGCAATATCATAAGGATTGAAATATATGGTCACACCGTTATAATCCAATGTCCAAGAAGGAGTGTATCCTTCTGCGGCAAAAAATTCCTCTAAATCCAATGTATCATAAAATTCAACATCGCTCCAATGGCGGTCCAACTGCTCCCGTACTACCTGCGGCAATCCGTCCATATCGGTAAGCACATCTTCCAGAGCAAGCTTTTTCCCTGTTTTTACATCAAAATTTTCGCCCCAGAACATATTCATGCCATGCACGCCGCCCAAATAATAGTATCCATTATATAACAAACTCAAAAATTCTTTGTCCGCACGCCGCACCGTAACATCTGCAGTATATTCATGTTCTACAAAAAATTCCGGAACCATTTCAATATCTTCTTTTGCCATGGTGCAAAGTTCCTCAAATTCTGTATCGGCTTGCATTTGCTTTTCTTTGTTCATTTCTTCCAGTGCTGCAGCTAATTGCGGATATTCTTTCGCATCTTCTTTCGACAATCGTACACCGGGCTGAGTCACGCTGGCAAGCACTTGGGAATGTTCCTCGCTCCAATAGCTGTCATAATTCTTGGTTTTTTCTATCGTCAAAAATTCTTTTTCTGGGACTGTTTCCGCCTGTTCCTTGTCCATTTTTTCCGTTTCCGGCACAGCTTCACAAGCCGCAGCACCAAATATTACCACAACGCCCATCAGTGCCGCAAAAATCCGTCTTTTCATAGCAAGCCTCCTCAAAAAATACTCAAATCCACCATTTTGCCGCCTCATTCCGTCAAACAAAAAACTCCAATAATGAAATCTTGCTGAAAGCGCCAAAATATCTTCCTAAATAAAATACTCATGGTTTTTGTTGTACCGTAAAACACACTTTTTTACACTTTATCATACTTTATCACCCACTTCAAGCATCGCTCTTTTTTGTTTTGTGAAATAAAAAAGCCCCAATCTTGCCTACGCAAAATCAGGACTCCTTAAAGGCGCCACCCGGATTTGAATCGGGGATAGAGGTGTTGCAGACCTTTGCCTTACCACTTGGCTATGGCGCCATATTCTGTTATGATCCGTGCGGGATTCGAACCCGCGTTACCGCCGTGAAAGGGCGGTGTCTTAACCCCTTGACCAACGGACCAATGTGTGGTGCCCGTTTTACGGACACCGTAACTCCCCGAGCGGGACTCGAACCTGCAACCCTCCGGTTAACAGCCGGATGCTCTGCCATTGAGCTATCGAGGATTAGTTGCGATGAAATCTCATCGTTGTGAAGGTGAATTTTTCGTTCCTTCGGCCTTCGCCTTGAAACATCTTCCCTTTTTTCTGCACCTTCAAAACTGAACACAAAAAGCCTCCATCAATCTTTTTATTGGTCAAGCCCTCGGTCTATTAGTATTGGTCAGCTGAACATGTTACCATGCTTACACCTCCAACCTATCTACCTCATTATCTTTAAGGGACC
>JAFWWO010000040.1 GCA_017523325.1 Anaerotignum sp. | reverse complement strand
TTTTTGATGAATTTTGAAAATACGGTCATTGTGGTTTCCCACGATCGACATTTCCTGAATAAAGTTTGCACCAATATCGCCGATATTGATTATGGCAAAATTACAATGTTCGTGGGGAATTATGACTTCTGGTACAGCTATACCCAGATGACCCAGCGGCAATTAAAAGACCAGAATAAGCGGGTAGAGCAGAAAATCAAGGAATTACAGGATTTCATCGCCCGTTTCAGTGCCAATGCCTCTAAGGCGAAGCAGGCCACCAGCCGAAAGAAATTGCTGGATAATTTGCAGATGGATACCATTAAACCTTCCAGCCGCCGGTATCCCTTTTGCAGCTTTAAGCAGGACAGAGAGGTAGGCAATGATGTGCTTTTGGTGGAGGGGCTTTCCAAAACCATTGACGGCAAAAAGGTGCTGGATAATATCAGCTTTATGATTCGCCCCCATGAAAAGGTTGCTTTTGTGGGGAAGGACGAAATTGCCAGAACCACTTTGTTTCAGATATTGATGGGGGAAATGGAGCCGGACGAAGGCTCTTTCAAATGGGGCGTGACAACAAAAACGGCGTATTTCCCCAAGGATAATTCCGAATTTTTCGATGGCTGTCACGATTCCCTGATTGAATGGCTCCGTCCCTACGCCAAAGAGGGTGAGCAGTATGATGCGGATATTCGGGGCTGGCTGGGGCGTATGCTCTTTAGCGGTGAGGAGGCCTTGAAGGAGGCCCAAGTTCTTTCCGGTGGGGAGCGGGTGCGCTGTATGCTCTGCAAAATGATGATCAGCGGGGCGAATGTCATGATATTAGACGAGCCCACCAACCATCTGGATTTGGAATCCATTACGGCACTGAACGAGGGATTGACGGAGTATAAGGGTACATTGCTTTTCGACTCCCATGACCATCAGTTTGTCCAGACCATTGCCGACAGAATCATTGAGCTTTTGCCCGGCGGCATGATTGACCGGCAAATGACCTATGACGAATATATTGACGATGAAGAAATTGATAAATTGAGAGAAAAACTCTCGTAAGACGAAATACCCTGCGGTGGGAGCCGTGGGGTATTTTTGCATATGCAATGTATGGGCGGGGGAAAGCAATGCAATGGGGAACTTAAAAGAAGAGAAGTTTTTTATGATAGGAAAGTGTTTTTCGTAAAGATAAAAAAATTAACGAAAAACATTAAAAATATATTGACAAACGAAAAAATGTAGTATATCTTAATATTAACGATAAACGTTAAATATAATATGAAAAACATAAAGGAGGATGCAATATGGAACGTTCTATCAAAAAGAAAATCAATCGCGTTGGGAAAATCGGGAAAATCATTATGACGATTTTGATGGTGTTGGTCATCATTGCAACGGTTGCCGTTTCACTGTTGACGGTGGCAGCGGCAAGACTGCCGGAGGATTCCGCAAGTATTTCTTTTTCCGGCCATGCCAAGATAAAGGTGAATCGGGAATTGTTTGATGCGCTGTTCTGGGAAGAATTGGAGAAGGATTTGGAAACACCTTTGACAGAAGAAATAAAAGGTGCCGATATGAATATAGGTGTAGCCGGAGCACAATATGTAATGGCAACGCTGGCATCATCTGAAGATGGCATAACCATAGAAGGCACAACGGAGGAGATTCCATACACACCGAAAGATTGTGTAAGGGGCTTATTGGTGCTGATTGTAAATCTGCTTCTTGTGCTGGTGGTGTTATTTTTGTGCAGAGCTATGATGAAGGAATTCCAAAAATGCGACTCGCCTTTCCGCCCGGAAATTGTGAAAGCCATGCGGAGATTTGGCTTTGCTCTGTTGCCTTTGGGAGTGAGCAATACGGTAACAAATGCGGTATGGTCCTCCGTGCTGACGGCGCATACAGGGACGCAGATTTCGCCGGATTTGGGAGGTATAGCTGCGGCGGTTATCGTGCTGGTTCTGGCGATGATATTCGGCTATGGTGCTGAGTTGCAGCAAGAGGCTGACGAAACATTGTAAACGGGAGGGGAGAAAATGGGAAAAATCATTTTGCGACTGGACCGTGTGATGGCAGACAGAAAGATGAGCTTGAACGAGCTTTCAGAAAAGGTAGGCATTGCCAATGTCAATCTATCTAAGCTGAAAAACGGGCATATCTCTGCCATTCGTTTTTCCACGCTGATTGCCATTTGTGAGGCACTGCATTGTCAGCCGGGGGATATTCTGGAATATGCACCCGATGAGGACGGGGATTTTGGCAAAAATGAATAGGCAGAAAAACGGCTGCTGCAATCAGGCGGCAGATGGGGGAGCCTTTTTTGGGAAGGGCTCCCTTCCGGCATATTTGAGCAGGGGCTATGTTGTAAAAAGCGGAATT
The DNA here is from genome assembly GCA_017523325.1 of Anaerotignum sp. Classification (GTDB taxonomy): domain Bacteria; phylum Bacillota; class Clostridia; order Lachnospirales; family Anaerotignaceae; genus Anaerotignum_A. The sequence continues at coordinate 58,107 of JAFWWO010000040.1, read as the reverse complement.
TCCCTGTTTTGAAAAATCAGAAAAATGCTTGACTTTCCTGCGAAAGTGAGATATACTAACCAAGTCTGAAATATTTGCGGATGTGGCGGAACTGGCAGACGCGCTAGATTCAGGTTCTAGTGGGCATTGCGCCCGTGCAGGTTCAAGTCCTGTCATCCGCATCGTCGTCACAAGCTTCTTATTGCTTGTGGCGATTTTTTTATGCGTTGCATCAAAAAACGCCCCGCGCGCAATCCGCTGTTCCTCCTCTCCACAAAAGGTCACGTTTGCGCCGGCTGTGCGCTTGTAAACGCACGCACAACGCCTTTGCGGCACTACCAACCTTTTGTGGCAAAAAAAGGGGCTTGGAATGATTTACGAAAGCAAGCTCCTTATTGCTTGTGGCGATTTTTTTATGCGTTGCATCAAAAAACGCCCCGCGCGCAATCCGCTGTTCCTCCTCTCCACAAAAGGTCACGTTTGCGTCGGCTGTGCGCTTGTAAACGCACGCACAACGCCTTTGCGGCACTACCAACCTTTTGTGGCAAAAAAAGGGGGCTTGGAATGATTTACGAAAGCAAGCTCCTTTTTGCTTGCGGTGTTTTTTCTCATAGCTTCAAATGTATGATTTTTCCCAATCCGCGCTCGTCCACAATTTTCATGGCGATGCGGGTATAGAGCGTTAGCTTTTTCCCCGGCATTTTCCGTGCCTCGGTGAAGAAAGGGCGATAATCCAAAAGAATGGTGTTGCTTTTTTGGGCAAAACTTCTGCAATCATCGACAAAAAAGTACATCATGGCGTCGGTGTTGCCTGTTTTTTTGACGTATCTGTTGGCGGAACGAAGCCCCTTTTCGGTAGTGGCGTCAAACAGGAGTTCTCCATTGGGGAACACGGTTTTTAAGCCGGAGATTAGCTGTAAAATCTGCACTTCATGAAAATACTGGAATACGCCGGAAGCGAGGAATAATGTAGGGAGAGAAGTATCTATGGCCCGTACCCACTCCAAGGCAAACAAATCTCCGCCCAGCAATACCTCATTTTCCTTTGGGGGGAGAATGGCTTTGCGTCTTTCGATGACCTCCGGCAAATCCGCTTCATAAAATATGGCAGAGGTATGGCCGATACGACTGCACGCCGTTTCCAAACCTGCCCCCAGATTGACGATATTACATATCCCGTGGGTGGCAATGAAGGCCTTTGTTATGGCGTCCATATGATAATACCGTGCGACGGAAGCCATCATAAAATACTCCGAGGAACTGTTTTGTATCTCGCCGATGGGCAGGGTGTTTTCCAGTGCCAATGCGGTTTCGTCATAAAAATATTCGGGGAATCGTTTGGAAACATAAATGCGTGCCGCAAGAGGAATAAACAATGTATCAGCCACGCCTTGTAATTTTTCCATTGTATCACCTGCACTTTCTGAAATTGTAATCGTTACGGGTAATGCGAAATTCACACAGACGCCGCAACAGACGATGTTTTTGGTGTCAGACAAATGGGTGCGGCTCATCTCTTCCGCTCATAAAAAAGAGTCAAAATAGATTCCACCAATAAGTTAGTCTAAACTAATAAATTTGTCAAGAGGGATGAAAAAACGGCGAACGGACGGACTTTTTCAAAATCCCATAATAAAATGCAAAAAGTGCTTGACTTTTTCAGATAGATGGGCTATGATAGTCAAGCGTACTAAATTGTGCGGATGTGGCGGAACTGGCAGACGCGCTAGATTCAGGTTCTAGTGGGCATTGTGCCCGTGCAGGTTCAAGTCCTGTCATCCGCATCGTCGTCACAAGCTCCTTATTGCTTGTGGCGATTTTTTTATGCGTTGCATCAAAAAACGCCCCGCGCGCAATCCGCTGTTCCTCCTCTCCACAAAAGGTCACGCTTGCGCCGGCTGTGCGCTTGTAAACGCACGCACAACGCCTTTGCGGCACTACCAACCTTTTGTGGCAAAAAAAGGGACTTGGAATGATTTACGAAAGCAAGCTCCTTATTGCTTGTGGCGATTTTTTGTTGGTAAAACCAATAACCCACCCTGATAATATCAGAGTGGGTTATTTTTAATGTGTAATAATTTCCGCTCCGTCCTCGGTGACGGCTACGGTATATTCCCATTGGGCGGAGAGAGAACCGTCCTCCGTATAAATGGTCCAGCCGTTATCGGCGTCCTGATAGAAGTCCTCTTTGCCTTCGTTCACCATAGGTTCAATGGTAAACACCATGCCGGGTACGAGGAGCATACCTGTCCCCCGTCTGCCGATATGGCAAACGTAAGGGTCTTCATGAAAATCGTTCCCCACGCCGTGGCCGCCGATATCATGCAATACTGTATAGCCGTGGGCATAGATGTGTTTACTGATAACCTCGCCGATATCCCCCAAAAAGCCCCAAGGACGCACTTCTTTGAAGGCAAGGTCGAGGGATTCTTTTGTGACATCCACCAGCTTTTTGGCGTTTTCGCTGACTTCGCCGATACAAAACATACGGGAGGCATCGGCATAATACCCGTCCAGTATGGTTGTGACGTCCACGTTGATAATATCACCGTTTTTCAGGATTTCGTTTTCATCGGGGATACCGTGGCAAATGACATCATTGACGGAAGTGCAGACGCTTTTGGGAAACCCGCAGTAATTCAGCGGGGCGGGAATCCCGCCGTGGGCGATGGTATATTCATGCACCAGCGTGTTAATCTCATCGGTGGACATACCCTCCCGAATATGGGCGGCTACCATATCCAAAATTTCCGTATTCAGCTTGCCTGCTTTCCGTATTCCCTCCAGCTGTTGCCGGGTTTTAATCAGCTTATGGCTGGGTACAATTATTTTTTTGGCTTTCATTTGTGCCAGTTTTTCATCAAATTCTGCATGGCAGGCCTTATATTTTTTCCCGCTGCCGCACCAGCAGGGGTCATTTCTACCGATTTTCATTATGGGCTCTCCTTTTTCTCATATTCTTGGATAATGGTAGCACAAAAAGACCGACGGCACAAGAGAAGAAAGTGAGAAAAAACATTGACAAGCAACGAAAAAAAGAAGGAGGTACTCCGGTGGGAAAACACAACTTTTAATATAATTTTAATAGAATTATCAGCTGTTTCAACTGGACATCAGCAGTTTTTGTGTTAAACTGATGAAAATAGACAGTCAATGAAAGGAAGGTAATGTTATGGCAAATATATATCAAAGTGCGGAGGAAATCATCGGGAAAACGCCCTTGGTGGAACTGGGGCGCTTGGAGGAAAAATGGGGGCTGAAGGCAAAGCTGCTGGCGAAGGCAGAGTCCCTGAATCCCGGTGGCAGTGCCAAGGATAGAGTGGCAAAGCGTATGATTGAGGAGGCGGAAAAAGCTGGCATTTTGCAAAAGGGTGCAACCATTATTGAGCCGACCAGCGGCAATACAGGCATCGGGCTTGCCCTGATGGCGGCCATACGGGGCTACCGTGCCATCATCGTTATGCCGGATACCATGAGCATGGAACGCCGCCTGATGATGACGGCTTTCGGTGCGGAACTGGTGCTGACAGAAGGGGCGAAAGGCATGGCAGGTGCCGTGCAAAAGGCGGAGGAACTGCAAAAAGAAATCCCCAATTCCTTTATCCCCGGACAGTTTGATAATCCGGCGAACCCGCTGGCCCATTATGAAAGCACAGGGCCTGAAATTTATGCAGATACCGATGGTCAGGTGGATATTTTTGTGGCGGGCATCGGCACAGGCGGTACATTGACCGGCGTGGGGCGGTATTTGAAGGAAAAGAACCCGCAGGTGAAAATCGTAGGGGTGGAGCCTGCTGCATCCCCCTTACTGACAAAGGGCATTGCGGGGCCTCACGGCTTACAGGGCATTGGGGCGAATTTTATTCCCTCTATTTTGGATAGAGAGATTTACGATGAAATCATTACGGTGACCGATGAGCAGGCTTATGAGGCAGGGCGTAATCTGGCACAGGCAGAAGGCTTATTGGCGGGCATTTCCGCCGGAGCGGCTGTTTATGCGGCGGCAGAGGTAGCAAAACGGTCGGAAAATGCAGGGAAAACCATTGTGGTACTGTTGCCCGATACGGGGGACAGGTATCTGTCCACCAAAATGTTCAGCCTATGATGAACGGGAAGCAACGGCAGTGGATACAAATCCTGGCGGCATTGACTATGCTGATTGACCATGTGGGAGCGGTGTTTTTTCCCGCAGTCATAGGGTTTCGTGCCATAGGCAGGCTATCTTTCCCGCTGTTTGCCTTTGGCATTGCCCAGGGCGTGATGTATACCCATAGCTTTTGGCGGTATCTGGGGCGAATTTTACTGGCGGCGGCAGTATCCCAGCCATTGTATTGGCTTTTGTTTGGGAAAAATCAGGCAAATCCGCTGTTTATGCTGGCATGGGGTGCGGCGGCACTGTATTTTTGGCAAAAGGAAACCGCGGAGGGGCGATTGGCGGCAATGGTGCTGTTGGCGGCCTCCTATTGGGCGAAAATGAGCTATGGCTGGTACGGCGTGGCGACCATAGTTGTATTTGGACTATATGAGAAGCGGCAAGTGCTTTGCTTTTACGGGCAGATGGGGCTAACGGTGCTCTACGGCTTTATGACGGGGGCGTGGATACAGATGATATCCCTTTTTTCCTTTGGTGTATTGCAGGGAGCCGGTCGCACAGAAAAAACAGGCTTCGCCTTCCGACTGCCCAGATATTTTTTCTATGTATTCTATCCCGCTCATTTATTTGTACTTTTGGCGGTCAAAAGAATATGGGGCTGATTGCGGGATTCTTATACAAATTTCAGGAACTTGATTTGCAGTTTTTGGATTTTCGGAATGAGAGAACCATGTACGGATATATAAAACAGATAAAGTTTTCTGGAGATGCCTTTATCCACCCTCCGCTCTTTTTTGCAGAGAAACAGCAATTTTGCATTTGCACTGTTTTTGAAGATGCAGGCGTTTTGGAAATGCCAAAAAAGATTGAATGAAGCGTTGATTTATAATAGAATTACGATATATTCGGATACGGCATTCGGCATATGCTGTGCTGAAAACGGATTGGAAAGCGGAGAAAGAACGATTTACCATAAGGAAGGGGATGTTTTATGGAAAACGACAAGATTCAAGCGGTTCATTTTCACAGAAAAACCGGAGAGGGGCGTTATCCGACGGAGCGATTCGGGGCGGAAAACGCAAAAAAAGCCCGCAGTTTTCATCGGAGTTTCCCGGAATATAAAGAAACCCCTTTGGTGGAGCTTAACGCTTTGGCAAAGAAACTTGGCGTGGCTTCCGTTTACGTGAAAGATGAAAGCTACCGTTTTGGATTAAATGCTTTCAAGGTGCTTGGCGGCAGTTATACGATTGGCAACTATATTGCAAAAAAACTCGGCGTCGATATTGCCGAATTGCCGTACGAAAAGCTGATTGGTTCCGATATAAGGCAGAAAATAGGGCAGGTGACATTTGTTACGGCAACGGACGGAAATCATGGGCGTGGTGTTGCGTGGACGGCAAATCGCTTAAAGCAAAAGAGTGTGGTCTATATGCCAAAAGGAAGCGCGGCGGAACGGCTGGAAAATATTCGGGCTTTGGGTGCGGAGGCATCTATTACGGAATGGAATTATGACGACGCTGTCAGGTTGGCAAAAGAAGGACAGGATAAATACGGTTGGGTATTGGTTCAGGATACCGCATGGGAGGGGTATGAAGAAATACCGGGCTGGATTATGGAAGGGTATACCACTATGGCTGATGAAACAACCGAGCAGTTAAAAGGAGAGAAGCCTACACATATCTTCTTACAGGCAGGCGTAGGCGCAATGGCGGGTGCGGTTTGCGGTTATTTCGCTTCTGTTTATGGAGATGCAGAAAGGCCGATTATCATTATTGTTGAGCCGAATCAGGCGGATTGTATCTATCGGACTGCGAAAGCAAATGACGGACAGCTCCATTTTGTTACCGGAGATATGAATTCTATTATGGCAGGGCTGTGTTGCGGAGAACCCTGCTCTATCGGCTGGAATGTTTTGCGGGATTATGCAGATCATTTTATTTCCGTACCGGATTATATTGCTGCTCAAGGTATGCGGATACTCGGCAATCCGCTCCCCGGAGATTCAAAAGTAATTTCCGGTGAAAGCGGAGCGGTGACGCTTGGTTTTGTGGCAGAGGTGCTTTGCAATCCGGCATTGAGAGATTTGAAAAATGCCCTTGCATTGAATCAAGATTCCCGTATTCTCTGTTTTTCCACCGAAGGCGATACCGACAGAGAGAATTACCGCCGCATTGTTTGGGATGGGCTTTATCCGAAAAAAATTGACCGCTTATAAATGTGTTCGCATAAAAAACAAACGGCGTTCTCGATGATATATCGGGAACGCTTTTTTTTATTCTGCATTGTATTCTATGATGATTTTTCGGCACGCCTGACAGCAATATGCCGTAGGACGCACGACGGGCACGCCGGGAGCACGCAGGGGAGAGGGCGGCAACAGGATTGTATCTCTTGATTGCAAAATGGACACAGCATATGGCATACCTCCTTTCGGTTTTAGAAGCGAAATCAATGCTTTGAGCCGGAAGTAATCTCTGCCTGTTCCTTTCGCAGCCGGAAAAAGGCTTTCAGCAATACGGCGATAATGGGTCCTAAAATCAATCCCCAAACGCCGATACAACGAAGTCCGAAATACATGGAAAACAGCGTCAGCAAGGGATGCAGACCGATTTGTGTGCCCAATACTTTGGGCTGCATGATTTGCCGCATGATTTGTATGATGACATAAATGGCCAAATAGCCGATGGCAAGGAAGGTATTCCCTGCCAATAGATGGAAAATCGCCCCCGGCCAGAGTATAAACCCACTGCCGAAGAAAGGCAGTGCATCAATCAAAGCAATTACGATGCTCAAAAGCAAGGCATGGGGCGAGCGCAGGAGCAGCAGCCCTGCAATGCAGATGCCAAAGGTATAGAGCATCAAAATCAGCTGTGTTTTGCAATAACCCCAAAGGGAGGTCTTTAACTCTTTTTTTGTGGTTTCCACAGAAAGCCCCAATAAGGGTGCCACATGGGTCAGATAAACCTGATGGATTGCCGCTTTATCCTTCGTGAAAAAATAGGCGGAAATCATGGCTACGAAAAAGCCCAGCAGAAATTGTGGTACTGTGGAAAACAATGAGGAGGAACCGCTTTTTCTGACGATGGAAAGCAGGATATTGGAAAAATCCTGTTGCAGACGTAAAAAGCCTTCCTGTAACTGCATGGGCATCTGCTCCCGCAAAGCATCAAACTGCGCCCAAAAGGCGGTCAACTGCTGTTCCAGAGCTTTCATGTAATTCGGGAGGTTTTCCGAAAAATCCGTCAGCTTCTGCTGTATGCCGGTGCCGAACCAAAAGCCCAGAAGCCCCAATAAAGCCAGCAGGAGAAAAATACCCAGCAAAGCCCCGATGCCTCGGGGAATGCCGTGTTTTTGCAGCTTGTCCGCCAAGGGGGAGAACAGCAGGCTCAAAAGCCAGCCTGCAAGAAAGGGCAGAAAAATGACAAAAAGATACCGAAAGAACAGGAAACAAAATATGATTGCACCGATCAACAGCGTCAAATCCAAAAGGGACTGTTTATTCTTTTCGTAAAAATTTCGCATCACGTCTGCCTCCTTTCTTTCCACTGTTTTTCTCTATTATAATACCAAAACGGGGAAGAGAACCACCTTTTTTGAATTTTTCATAAATTCACAAGAAATATTATGAAAACCGTAAGAAAAATGAAAGAGATCTTTTCTTGTAAGAAAAAGAATGCAGGGGTATCATAATGATAGAGAAAGGAGGGGAACTATGAAAAGAAAAAAAGCCGAAGCGGTGGGTGCTGACATTCGTCTGTACGGGAAGGATATTCTGCGTTCCGCCTCCATGCGGGAGAACAAAAATATCACACAGCATGGTAAGGTCAGCCTGTTTCATCATTCTCTGCGGGTGGCGTATTGGAGCCTTCTGTTGGCGGAGCGGCTCAATGTATCCGTGGATAAGCGGGCGTTGGTGCGGGGTGCCTTGCTCCATGATTATTATTTATACGATTGGCATGTGAAGGATCCGGACCATCGGTTTCATGGGTTTACCCATGCCAGAAGGGCGGAATCCTTTGCCCATAGGGATTTTTCTCTGACACACAAGGAGCGGGATATTATCCGTAAGCATATGTTCCCCCTGAATATTACGCCGCCGAAGTATAAGGAGAGCCTGTTGGTTTGTGTGGCGGATAAAATTTCTGCGGTGCAGGAAACCTTACAAAAAAAGAAAAGACGGAAAAAAGACTGATGGCTGAATCGGCTCCATCGGTCTTTTTTTGCGGGAATGTTTGTGGCATTGTGAACATAAGGGAATTTTGTGAAATATGGCAGTTGCACCTTTGCGAAGAATGGGATAAAATGAAGAAAATGTTGTATACAGTATAGAAAAAACGAGGGAAGGCCTGTGAAGGAAGTACGGCTCAAAGCAAGAGCAAAAATCAATCTCACATTAGATGTGACGGGAAAACGAGAGGACGGCTATCATGAACTGCGTACCATTATGCAGACAGTGGCGTTGTATGACGGGGTTTATATGAAAAAGCTGGAAAAGTCCGAAATTAAGCTAAAAACCAATCTGTTCTGGCTGCCGACAGATGAAAGAAATCTGGCGTGGAAGGCAGCGGCACTGATGCGGGAGCGGTTTGGGATTGCCGAGGGTGTTTTTATACAAATTGACAAGCGGATTCCCGTGGCGGCAGGCCTTGCCGGCGGCAGTGCCGATTGCGCGGCGGTTTTGGTCGGTATGAATCGATTATTCGGATTGCGGCTTTCCCAAAAACAGTTGGAGGAGATTGGGGGAGAGCTGGGGTCGGATATTCCCTATTGTATCCGTCGGGGAACAGTATTGGCGGAGGGCGTAGGCGACAAATTGACGGAAACTCCCTGCCCCTGCCCCGTTTGTCATGTGGTTTTGGCAAAACTGCCGGTGAGTGTATCTACGGCGGCGGTGTATAAAGGGCTGCGCTGGCAGGAGGTGACGGAGCATCCCGATACGGAGGGTATGCTGCAAGCCATGGCGGCGGGGGATTTGCCGAAAATGGGCGGTCTGTTGTGTAATGTATTGGAAAGCGTCACCATTCCTATGCACCCGACCATTGGGAAAATGAAAGGAAGGCTGTTGGAATTAGGCGCTTTGGGTGCTTTGATGAGCGGCAGCGGGCCGACGGTATTTGCGTTGTTTGAGGAGCAGGCAATGGCGAAGGCGGCTGCGATGGCTATTCGGCAGGAATTTCACCTGCGTGATGTGCTGGTAACAAAAACATATCGGGTAGCGAGAGAGCGGAAAGGAGAGCGGCAAAATGGCTGACATGAATTTCAATATCAACACGAATGAATACTTACCCTTGCGAGATGTGGTATTTAACACCCTGCGAGATGCGATTTTGACAGGGAAATTGGCTCCCGGCGAAAGGCTGATGGAAAACCAGCTGGCGGAAAAGCTGGGCGTAAGCCGTACCCCTGTCCGGGAAGCACTGCGTATGCTGGAGCTGGAAAATCTGGTGCAGCTGGTACCCAGAAAAGGCGCACAGGTGTTGGATATGAGCGAAAAGGATATCATCAATATTTTGGAAATCAGAAGCGCACTGGAAAGCCTTGCCACCTCTCTGGCCTGCCAAAAGATGAAAGAGGATAAAATACAGGAGCTGCGAAACCTGCTGGTGGATTTTGAAAAGGCTGTGGCGGAAAATGATGTAGAGCGTTTTGTGGATATTGACGAGGAATTTCATGATTTGATTTTCGAGGCCACAGAAAACGATAAGCTGATTCAGATATTCCGTAATCTGCGGGTACAGCTGTATCGCTATCGCATGGCACAGGCGAAAAACGATACTTCTATGGCGACGGTGGTGGCGCACCACAGAAGGCTGTTGCGTGCCATTGAAACCCATGATGCCGCCCAGGGTATGGCTATGGCACAGGGGCATATCAAGTATCAGATGGAAACCATTTTACGCCTGCTGCAAAATAAATAAAAACGAAAGGAATACCTCTGCCCCAAAGACAGCGGGTATTCTTTTTTTATTTTACGGCAGTATGGAAAAACGGTAGCTTGGGCGGAAAAATCCTTACAGTTTTATTACAGTTGGAGCAATTTTTGGCTTTTGCTTGCAATCCGAGGGGCGATGGCATAAAATAGAAATAGGCAGTTTGTCGATTTTTGGAACGAGAGGGGGAAGCCCTGTGGCAGAACAAAACGGAATATTCCCGACCCGAGAGGAACGGACACCCTATGGCGGAGGGAAAGGCGATAAAGGCAAAAAAGACAGAGCAGCAGGCGGTAAAAAGCAAAAGCAGTCCGGCGGAAGGAGACCCCTTCCCAAACGGAATACGCTGTATCTGATTGGTGCGCTGGTGGTTCTGTTTATCATATTTTTATTTGTCAGAAAAAACGGTACCGTTGTTTATGTAGCGGAGGAAAATGTAGGTATTTTGGAGGGACGCTCCGTGAAGGCGGAGGACTTGACCAAAACCATCGAAAGCCAGCTGGAGAGTATTGTCGGCTCTAAGGTACAGCTGAACGAAGCCATCACTACGGAAGGCGTACATATCGGCTCCAAGAATGAGAAGGACGTTTGCACCATGGAGCATTTGCTGCCCAAAATCCGCAATATGGTGACCTATAAGGTAGATGCCGCAGTGATTATGGTGGACGGCGGGAAAGTGGCCGTTCTTGCCAATAAAGAACAGGCGGAGGCCGTTTTACAGCAGGTGCAGGCGGATTTATTGCCGGAGGAGGGCATCGGGGAAGATGCAAAAATCAGCTGGGTAGAGAATGTGGAGATTGCCAATGAATTTGTAGAGTCCTCGGAGATTTTGGAGCAGGAGGCGGCCATTGCCGTATTGGAGGCCACTACCGAGGCGACACAAAGCTATACGGTGCAGACCGGCGATGCCCTTTACCGTATTGCAAATCATTTTGAAACTACGGTAGAGCGGCTTTTGGAGCTGAATGCCGGAACGGACCTGAGAAAAACCATTCATGTGGGGCAGGTCATCAATGTGCCGGTGCAAAAGCCGAAAATATCCGTGAAATCTGTGGAGACCCAAGAATTGACGGCGGTAGAGCCCAAAACCTACCAGACCCGGTATGACGATACAAAGCCTTCCAGTTATCAGAAGGTAGTGCAGCAGGGGAAGGCGGGACAGAAGAAAAGCATCATCCAAATCACCCGTATCAACGGTGAGGTGACGGAAGAAAAGGAAATCTCCAAAGAAGTGATTACAGAGGCAGTGCCGGAAATTATCGTGAAAGGCACAAAATAACCTCGAACCAATGGGACGAAAGCAGAAAAATGAAAAGCCGTTTCGGAATTTGTCTGGCAAGAGGGATTTCGGAGCGGCTTATTTTGTGATATGCTTTTGAAAAATGGAAAGACTGCAACAGTGAAAGGGTATCCAAAAGGAGGGGATTATTATGAGCATTACATTTTCCCGACAGGGCTGTGACGGCTTTGTAACGGAGGAAGAATTGTATGCCTTGAAACAGCAGGTAGTGCATTGTCATCAGTCACTTCATGATAAAACGGGTAAGGGAAATGACTTTGTAGGCTGGGTAGACCTGCCGGAGGAATACGACAAAGCAGAATTTGCCCGCATCAAGCAGGCGGCGGCAAAAATACAAAGCCAAAGTCAGGTGCTGATTGTCATTGGCATCGGCGGCTCCTATCTGGGAACCAAAACGGCATTGGATTTCATCAAAACTCCTTATTATAACGAAAAGAACAAAGAAACGCCGGATATTTATTTCGTGGGGAACAATATCAGCTCCGCTTATCTGAACGATATTCTGGAGATAGTGGGGGAACGGGATTTTTCCGTCAATGTCATCTCCAAATCCGGCACCACCACGGAGCCTGCCATTGCGTTTCGTGTATTTCGCCAACTGTTGGAGAAAAAATATGGCAAGGCGGAGGCGGCAAAGCGTATTTTCGCCACAACGGACAGGGCAAAGGGAGCCCTGAAGGAAATGTGCGATGGGGAGGGATATGAAACCTTCGTCATTCCCGATGATATTGGCGGGCGATTTACGGTGCTGACAGCCGTTGGGCTTTTGGCTATGGCGGTAGCGGGTGTGGATATTGATGCCGTTATGGCAGGAGCCCAATATGCCCATAAGCAGTTTGCGGAGGCTGATTTGGAAAAGAATATCTGCTATCAATATGCGGCCCTGCGGTATCTGTTTTATACAAAGGGCAAAACCATTGAAATTTTAGCCAATTATGAGCCCCACATGACTTCCTTCGGGGAGTGGTATAAGCAGTTGTTTGCCGAAAGCGAGGGGAAGGAGCAGAAGGGGCTATTCCCCGTGACGGCTAATTTCTCCACGGATTTACACTCCATCGGGCAGTTCATTCAAGAGGGCGGCAGATATTTCTTTGAAACGGTGCTTTGGTGCAAAGAGCCGAAAACAACAGTGACCATACCCTTTGACGAAAAGGACGGGGACGGACTGAATTTTTTGGCGGGAAAAGAGATGCAGTTTGTCAACAGTAAGGCCTTTGCCGGTACCATGCTGGCCCATATTGACGGCGGCGTCCCCAATATGGTCATTGAAATGGATAAAATGGACGAATGGCATTTTGGCGCCTTGGTATATTTCTTTGAAAAGGCGGCAGGCATCAGCGGGTATCTGCTGGATATCAACCCCTTTGACCAACCGGGGGTAGAGGCTTATAAGAAAAATATGTTTGCCCTTTTGGGCAAGGTCGGCTATGAACAGCGAAAGGCGCAGCTGGAGGCACGGTTACAGAAATAAGACCCTATGGGTACAAAAAGGAGAACTCTAAAAAAGAGTTCTCCTTTTTTGGTATGATTTAGAATAAATCCCGAATCAGCATCTGAAACAGCTTATCGTCCAGCTCCAACAGGCTTTTTTTTCCATCGACAAATTGTATGGAAACCCTGTGTTTTCCCTGTGTTTCGCTGACGATTTCATGTGCGGCAACGGTTTTTTTGTTTAATATTATCATGTTTCCCAAGCTGATGGAAAGCACGACTTTTCCGGCAACCGGCATGATATTTGCACCGCTGTAATCTCCGGCGATGACCTTGTTTTTGGTACCCATACCATCCCTCCTTATGGGGTGCATTTTGACGTGTATTTTCTGTTTATACCATAGCATTTTTTCCCGCCCTTGGCAAGACAAGCCGTAGGGCCGTCGGGTATCCATTTGTTTCCGGAGGGATTGGTTTACTTTTTTCAGTTTTTTTAGTATAATATAGCCATTATGGAAATCATGTTATTTCATTTCCGAAGGAGGAAAATGGGTAATGGATAAAAAAGTACTGATTGTGGACGATGAAAAAAATATCGTGGAGATCATTGCATTTAATCTGAAAAAGGAAGGCTATCAGGTATTGAAGGCGGCTGACGGGGAAGAAGGCGTTAAAAAAGCCATGGAAGAAGACCCGGATTTGATATTGCTGGATATTATGATGCCTAAAATGGACGGCTATGAGGCCTGCAAGAAAATTCGGGAAAAGAAGCAAACCCCCATTATTATGCTGACCGCCAGAGCGGAGGAAGTGGATAAAGTGCTGGGGCTGGAGCTGGGGGCCGATGATTATGTGACAAAGCCCTTTGGCGTGCGGGAATTGATGGCACGGGTGAAGGCAAACCTGCGTAAATCCGCTTTTCGGGAAGAAGCTGCAGAGGAGCAATCGGCGGGGGACGGAAACTTCGGCAGGCTGGACATTAACCCCGAACGCTATGAGGTACGCAAGGAGGGCAAGGTCATTGATTTGACTTTGCGGGAATTTGAATTGCTGAAATTCCTTTCTGCACAGAAGGGGCAGGTTTTTTCCAGAGAGATTTTACTGGAAAAGGTATGGGGCTATGAATATTTCGGGGACGTGCGGACGGTGGATGTAACCATTCGCCGCCTGCGGGAAAAAATTGAGGACGACCCCGGTAAGCCCGTACATATTTTGACAAAAAGAGGCGTTGGGTATTATTTTGATTGCTGAGAAATGCGAGGTTGGAGCGTTTGCGTAGTATAAAATGGAAGCTCATTGTGATGTATCTGGGGCTGGTTTTGATTGTGATGATTGTCAGCGGGACGTATATTTTGCTGAGCCTGCGCAACATTGAAATCGATAAATCCAGGCAGCAGTTGGAGCTTTATGCAGAAAAAATAAACGAGCAGGTTATTGAAGGAGGAAATCCGGAGGATTTTCAGGAGAACCTGTTGAAAACGGTCACCAATGCCGTGGGCATACAGGGCAATATCCTGAACGCACAAGGGGATACGGTGGCCTCCACGACAGTACTGCAGGGGCCTTATCCGGAATATACCGATCAGGCCATTATTGCCGCCATGAACGGCACCACGTCCTTTTCTTCCGGCAAGAAAAGCACCGATTCTTTCGGGCTTTTGAAGGAATGGATCAGCTATGCGGTGCCTGTGGGAAACGGGGCGGACAGCACGGCGTATATCATATACACCCGTTTGGACGCAGGGGATATGCAGACCAGTCTGAATGAAACCACAAAAACCATTATTATGGCAGTGGCCATTGCCCTGCTTTTTGCGGCGATGATGGGCTATGTCTTTGCCCAGACCCTGACGGGGCCCATTCTGGCCTTGACAAGAGGAGCGAAAAGTCTGGCAGAGGGTAGCTTAAACCAAAGCCTGAAGGTCCGCAGTACTGATGAAATCGGTCAGCTGACCAGCAGCTTTAATTACATGGCTTCGGAGTTGACGAAAAATATGTCTGAAATTTCAAGGGAAAAGAACCGTCTGGAGATTTTGCTGCATAACATGAGTGACGGCGTGATTTCCTTCAGCAAGGACGGCGAACTGATGCTGGCCAATGCGGCGGCCATGGAAATGCTGGGCGTAGAGAAAATGGATATGGATTTTTCTGCATTTCTCCGGGCGTATGATATTAGCTCCGGCGTATATCTGGATATGGGGAATGAACCCTCCAAACAGGTGATTTTTCCCGTGGGCAAGCAGTTTATCAATGCCAATTTTTCGCCCTATTATGATACCGCGGGGCGTGTGGAAGGCATTGTGGTGGTTTTGCAGGATATTACGGAGCAGAAAAAGCTGGACGATATGCGTAAGGAATTTGTTGCCAATGTATCCCA
Source organism: Anaerotignum sp. (assembly GCA_017523325.1). Taxonomy (GTDB): domain Bacteria; phylum Bacillota; class Clostridia; order Lachnospirales; family Anaerotignaceae; genus Anaerotignum_A. The sequence goes on along the minus strand of JAFWWO010000040.1, from coordinate 42,997 downwards.
TGAGCTGCGTACCCCTCTGACCACAGTAAAAAGCTATACGGAAACCCTGATGGAAGGTGCTGTGGAGGATAAGGAGATTGCCATGGATTTCCTCGGCATCATCGATAGTGAAGCAGACCGTATGGCGTTTTTGGTACGGGATTTGTTACAGCTGACCCGCTTTGATAATAAGCAGGTGCATCTGGATATTACGGAAATTGAAATGAACGAATTTTTGCAGGCTACGGTACGGCAGAATAAAATCCATGCAGAGGCCAAGCAACAGGAGCTGAGCTTTACGCCTTATCCCCATATGGTTGTCATTTTCGGCGATAAGGACAGAGTGGGGCAGGTGGTCAATAATATTGTGACCAATGCCATCAAATATAGCTTAAACCAAGCGAAAATTCGCATTTATATTACGGAGGACGCACAATATTACAAAATCAGCGTGCAGGATACGGGTATGGGTATTTCCAAAGAGGATTTGCCCCGTATCTTTGAACGTTTTTACCGTGTGGATAAGGCCAGAAGCCGTGCCATGGGCGGCACGGGGCTGGGGCTTGCCATCGCCAAGGAAATTATGGAAAGCCACGGCGGTAAGCTGACGGCAGAAAGTGAATACGGTAAGGGAACGACTATGACTATGTGGTTCCCCAAGGAGCGCCCTGTGCTGGAGGCCGAGAAGGTGGAGGTTTCCGATAAGCTGTAAAGCCTGTATTTCCAAGGGATATGACCGCTGTCCCTGAATTGGGAATTATTGTTAATAAACTGTAAGGGTGTTGTAACAGAACTGTAATATTCGTGCTGTATAATTTATGGCAACGGGAAGTTCCGCAGTTGTGTGAGAGATTTTTGCAAAGGGAGGTGACAGGAATGAAAGCATTTCATAAAAAAATGATTGGCGTATGCTTGGCGGCATTTTTCTGTTTTTCACCTGTCAGTGCTTTTGCGGCAGAAACGCCGGTTTCTATCACCAGTGGGTTGGATCTGGCAAATGATACCGTAGAATGTACCTTTGACGAAAATCGCCTGATTTATGGCGAGGCGGTGCCCAATACCAAGGTTACATTGAATATTTCCACCATGAATGGTCAGGGGGAGATGGAGAATGTCTATTCCGACACCCTTTGCGTCGGCTCCTTGGGGCTGTTCAGCACCACATTCCCGCTGAAAATGGGGCATAATTATATTACAGTGACGGCAAAGCTGGACGGGCATACCGAAACCACGCAAAATGCCACCATAAAACGGGTTCCTCAACAGGTAAAACAGCAGTTGAAGCGCATGATTGCCCTGCCGGGACTTCATGCAAAACGGTAATCGATGCAATAAACAGGCGGCGCAGGGTTCCCTGTTTTTTGCCTTTCAATATCAATCAAATACAGAAAAAGCGGTGAGATCAAATGAAATTATACAGAATTACGAATTTTGTCATTATTGCTTTGGTCATAACTGCGATTTATCAGACACAAGAGTTATGGCTGGAGGGAACCGGAGGCCATAACTTTTTTCATGCAATTTTTGAGAGCATTTCCATCGGCGATTCTCCGGTGGACGGGGACGTGCTTTTGGCAACCCGTTATGCCATTGGGGAGGGAGAGGGTACATTTTCTGTCTATTATCCGGATGATGTGGGGGAAAGTGCCCTTCTGGAAACAGCAAATCGTGCCCTTGGGGAGATTATTTCCCAAAATGATAATATCCCCGCAAAAAGTACCGCCGATTGGAAGGAAATATTGAAGGACCGCTGTATTGTTATGCAGTATGACTTTATGATTGCTTCGGAGGAATATCTGGATTATTACAAAAACCTGAAAAGCGGCCAAAGGCTGGATCGCTTTGACTATATCACCATTGTACCGGCAAGGCGGAATGGGGAGAAGTGTATGGCGTATTTCGTCAATTCCGATACCAATGAATGTATTTTGCTCCGGGCGGACGGCGGCAATGCCTCCACCGCCCTGTATCAGGCGTTGACCACGCAAAAAGACGGCCTGCTTTATGTTTCTACCGGCCAGCGAACCAGTGCCTCTGTACTGTGGCGGAATATGTTCCTGCCCCAGTGGGCGAGCCTGCCCTATGAATATGCACCTTTGCGGCAGGAGTTCCCCTTTGAATGGGAGGGAGAAACCAGCCGTACCGCTTTGGAAGGGGCTGTGAAAAACTTTTTTAGGAATTTCTCTATGGACTGGAATGACATCGATGAGGAGGGCATTTTTACATTCAGCGACAGCGAAACCGTTGTGAAATATCATCCGGAGGAGCGGGTTTTGGAATATTTCAGCTATGGCAATTACGGCAGTGAAAAACAGCGTATCAGCCTTTTGGAGGGATACCAGATCAGCTGTAATTTCCTGCGGAATGACCCTTCCCTGCAAACGGATATTTATCTGGCGGATATGGAGCGTACCATACATAACGAAATCGTTTATTATTTCGATTATGTGGTCAATGATTTGCCGGTGAACCTTTCTCAGCCGGTGCAGGATCGCATTGGTTGTCCCCATGCCATTCGAGTGACGCTACGCAATCAGGCGGTAAAGGAATACCGTCGGTATGCGGTGAATTATAAAGCGGCGGCGGAAAAAAGCGACAGAATCAATGTGCAGTTTATCGACGCCTTGGACGATGCCAATAAAACCTATCAGGCGGTGGTGGAGGATAAAGCCATCAGTGATGTCAAAAATATCTCTTTGGGCTATCATGTGGATTTGACGGGGAGTATTCGGTTGAAATGGTTTGTGACACTGTATGATTATACCTTCGTGGTGGATACGGAGCAGGATAGCGACTTGACGGCGGTATCCCCTATGTCTTAAGCATAAATAAAGAAAGGAGGAGGCTTATGGAATGGTCAAATGCGAAAAAGTTTGTCATTGTTTTGCTGGTGCTGTTAAATTTGGTGCTGGCAGGCTTGAACTATCGGCAGCGACAGGAAAATACCATGACTTCTGCACAGGAACGGGCCATTTTTGAGCTTCTTTCTCAAAACGGCATTACCTTGTATACCAATTTATTGACCGATGCCTCGCCTATGTCCCGTCTTTCGGCGGAGATGCCGTCTTATAGCAAGGAAACATTGGAACGGCTCTTTTTTAACGGAGAAAAAACCACTGTAACCGTAGGGGCGGACAGCACGGTGTATCATGGGAAGGATAGTACCCTGACTATGGAGGGGGCTTCCGGAACATTGGAGCGCAATGGGGTGCGAATGGGGAAGGAAAACCTTTCCCCAATTGTGGCCGAACGGACGGCAGAGCGATTTCTCGAACAGACAGAGTTTTTTTTCGGTGTATATGATGAGCCTGTGGTACAGGAAAAAGAGGACGGATTTCTGGTCAGCTATAACGGCGTCTATAAGCGGGAAAGCATATTTTCCAATTCCTTTTCCGTATTTGTGACGGAGGGCGGTATCCGCCGGGTGATGGTTTCCTATTGTCCCGTACTGGGCTATACGGGAGAGAAGAAGGATATTTGTCATTCCGATGAGGCGTTGCTGACCTTCCTGCGGGAATGGCGGAAAAATGAAGAAAAGACCGAAGCCGCCATCAACCGCATTGAGCTGGGCTATGACCGGATAGAGCCAAACCGTAAATCTGCCGATGGCATGGTGTATCTGGAGCCTTGCTATCGTATTTATTTGATGGAACGGGAGGAGCCCTATCTCATCAATGCCTATACCTGCCAAATGGTGAAGAAGGAATATTCGGCGGCGGAGTAGAAAAACGGGGCGGTAGGCGGCAAAAGAAGCGGGAAAACCCATGTGACAGAAAAAAATACTTTTCACCCTATCATTTTCATGATATAATTTGAATGTTAAGGCGAATTATTGAGAAAAATGACTGATTTTGCGAAGGAGAACTATCTTCCCCCTTCGTTATTATATCGTATCCTTTATGAATGATTGGAAGGATGAACATTTTATGGATAAATTGGTTGTAAACGGCCGAAAGAGATTGGTAGGAGAGGTTGCCATCAGCGGCGCCAAAAATGCAGCGGTAGCGGTGATTCCGGCGGCTGTTATGGCGAAGGGTGTCAGTGTGCTGGAAAATCTGCCCGATATTGAAGATGTTAAAAGTCTTTGCCATACCATTGAGAAAATGGGCGGCAAATGTAAATATTTAGATAAACATACCTTGGAAATTGATTGCAGTGCAGATATGGATTATAGAGCGACTTTTGAAGAAGTGCAGAAAATGAGGGCCTCCTATTATTTGTTGGGGGCGCTGCTGGCACGCTACGGCAAGGCAGAGGTGGCGATGCCCGGCGGGTGTAATTTCGGCAAACGCCCCATAGATTTGCACTTAAAAGGGTTTCGTGCCTTGGGCGCTACCGTCGTGGAAGAGGACGGCATGGTAAAGGCCTATGCCGATAAGCTGGTAGGCACCTCTATTTATATGGATCAGGTCAGCGTTGGGGCGACCATTAACGTGATGCTGGCGGCGACTATGGCGGAGGGCGTAACTACCATTGAAAATGCGGCGAAGGAGCCTCATGTGGTGGACACCGCCAATTACCTGAATATGATGGGAGCCAATATCAAAGGTGCCGGTACGGACGTCATTCGTATCAAGGGTGTGTCGGAGCTGAAGGGTGCGCAATATACCATCATTCCCGACCAGATTGAGGCGGGGACTTATATGATTGCGGCGGCGATTACCGGCGGTGATGTGCTGATTAAAAATATCATTCCCAAGCATATGGATTCTCTGACGGCAAAGCTGGACGAGATGCAGGTCAAGGTGGTAGAGGGCGACGATAGTATCCGTATCATTGCCGATACCCCTTTGAAGGCAGTGAATGTAAAAACCATGAGCTACCCCGGTTTTCCTACGGATTTACAGCCCCAGATTGCGGCACTTTTGGCAGTTTGCAACGGTCAGAGCGTTTTGACGGAAAATGTATGGGAAAACCGCTATCAATATATCGAGGAGCTGCGTAAGCTGGGCGCACAGGTACATATTGACGGCAGAATTGCTACTATTGACGGTGTTCCGCATTTCAATGGTGCCGCCGTATCGGCAACGGATTTGCGGGCAGGTGCGGCCATGATTTTGGCGGCTTTGGCGGCAGAGGGCGAAACGGTCATTGATGGTGTGCGCTATATTGACAGAGGCTATGAAGATGTGGAGTTTAAGCTGCAGGCCCTTGGCGCAGACATCAAACGTATGGTCATATAACGGAAAACTACGGCTTTGCCGTTTATAAAAACAAAAAAGGAGAACTCTGTCATGGGGTTCTCCTGCATTTTATCAACGCCCTTGAACGGGCGCGGCATGAAAGGGGGGAGCCCTTTGGGATTGGAATTTTGTACCATTGCCAGTGGCAGCAGCGGCAACTGCACTTACATCGGAACGAAATATACAAAAATACTGGTGGACGCCGGTGTCAGCGGCAAGCGCATGGAGGACGGATTGGCGGAGCTGAAGCTGAGCGGACAGGATATTGACGCTTTGTTCATTACCCATGAGCATTTGGATCATGTGAAGGGGGCGGGCATTTTCTCCCGCCGTTTTGATATACCCATTTACGCCACAGTGGAAACATGGGCGGCTATGGAGGGGAGTTTGGGGAAAATTGCCCCCGGCAATAAGCGGTTTGTCTATGCCGATGAGGTCTGCCCCATCAACGATATTTGCGTGAAACCCTTCGCCATTCCCCATGATGCGGCGGATCCTGTGGCCTATAATTTCCTTGTGGGGGAGAAAAAAATCACATTGGCCACGGATATTGGCCATGCCACGGATTCCATTCGGGAGCATTTGGAAGGCAGTGATATTTTACTGCTGGAATCGAACCATGATGAAACCAAGCTGAAAAAAGGAAAATATCCATACCATTTGAAACAGCGGATTTTAGGCGAAAACGGCCATCTTTCCAACCATGCGGCAGGGGAATTGCTTTCTTCTGTGGTGACAGGGAAGATGAAATACGTCTTTTTGGGGCATTTGAGCGAGGAAAATAATGACCCCCATTTGGCCTATGAAACGGTGGCGGAAATTTTGCGGAAAAACCATATCAAGGTCAACACCCATTTGCATATGGATATGGCGTATCGATTCGGCAATGGTGCGAAAATCGAGTTATAGGAGCGGATATGAGAGTTACAATCGTTTGCGTCGGGAAGTTAAAGGAGAAATACTGGCGGGAGGCTGTGGCGGAGTACAGCAAGCGGCTGAGTCGGTATCATAAGCTGGAAATCATTGAACTGGCGGACGAAAAAGCCCCCGAAACCATGAGCCCCGCCCAAGAGGCAGAGGTGAAGGAGAAGGAAGGACAGCGGATATTGAAACAGATTAGCGAAGATGCCTTTGTAGTGGCATTGGCGGTGGAGGGGAATCCCCTTTCTTCGGAGGAGTTGGCTGATTTTGTGGAGAAAAAAGCTGTCGGCGGCATCAATCATCTGGTGTTTCTCATCGGCGGTTCTTTGGGGCTTTCGCCGGAGGTCATGAAACGGGCGGATTTTGCCCTGAGCTTTTCAAAAATGACATTTCCTCATCAGATGATGCGGGTGGTGCTGTTGGAGCAGATTTATCGGGCGGAGCGCATACGGAAAAATGAGCCCTATCATAAATAACGGCGAAAGAGGGTATGGCTGTGAGAAAAGGAAGATTTGTGCGGTATATCGGTATTGTTTGTTGGTTTTTGGCATTGTTCGTGCTGATTCATCATGCCCAAGAAAAGAAGAGAGAAGAGCCTGCGGTGATTGTAACGGAGGCGGGAGAAACGGAAGAACCCAAGATAGAGGGAACGGTGGTTTTTCCGAGCGAGAAATAATTTGTATCACATGAAACGAATCGTTTTTCGGGAAACCGATATGGTTCGTTTTTTTAAGCATTTCGTAATTGACGGTGTGCTTACTGTCGGTTACAGTAAAAGAAAAAGACAGGAGGCGAAACGTGTGAAAGGAAAGATAAAAGCGATTGTGGGAATTTTGCTTGTCATTGGTTGCTGTGTGGGGATTCATAGAGCGATGCAGATGCCCTCTTTGGACTTTTATGGAACATACGTTGCCAAAGAGAGTGCGGAAACACCTATGGAAGCTGTTTTTCTATCCATAAGTGAACAGGAACAGGATTTTCATCTGTTCAATCAGCAATCGGGTCTTTTTTTATACGGCACATTTGAGAAATTATCGAATCCTTATGAATATCGCATGGAGGGAAAGCATATTTCTCCGGAAGAGATTGTGGTCAAAAACGGAAAGTTTTGGTTTTACGGACTTTCTTTTGAAAAAATGAGCGATACCACCATATCTGTACAAGATTCTTTGGCAAAAGCAAAGGATAACGATAAGAAAACCCAAGCCCAATTAAAATGGGAACCGCAAAAAAATTTGAATGAATTGCATTTTCCCGGTACTTACGGCTATCTGAGCGAAAACGGTGTGCTTTTGGAGAAATACCCTTACCGCATTGCTGCAAGAGAAGACGGCAGTTTTCTGCTGTATGATGAAACAGGTGCAGTGCATATAGAAGGAACTTATACGAACCCGCAATCCATGGAGCATATTTTACAGGCGCCGCAGTTGGGCGAGCAGTCCGTTTATCTGCAAAAAACAGGTTTCATTCTTTCCGTAAACGGGGAGGATATGGTGTTTGTGAAAATAGATGACAAGACAATTTTGCCTACGGGCTGAAAAAACAGCATAAACAAAAGAACCCCTTTTCCGATATGGAAAGGGGTTCTTTCATGTATGGTTACGAGTGCAAAAAGTTTTCGCCGATTTTATAAACGTCCCCGGCACCGACGGTCATCAACAAATCCCCCACTTGGCAATGGGTGTTCAGATATTGCACAATAGCGGCAAAATCCCCTACATAGCGGGCAGATTTTCCCGTTTTGGCAATCCGCTGAGCCAAATCCGAGGCAGAAACGGTGCCATCGTCCGTTTCTCTTGCGGCGTAAATATCGGCAATGATGATTTCGTCGGCATCGCCGAAAGCCTCAGCGAATTCCTCGAACAGAAATTTCGTGCGGGAGTAGGTATGGGGCTGGAATACGCACCAAGTGGCGTGATGCTGTATTTTTTTTGCCGCTGCCAGAGCTGCCCTGATTTCCGTGGGGTGATGGGCATAATCGTCAATGACGGTAATGCCGTTTTTCTCCCCCTTGCGTTGAAAGCGGCGGTCGGTACCGGAAAAATGGCGAAGGCCTTTTTGGCAATCTTCGGGGGAAATGCCCAGAAAATGTGCCGCTGCCACAGAGGCCAGTGCATTGGCAATATTATGATCCCCCGGTACATTCAGGTGAATGGAGCCAAAAAAATTATCTTTATAATAGACATCAAAGGTATTGGTGCCATCGGTTTCATGAACGATATTTTTTGCCTGCCAGTCTGCACCATCTTCCAAACCGAAGGTTTCAAAGGGACAGGAAAGTGCCTCTGTCAGTTCTGCCGTATTTTCAATGGCCTGATTGAGAATCAGCATACCCTCCTCGGGAATTTGCTGAGCAAATTTATGGAAAGAACGACGGATATTTTCCAATGTTTTGAAATAATCCAAATGATCACTTTCCAGATTCAAAATCACGCCGACAAAGGGGTGAAACCGCAGGAAGCTATCAAAGTATTCGCAGGCCTCTGCCACAAAATAGGAGGAGTGCCCGATTTTCAGATTGCTGTGTATGGTGGGCAGAATACCGCCTACGGTAATGGTAGGGTCTTTTTCTGCCGCCAGCAGGATTTCGGAAACCATAGAGGTGGTGGTGGTTTTTCCGTGGGTGCCCGCTACGGCAACGGAATGGGGATATTCCGCCATGATTTGTCCCAAAAGCTGGCCGCGCTCCATCAAAGGGATACCCTTGGCTTTTGCCGCCTGCAGCTCGGGGTTATCGGGTTGAATGGCGGCAGTATACACCACCAGACTAATCTCATCGGTAATATTTTCTGCCTGATGCCCGATATGAACGGTGATGCCAAGACTTTCCAGATGCCGGGTCACCGGTGTTTGGCGAATATCCGTACCGGAGATGCGATACCCTCTGTTTGCCAATATCTCCGCCAGACCGGACATACTGATGCCGCCGATGCCAATGAAATAAATATGTTGATTTGCTTTCAGTTTTGTCGTCATATTGTAACCGCCTTAATTTTTGGTAAAAGGGAATTTGTCCCCTTGCTATGAATTTTTGGACATATTCTGCGTATTATTATAATATATTGAAATTATAGTATACGAAAGCCGGAAAGGCAATCTTTTACAGTGGGTTTTCTATATTTTATACAGAAAAACAGAAAATTAACCTCTGTTTTTCTTGTGTTTTTTTGGCGGTATTTGGGAAAAACAGGTAGCGTCATATTTTTGGATTGGTTTCGGCGGATTGCGTTGCATCTGCCAAAGGTTGTGGTGTATAATAAAAAATACAAAAAAGATGTGGAATTACAAGGTGAAGCCCTTATGGGACAGAGCCTGCAAGAAATGGGGTGTAGTAATATGCGGGAAAAAGAAATGATAGCTATGCTGTTGGCAGGGGGGCAAGGCAGCAGACTTGGCGTTCTGACAAGAAAGGTGGCAAAACCTGCTGTGCCTTATGGCGGGCGGTTTCGCATCATAGATTTTCCTTTGAGTAACTGTATCAATTCCGGTGTGGATACGGTGGGGGTATTGACCCAGTATCGCCCGTTGCGGCTGAATCAGCATATCGGCATCGGCATCCCGTGGGATTTGGATAAGAAAAATGGCGGGGTGACGATTTTGGCGCCCCAAGTCAGAGGTGGAGATTCCGGTGAATGGTTTATGGGTACGGCCAATGCCATTTATCAGAATATTGATTTTATTGATAGCAATAATCCTGAATATGTCCTGATTCTTTCCGGCGACCATATTTATAAAATGGATTATTCCAAAATGCTGCAATTCCATAAGGAAAGAGCAGCGGCGGCCACCATTGCTGTGCTGGAGGTGCCTATGGAGGAGGCCCATCGCTTTGGTATCATGAACACGGCGGAGGACGACAGGATTTACGAATTTGAGGAAAAGCCGGAAAACCCCAAGAGCAATCTGGCGTCCATGGGGATTTATATTTTTACGTGGGCCAGACTGCGGGAGGCATTGCTGGAGGATAATGCAATACACCCCGATAGCGATTTCGGTAAGCATATTATCCCGAAAATGCTGGAGGAGGGACAGGCTTTATACGCCTATCGCTTCCGTGGCTATTGGAAGGACGTAGGTACCATCGAGTCTTATTGGGAGTCTAATATGGATTTGATTCGGGCACTGCCGGAGTTTAATTTATACGAAGATTTCTGGAAGATTTATACCAATAGCGACCATCAGCCGCCCCAATATACAGCGCCGGAGGCAAAGGTGAAGGAATCTCTGGTGTCCGATGGCTGTGAGATTTACGGTGAGGTATATCGCTCCATATTGGGGCCGGGGGTCATTGTGAAAAAAGGCGCTGTGGTATTGGACTCCATTATTATGGAAGGAACGGTCATCGGCGAGGGTGCCGTAGTGGATCGTTGTATCGTTGATGAAAAATCCGTCATCGGCAATAGAGTGAACATGGGCGGCGGCGAAAACATTCCCAATGAGATAAAGCCCAATGTCTATCATACGGGTATTACCGTTGTGGGAATACAAAGCACGGTGCCGGATCATGTGGTTATTGGCAAAAACTGTGTCATTTATGGCAAAACAATTCCTGAGGATTATCCGGCAGGCCGCTTGGAAAGCGGTAAGGCTATTGTCCGGGAGGTGTGAGTATGAAGGCAATCGGTATTATTTTGGCGGGCGGAAATAACGAAGGTAGACTGGGCGTATTGACGGACCATAGAGCGGCGGCGGCATTGCCCATCGGCAGTTGTTATCGTGCCATTGATTTTACATTGAGCAATATGTCTAACAGCGGCATCGGGAAGGTGGCAGTGCTGACTCAGTATAATGCCCGTTCTCTGCGGGATCATTTGATTTCCTCCAAATGGTGGGACTTCGGCAGAAAGCAGGGTGGCTTATTTGTATTCACACCCTTTACCAGCAATACGGAATCCAACTGGTTCCGTGGTACAGCGGATTCTATTTATCAAAATATGAGTTTTCTCATGCGCAGCAATGAGGAGTATGTTATCATTACTTCCGGCGATTCCATTTATAAAATGGACTATCGGCAGATACTGGAGCGGCATATTGAAAAAGGCGCTGATATTACGGTGGTATACCAGCGTATGGACGGGAAGGACCTTTCCAAATTCGGCATTTTGCAGCTGGACGGACAGGAACGGGTGCTGGATTTTGAGGAAAAGCCGGAACGCCCCCAGACCAATGCGGCGTCTTTGGGGATTTATGTGATTTCCCGTAAATTGCTGATCAATCTGTTGAACCAAGTTGTTCCCGAAGGGCGGTATGGTCTGGTAAAGGATATTTTGGTGCGTTTTTGCAGAACGCTGAAGATTTACGGCTATGAGTTTAACGGCTACTGGAACGCCATTGGCGCCGGTACGGCCACATATTTTGCTACCAATATGGATTTTTTGCGAAAGGATATTCGGGATACCTTTGTCAATGAATATCCCTACATTGCCACAAAGCCTAAGGATGAACCGCCGGCGAAATATAACGCCGGAGCAGAGGTGACGGATTCCATTGTCGGCAGCGGCACGATTTTTAACGGCAAGGTGGAACATTCCGTGATTTTCCGCAGGGTACATGTGGAGGAAGGTGCCGTTGTCCGCAATTCCATTGTGATGGAGGGCTGTTATATCGGCAGGGGCTGTGTGGTGGAAAACGCCATTTTGGATAAAGAGGTGCATCTGTCCGATGGACAGCGGGTCATCGGCGTATCCTCGGTGGAGCCGGCTGTCATAAAAAAAGAAACAAAATTATGAAAATAATAGAAGGAGCCTTCTGTGTAGCAGAGGGCTCTTTTTTATACTGCTCATTTTTAGTAAAACAGCATATTGAATTTTCCGTGGAAAAATGAGAAAATAAGCGGAGTATAGTTTGAAAATATTGGATTCGCCCGAAACGGCTGCGGCGGAGGAGGAAGTATATATGAAAAATTTGAAAGCAATCATACTGGCGGCGGGGGAAGGCTCCCGTATGAAGTCAAAAAAACCGAAGGTGCTCCATGAAATTCTGCATAAAACCATGGTGGATTATGTCATCGATACGGCGAAGGACTGTGGTGCGGAGCAGGTTTGCGTTGTGGTAGGCCATAAGGCGGAGGAGGTCAAGGCGGGTATTGCCAATGACGGCGTAGCCTTTGCATTACAGGCGGAGCAAAAGGGAACCGGTCATGCAGTTATGATGGCAGGGGACTTTATTGATGAAAACAGCGATATGATGATTCTTTACGGCGATACCCCCCTGATTACCGGTGAAACACTGAAAAACCTGGTGGAAACCCACCGCAAAGAGGGGCATGGCGTTACGGTGGTTTCTGCATTGGTGGAGAATCCTACGGGCTATGGACGTATTTTGCGGGACGAAAACAATGGCTTCCGCAAAATTGTGGAGCATAAGGACGCTACGGAACAAGAGCGTCTGGTAAAGGAAATCAATACGGGCATTTATATTTTTAACGGCAAAGCATTGAAAAACTCTTTGGGGAAATTGGATAATCATAACGCCCAAGGGGAATACTATCTTACAGATTGTCTGGAGCTGATATTGCAGGACGGCGGCAAGGTAGGGGCTGAGGTTGCTGCCGATGCCGATGAATTTTTCGGCGTCAACTCCAGAGTACAGCTGGCGGAGGCGGCGGGCATCATGAAACGGCGCATCAATCGCCGGCACATGGAAAACGGCGTGACCATCATCGACCCTGACCATACTTATATCGACAGCGGTGTAAAAATCGGTATGGATACGGTGATTTTGCCCGGCTGCGTGCTGGAGGGGAATACGGTTGTCGGCGAGGATTGTGAAATCGGTCCCCATTCTCGGTTGGTGGATACGAAACTGGGTAACGGTGTGCAATTTCAGCACTCTACTGCTCTGGAATCGGAAATCGGCAATGATACGACCGTAGGGCCCTATGCCTATATCCGCCCCAACTGCCATATCGGCAATCGGGTAAAAATCGGCGATTTTGTGGAGGTCAAAAATTCCACCATCGGCGATGGCACCAAAATCCCCCACCTGTCCTATGTGGGCGATACGGACGCAGGGGAACGGATTAACTTTGGCTGTGGCAGTATTATGGTGAATTATGACGGGAAAAAGAAGCACCGCACCACCATTGGGGACGATGTTTTCGTAGGCTGTAATGTCAATTTGGTGGCACCGGTGACGGTGGAAAAAGGCTCGTATATCGCCGCAGGCTCTACCATTACAAAAGATGTGCCCGGGGAGGTATTGGCGGTGGCAAGAGCCCGCCAACAGATTATAGAAGGCTGGATAGAAAAGAGAAAATGACGAAACGGAAAAAAATGTCGATTAGCAGTTGAAATTGGAGTTTGTTTTGTGTAACATATAATTATAACGCTTTTATGGACAAGCATAGACGACAATAGGGGGATAAAAACATGATTAACGCAAACGGCGGCAATATCAAGATTTTCGCTTGCAATTCCAACCGTACACTGGCAGAGGCCATTGCCAAGAAAATCGGCTTGAAGTTGGGTGATGCGGAAGTGGAAAAATTCAGTGATGGTGAAATTTCCGTAAAAATTAACGAAACCATTCGTGGCGCAGATGTCTATATCATCCAGTCCACTTCTTACCCGGTCAATGATAACCTGATGGAATTGTTGATTATGATTGACGCCATGAAGCGGGCTTCGGCGGCAAGAATTACAGCAGTTATGCCCTATTACGGCTATGCTCGTCAGGATAGAAAGGCAAGAGCGAGAGATCCCATCAGTGCCAAGCTGGTGGCAAATATACTGACCAGTGCCGGAGCGAACCGTGTGCTGACAATGGATTTGCACTGTGCGCAGATTCAGGGCTTTTTCGATATCCCCGTGGATAATTTGGTGGGCAGCCCCTTGCTGACGGGATACTATATCAATAAGCACGGCGATGAATTGGACGAGTTTGTTGCTGTTTCTCCCGATTTGGGCAGTGTAACCAGAACGAGAAGATTTGCGGAAAAGCTGAATATTCCCATTGCGATTATTGATAAACGCAGACCTAAGGCAAATGTCAGCGAAATCATGAATATCATCGGCGATGTGGAGGGCAAAAAGGTTATCCTGATTGACGATATGATTGATACGGCAGGCACCATTACCAATGCAGCAAATGCCCTGAAGGACAGAGGGGCAAAGGATGTCTATGCTTGCTGTACCCATGCGGTGCTGAGCGGCCCTGCCATTAAGAGAATTAAAGATTCCGCCATCAGTGAATTGCTGGTGCTGGATACCATTGAATTGACGGAGGATAAAAAGTGCGATAAAATCGTAGCTTCCTCTGTGGCTGATTTGTTCGCCAATGCCATTAAGTGTATTCATGAGGGTGCTTCCATTTCTCAGCTGTTTGATTGATAGAAATCGGTTTTGATAAATTTATAGCAAAAGGAAAGCCTCTGTTTCCCTGTCTGTACGCAGATGGGGGAGGGGCTTTTTTGTTGAATGAAATAAAGTGTATTTTACTAAAAATTGACTGAAAAAAATAGTATCCAAAAAGATATGGGAGAAGTTCTGCGGAAACTGGTGCTTTTTTGATGTTGGCGGGAAAAAACTATTGGCAAAACTTACAATTTTACGGAAATACGGTTGACAAAAAAGGGGAAATAGATTATATTGTTAAAAGTAAAACAAACAGAAATGTAAATTTTCCCTATATTTCAAAATAGGGGCGTTTCTGTTTGTATAAAATTTACTATTACATTATTTTTATTTTTTTAGGAGGAGATACCGATGAAAATTGCATTTTTCGACACCAAGTCTTACTGGAAAGACAGCTTTGGCCCTCTGGCGGCAAAATACGGCTTTGAAATTACATTCTTTAACGAAAGATTGACACCTGCGACAGCAAAACTGGCTGCCGGTCATGATGCAACTTGCTCTTTCGTAAATGACGAAGTACCCGCAGAGGTTGTTCGTGAGCTGAAAAATCTGGGTATCAAAGTTCTGCTGCTGCGTTGCGCAGGCTTCGACAGCGTAGATCTGGAAGTGGCAAAAGAATGTGGTCTGCCCGTTCTGAGAGTACCTGCTTACTCCCCTGAATCCGTTGCGGAACAGGGTGCAGCTCTGCTGATGGCAATCAACAGAAAATGCCACCTTGCTTATGAAAGAACAACAAAATTCAACTTTGATATCGCCGGTCTGACAGGTATCGCTCTGGTTGGTAAAACAGCCGGTGTCATCGGTACAGGTAAAATCGGTCAGTGCATGATTAACATTCTGAAAGGCTATGGCATGAATATCATCGCTTATGATGCATTCCCCAACCCCAACCTGGGTCTGGAATATGTAACTCTGGATGAATTGTATGCACGTGCTGATGTAATTTCCCTGCATTGCCCTCTGATGCCTGCTACAAGACATATGATCGATAAGGACGCTATCGCTAAGATGAAAGACGGCGTAATCCTGATTAACGTTGCCCGCGGCGGTCTGGTTGATTCCGAAGCTCTGGCTGATGCGGTAGAAGCCGGCAAATTCCGTGGCGTAGGTATGGACGTTTGCGAGAAGGAACACGAATACTTCTTCGAAGACAGAAGCAACCTGACACAGCATGATCCTACTCTGAAGAGATTGCTCTCCAACGATAAGGTTCTGATTTCCGGCCACCAGGCATTCCTGACAGTAGAAGCACTGGATGCGATTGCTACCATCACTCTGGATAATGCAAAAGCATTTGCAGAAGGCAAGGAATTGGTAAACGAAGTAAAATAATTTCAAATTGATTTTTTAAGGCAGGTGTGAAAGCACCTGCCTTTTTTAGAGAAAATCGTAAATTTTTCCTTTTTGCAGTGTATTTATGCTTTTTTTATGGTACAATAACGAGGAAAGGTGACGCTGCACTGGTGCAAGCGACACTTTGACGAGAAACCCATCGAGACGCTAGTCGAGATGGTACAATATCCACGATAGCAATGAGCCGTGCGGGTATCCATTTGTAAACAGACAGCCGGGTGCTTGCAAACGGCAGGCTGTTTACAAATGGATACCCATAGGGCGAAGCCTGCGAATACGCACGGCGATTACGAAAAAACCATCGAAACGGCAGTCGAGATGATATACTCTTATTTATGCAGGATATTAGTATGCAGCAGCCCTAATTTTTAGGAATTAGGGCTTACAGTTGTGTCTGGAT
Organism: Anaerotignum sp.; assembly: GCA_017523325.1. Taxonomy (GTDB): domain Bacteria; phylum Bacillota; class Clostridia; order Lachnospirales; family Anaerotignaceae; genus Anaerotignum_A. The sequence continues at coordinate 26,807 of JAFWWO010000040.1, read as the reverse complement.
ACAGGAGGAACGACATGGGCTTATTTGACAGATTCAAAAATCAACAGAAGGGACAGGAATTTTACTGTATTGTGGGATTGGGCAATCCCGGAAAGCAGTACGAAGAAACCAAGCACAATATAGGCTTTCATGTCATTGATTTATTGGCGGAAAAGTACCATATTGATGTGACGAAATTCAAAAACAGAGCCTTGATTGGCGATGGCACCATCAATGGCAGACGGGTGCTTCTGGTAAAGCCCCAGACCTTTATGAATTTAAGTGGTGAAAGTGTGCGGGAAATCGTAAATTTTTATAAAATCCCCCAAGAGCGGTTTGTGGTGATTTTTGATGATACCAGTCTGCCTTGCGGCACTGTGCGGATTCGGGAAAAAGGCAGCCATGGCGGACATAACGGTATCCGCAATATCATCGACCGGATGGGCACCGATGTATTTTACCGTGTTAAGGTAGGCATTGGGGAAAAGCCCAACGGCTGGGATTTGGCGGATTATGTGCTGGCAAAGTTTTCCCCCGAGGATTTGCCCCTGATGGAGCAGGGCAAGGAAAAGGCGGTCATGGGGGTGGAGCTGATGCTTTCCCATGGGATTGCCGATGCGATGAATCGGGTCAATCAAAAGCCTAAGACTATGAAAAAACAAAAGGCGGAGGAAGAAGCCAAGAACCAAAATGAGGCGGTAGAATGAAGAGCTTAACAGAGCCTTTGCTGGAGGTCAAAAGCTATCAGGAATTGCTCAATTGCATACGGGAAAAACAGACCCCTGTATTTGCCACAGGGGCTATTGATGCGGTCAAAAATCATTTGGCGTTTTGCCTGCATGAGCATACGAAGCGCCCTCTTTTGATATTGACCTATGGGGAGATGCGAGCCAGACAGATTGTGGAGGATATGGCATTTTTCGAGAAAAAAACGGCTTATTATCCGGCCAAGGATATTTTGTTTTACAGTGCCGATGTACATAGTATGGAGATGAACCGTCGGCGGTTTTCTGTGCTGGAAAGCGTGCTTCAGGGGGATTGCCCCATTATTGTGGCCCCCGCAGAGGCGTTATTGGATAAATACCCGAAAAAAGAGGTGTTTTCCGCATTTTTATTGCGGCTGAAAGTCGGAGAAATTGCAGAGCTTTCTGCCTTAAGCCGCCGTTTGGTGCTGATGGGCTACGAAAGGACGGAATTGGTGGAGAGCCCGGGGCAGTTTACTGTGCGGGGCGGTATTTTGGATATTTGGTCCTTGACGGCGGAAGAAGCGGTCCGTATTGAGTTTTGGGACGATGAAATCGACTCAATCCGCAGTATGGACGCTCAAAGCCAGCGCTCCATGGAAAAGCTGGAGGAAACGGTGATATTCCCCATGCGGGAGTTGGTCTATGAGGAGGAGCAGGCAGAGCAGGCGGCCGACAAAATCAGCAAGGAGTTTACCAAGGTATTGAAAAAAACGGAGAAAACCGATGCCGATGCGGCGGAACGTCTGCGGGAAACCGTTGGCGAGGCGGCGGAGCGGTTACGGGCGGAAAAGACCCTGCCTGCCGTAGGGGCGTATATGGATTATTTTTATGAGGAAACGGTGAGTCTGCTGTCTTATTTGCCGGCGGATACCCTGCTTTGCATAGATGAGCCGGAGCGGATACGGGAGCATATGGATACCCTTATGACGGAATATGCGGAGAGCATCAAGGGGCGGATTGCTCATGGGTATTTACTGCCGGGGCAGAGTCATATGCTGTTTCAGTATGGGGAGATTTTACGGCAGGCGGAGGACTTTGCCACAGTTTTGCTGGCGGGATTAAGCCAGAGAACGGCAGATTTTCGACCCAAGTGGAGGGTGGATTTTGCTGTTCGCTCTACGCCGTCCTTTCAGCAACGGGTGGATTTGGTCTGCGAAGAGTTGGAATATCTGAAAAAATCCGGCTTTCGCACATTGATTCTGGCCGGCTCTGCCACACGGGCCCAACGCATGGCAACGGAATTGGGTCAGATGGGGCTGGAGGCTGTTTATATAGAGGATTTGGAAAGGCCCTTGCCCAAAGGCGTCATTTGGGTGACAAAGGGCAGTCTTTCCCAAGGCTTTCGGTATGAGTATATTGATTTGGCTGTGTTTAGCGATCGTGAGCTTTTTGGCGGGAAGGAGCGAAAACCCAAGAAAAAACGGAAGAAAAACGGCGCCGCTATTGAGAGTTTTACGGATTTGCATATCGGCGATTATGTGGTACACGATAACCATGGCATCGGCGTATTCCGCGGGCTGGAGAAAATCACCGTGGAGGGCGTGCAGAAGGATTATATGAAAATTTCCTATCGGGATGGGGGCAATCTCTTTGTGCCTGTCAGCCAGATGGATATGGTGCAGAAATATATCGGCACAGGTACTGCCGCACCGAAGCTGAATAAGCTGGGCGGGCAGGATTGGTTAAAGGCGAAAACGAAGGCCAGAGGTGCCGTAAAAATATTGGCGGAGGATTTGGTGGCATTATACGCCAAACGCTCTGCGGCCAAGGGTTTTGTTTATGGGGCGGATACGGTCTGGCAGAAGGAATTTGAGGAGGCCTTCCCTTATGAGGAAACGGAGGACCAGCTCAGTGCCATTGAGGACGTAAAACGGGATATGGAAAGCGGCAAGGTCATGGATCGGCTGATTTGCGGCGATGTGGGCTACGGAAAGACGGAGGTTGCCATTCGTGCGGCCTTTAAGGCGGCGCAGGAGGGGAAACAGGTGGCATTTTTGGTGCCCACCACCATACTTGCCCAACAGCATTTCAATACCTTTAGCCAAAGAATGGCGGGCTATCCCATAAAAATTGAACTGTTATCCCGCTTTCGCACGCCAAAACAGCAGAAGGAAAGCCTCATGAATATGGAACGGGGGTATTCGGATATTCTCATCGGCACCCATCGTATCCTTTCCAAGGATGTCAAGTTTCGGGATTTGGGGCTGATTATTGTAGACGAAGAGCAGCGGTTTGGTGTGGCGCATAAGGAAAAACTGAAGGCGCTGCGGGAGAATGTAGATGTATTGACCCTTTCGGCAACGCCCATTCCCCGCACCCTCCATATGAGCCTTTCAGGTATTCGGGATATGAGTATTCTGGAGGAGCCGCCGCAGGAACGCCGACCCATACAGACCTATGTCATGGAAAATAATCCGGAGTTTATTCGGGAGGCGATTCATCGGGAGATTGCCCGAGGCGGACAGGTCTATTATCTGTATAATCGGGTGGAAAGCATCAGCGAGGAGACTTTTCGGATTCGTCAGCTGGTGCCTGATGCAAAGGTGGCCTATGCCCACGGACAGATGTCAGAGCGAGAGCTGGAGAGTATTATGGAGGAATTTATCGCCGGAGAGATGGATGTTTTGGTTTGCACCACCATTATCGAAACGGGTATGGATATTTCCAATGTGAATACCATCATTATTCAGGACGCCGACCGTATGGGGCTTTCCCAGCTGTATCAGATCAGAGGGCGAGTGGGGCGCAGCAACCGTATTGCCTATGCCTATTTGTTGTATCGGCGGGATAAAATGCTGCGGGAGGCGGCGGAAAAACGCCTGCAAACCATTCGGGAATTTACGGAATTCGGCTCCGGCTTCAAAATTGCCATGAGGGATTTGGAAATCCGTGGTGCAGGGAATTTGCTGGGGGCGGAGCAGCACGGGCATATGGAGGCCGTGGGCTACGATATGTATTGCCGGTTGCTGGAGGAGGAGGTCCGAAGCCTGAAAGGCGAAGTGCGGGCGGAGGAATTTGAAACCTCGGTGGATTTGCATATCAGCGCCTATATCCCGGATTTTTATATCAAAAATCAGGAACAGCGCATGGAGCTTTACAAAAAAATCGCCGCTATCCGTAATCAGGAGGAATATTACGATATACAGGAAGAAATGGAGGATCGCTATGGGGATTTGCCCAAGAGTGTCCAGACCCTTCTGGAAATAGTGCTGATAAAGGCGGACGCCCATGCATTGGGCATAACGGCAATCGAGCAAAAGCACGGAAATTTGCTGTTGGAATTCAGACCCCGGCCCAATATAGACCCTCTGCGCCTGACGGAGCTGATTGGACAGGAGAAAGGGAAGTATTTGTTCACTGCCGGTGCAAAGCCTTATTTGACGGTAAAGCAAAAGAAAAATGAGGCGGAAAAACCGTTGGAACATATTAAAAAAATCTTAAATGCACTGAAAGTCTAGCATTATGGGGAGAGAACGTGTATAATAAAAGCACGATTTCCTTTGGGAGTAATGGAGAGAAGGTGTAATCCCATGAAAAAAAGAAAAAACAGAGCATTTCACCTGCTTTGTCTTTTGGCGGCAATGGTTTTGGCACTTGCAGGCTGTCGAGGCGGATTTTCAGATGAAGCGGTCATGAAAATCAACGGGCAGGAGATTATGAAATCGGAATATATGGTATATTTATATACGGCGACCCAGAGCTTCCTTTCTGCGGCGGGGGAGGACGTTTGGAGTATGGATTTTGACGGTAAGACTGCCGATGAGCTGGTGGAGGAACGGGCCATTCAAACCTTGCAAAGCGTCATTGCGGCAAAGGAATATGCGGCGGGTAACGGCATTGCCCTGACGGAGGAGCAAAAGCAGGAAGCCAAGCAGGCGGCGGAGCAATTTTTGGCCAATGTTTCTTCGGAGGACGTGCAAAAAATGGGTGTGGATACCCAAAAGCTGATCCCTATGATGGAAGCCTCCTATCTGTATTCTTTGGTCTATGGCACCATTGCATCGGAGCGGGAGGTTGACCCGGCAGATGCGGAGGAATATTATCAGCAAAACCATGAGCAGATACAATGGGATTATACGGCGGTACAGCTGCAATCCATTTTGCTGGAGGATGCTGCAAAGGCACAGGAGGCGGCAGAACGGGCAAAGGCAGGAGAGGATTTTAAGACCCTCTTTGCAGAATATGATACTGATCCTTCCGTGCAAAGCGGGCAGGAGAATGGGGAAACCACCATGTACCAAAGTGCCTTGCGCAATCTCTATGGTTTGACGGAGGCCTTGGAGGCAGGGAATGTGACAGACCCTATCCAAGCCGGCGGCCGGTATTATATCTTTCGGGCAATGGGCAAAACCGTGCCGACGGAGGAACAGGTGCGGGAGATTGCCCAATCCGCTTACCGCAATGAGGTGCAGACGGAATACGCGGAAAAGCGAATGGAGGAAATGATTGCGAAGCAAACCATGGAAAAGCTGGGCGACGCATGGGAAACCATGGAGAAATTCCATTGAGATTGGTTTACGGATATGATAGATTTTGGGAGAACTTCTGATTTTCGGAGTTCTCTTTTTTTATGGAATGGCTGCCCGAGGTTGAAAAATACTGCAAAATACGGTATGATGAAAGAAAAAGCGGGACGGAGGAGGAAGGAATATGGCGGTAACGAAGAAAAAGGTTTGGGCGGTTTATTTCAGCCCCACCGGCGGCACGAAAACGGTGGTTCAAACAACGGCAGAGGAACTGGCGGCAAAGCTGAACCTGCCCTTAGCGGCTTATGATTTTACACCGCCTGCAGTGCGGGAGCAGGAGGCCGTATTTGGCGAGGGGGATATTGTGGTATTCGGTACGCCGGTGATTGCGGGCCGTGTGCCCAATGTATTATTGCCCTATTTGCGGGAAAGGGTAAAGGGCAACGGTGCATGGGCAGTGCCTATGGTTTCTTTCGGGAACCGTAATTATGACGATGCCCTCATAGAACTGCGCAATATTCTGGAGGAGGACGGTTTCCGCACGGTGGCAGGCGGGGCTTTTATCAGCGAACATTCCTTCTCCTGTACATTGGGTGCAGGCAGACCGGATGAGAGGGATAAAGCAATCCTAAAGGAATTCGCAGGAAAAATTGCCGAAAAGCTCAATAGCGATTGGGTATATACAGCCCCTGCCTATGTAAAAGGGGAGGAGCCTGTTCGCCCTTATTTTATCCCCCAAGACCGTTACGGCGCAGCCATTGACATTCGGAAGGTAAAACCGCAAACAAAGGATACCTGCTGTGATTGCGGAATTTGTATCAAAGCCTGTCCCATGGGCTCCATCAGTCGGGATAACCCCAGAGAATATACGGGCATTTGTATCAAATGCGGTGCCTGTGTGAAAAAATGTCCCGTCGGTGCCAAGTATTACGATGACCCCGGCTATATCTACCATAAGGAAGAGTTGGAGGAATTGTACGAGCGGCGGGCGGAGCCGGAATATTTCGTATAACGGAAAGGAACCGCCGAGGGGGCTCTTTTTGGTTGCAGTACGGCGGTCAAAAAGAATGGTTTTTTATTGAAAAAATTGGGAACTCTTGTTCCCTTTTTTGTTTTGTTGTGATATACTTGTGGCAGAGAAATTTTGTGAAAATATGTTTTTTGAGCAGATTTTACTTGGATAAAAGGAGGTGACGGCGTGGAGGATATCAAAATAACCGGAGAAGTGGGGGATATTATCTTCCGGAATAACGAAAACGGTTATACGGTGTTTTCTTTGCAGGCGGAGGAGGACGAAGTGACCTGTGTCGGCATCGTCCCCCAAATCCATAGCGGGGAAACCTTGGAAATACGAGGGAATTGGACGATGCACTCCCTTTACGGCAGGCAGGTGCAGGTGCAATATTACGAAAAATCCATGCCCACCACCTTAGCGGGTATCGAGAAATATTTAGCATCGGGGCTGATTAAGGGCATCGGGGCGAGAACGGCGAAGCGCATCGTTGAAAAATTTGGCGAGGCGACTTTTTATGTCATTGAAGAAAAGCCGGATTTACTGACGGAAATCCGCGGCATCAGCTATGATAAGGCACAGAAAATATCGGACATTTTTCGGGAACAGCATGAACTGCGTAAGGCGATGCTGTTTTTGCAGGGCTTTGATATTTCGCCGACCTATGCCATGAAAATCTATAAGAAATATAAGGGTCATACCTTTGAAATTGTGCAGAACAATCCCTATCGTCTGGCTGATGATATTGTAGGAATCGGCTTCAAAATGGCGGATAAAATGGCGGTCGGTGCGGGCATTTCGGCAGATGACCCCAATCGGGTGAAGGCGGCAGTGAAATATGTGCTCAATCAGGCGGCTGCCAATGGGGATTGTTATTTGCCAAAGGAAAGGCTCGTTGCCCAAGCGGTGGAGTTGCTGGAGTTGCACCCTCTTGCTGTGGAAAACGCCATACGGGAATTGCAGGTGGACAGTCAAATCTGGCAGGAAAATCTGGACGGGGTGGACGGTGTTTATCTGAATTTTTATTTTTATGCGGAAATGGCGGTGGCGAAGCGGCTTTTGGAGCTTTCGGCGGAATATGAGCCGCCGGACGGGGCGTATATCGCCCGGGAGATTGCCCGTGTGGAGAAGGAAACCGGTGTGATTTTAGCAGAGGAGCAGCGGTTGGCGGTGCTGGAAGCCATGAGCTGTGGCGTGCTGGTGATTACCGGCGGCCCCGGTACGGGAAAAACGACGACCATCAATACCATACTGCGTATCCTCAAGCAGGAGGAGCATGATGTGGTTTTGGCGGCACCCACGGGACGGGCGGCAAAGCGTATGACGGAGGCTACGGGCATGGAGGCTCAGACCATTCACCGTCTTTTGGGTATCAGCTTCGTCAATGAGGATAGCCGCCGGCAGAGCTTTGCCAAAAATGAGGACGACCCCATAGAGGCCGATGTGATTATCATAGACGAAACCTCTATGGTGGATATTGTGCTGATGCAGGCGCTTCTGCGGGCGGTGGAAAGCGGTTCCCGTATTATTTTCGTGGGGGACGTAGACCAGCTGCCCTCGGTGGGAGCAGGCAACGTGTTGAAGGATATGATTCGCAGTGAACGGCTGAAGGTGGTTCGGTTACAGCACGTGTTCCGACAGGCACAGGAAAGTGCCATTATTATGAATGCCCATCGCATCAATCAGGGAGAGGAGCCGGTGCTCAACGAAGCGGGGACGGATTTCTTTTTCATGCGCCGTGCCTTTGCCGAGGAGGTTGTAGGTACCATTCAGGAGCTGGTGACGAAGCGATTGCCGAAATTTACAGGCTGTGACGCTTTGCAGAATATGCAGATATTGACCCCGATGCGAAAGGGCTTGCTGGGTGTGCAAAATTTGAATCAGGTGCTCCAGCGGACGTTGAATCCGGCGGGAAAAGGCAAGCGAGAGGTCGCTTTCCGCCGGATTACCTTCCGCGAAGGGGATAAGGTGATGCAGATTAAAAATAACTATAATACGGTCTGGCGATGCTATGACGGTTTTGGGAAGCGAAGTGACGAAGGGCTGGGCGTTTATAACGGCGATGCGGGCGAAATTCTTTCTATCGACAACGATAGCGAAATTCTGCGGGTGGCCTTTGATGATGGGAAGATTGTGGACTATGATTTCGGTCAACTGGAGGAGTTGGAGCTGGCATATGCCATTACCATTCATAAATCCCAAGGGAGCGAATATCCCGTTGTCATATTGCCTGTTTATAGCGGTCCGCCTATGCTGATGACAAGGAATCTGCTTTATACCGCCGTTACACGGGCGAAAACACTGGTGGTATTGGTGGGCTTAAAAGAAACGGTTTCTGCCATGATTGCCAATGATAAAGAGGTAAGCCGATACACCGGTCTGGCACAGCGGATTCGGAATTTATATGATTTTATCCATGACGAAGGGGAATTGGTATGAATAAATATTTGAAGGGTGCGTTGGAGGTGATTTACCCCGCCCGTTGTGTGCTTTGCGGAGCAGTATTACCGCTGAAAAGAGAAAATACACAGAAAAATCGGACGTGCCTTTGTCCGCCCTGTGCATCGGATTTTCCCGGGATTCCGGCGGAAGAATGTCCCCATTGCGGCGGAAAAACGGAAACGGCGGGGTTTTGTGAATTTTGCTGTAAGCCCTATGCCTTTTCGGCGGCCTTTGCCCTTTTTCCCTATGAAAAAGTGCAGAAGGGGATTCATTTATTCAAGTATGACGGTGTGCGCAGTTTTGGTGAAGGGTTCGGTCAATTGATGGCAGAATATCTGCTGGAATATCATGAGGAGCTGTTGGCGGAAACGGATTTGCTTCTGTCGGTGCCTTTGCACCCGAAAAAAGAAAAGCGGCGGGGCTTTAACCAGACAAATCTTCTCTGTCAGGAGATTTCCAAAGAAACGGGACTGCTCTTTTCGGCGGATGCTTTGACAAGAAAGCGGGATACGGTTCCCCAAAGCACCCTCACACCGGAGGAAAGAAAGGAAAACCTCAAAGATGTCTTTGCCGTAGCGGCGGAGGTAAGGGGGAAACGGATATTGCTGGTAGATGATATTTTCACCACGGGAACGACCTGCAATGAATGTGCCAAGGTGCTGTATCGTGCCGGGGCGAAGGAGGTCAAGGTATTTTGTCTGGCGGCGGCCGGGCTGAAAACCGATTGATCCCGGAGATTTTTGTAAGTTTTGTTTGTAAACGGAGGAAAAAACGGGTATACTGTCTGTAATGGCAATCGTAGAACAGAGCTTTGGGGAGAAGGACTATGGTACATTTGAGTTTTGATAATGAAAAATATTTGCAGATGCAGTCAAAGCATATCAAGGAAAGAATCGGGCAGTTCGGCGGCAAGCTGTATCTGGAGTTCGGCGGGAAATTATTCGATGATTACCATGCTTCCAGAGTTTTGCCCGGCTTCAAGCCCGACAGTAAAATCGATATGCTGGTGCAGCTGAAGGACGATGCGGAAATCGTCATTGTCATCAATGCGGGAGATATTGAGAAAAATAAGGTTAGAGGAGATTTGGGCATCACCTACGATATGGATGTGCTGCGTCTGATTGATGCCTTTCGGGGCTATGGGCTGTTTGTGGGCAGTGTGGTGCTGACCCGCTTTAGCGGACAGGCCAGTGCCATTGCCTATGAAAAAAAGCTGGAGGCCTTGGGCATAAAGGTCTATAAGCATTACTCCATCGAGGGGTATCCCGGGAATATTTCCCTGATTGTCAGCGATGAGGGCTATGGGCGGAATGATTATATCGAAACCCGGCGCTCTTTGGTGGTGATTACGGCGCCGGGGCCCGGCAGCGGCAAAATGGCCACCTGCCTTTCCCAGCTTTACCACGAAAATAAGCGGGGTGTAAAAGCAGGCTATGCCAAGTTTGAAACCTTCCCTATTTGGAACCTGCCCCTGCGGCATCCGGTTAATCTGGCTTATGAGGCGGCCACGGCAGATTTGAACGATGTGAATATGATAGACCCCTTCCATCTGGAGGCCTATGGGGAAACCACCATCAATTATAATCGAGATGTAGAGGTATTCCCTGTGCTCAACGCCATGTTCGAGCAGATTTACGGAAAATCCCCCTATAAATCCCCGACGGATATGGGTGTCAATATGGTAGGGAACTGTATTTTTGATGATGAGGCAGTTTGTCGGGCGGCAAGGGAGGAAATTGTCCGCCGGTATTATAAGGCACTTTGTGACCGCAGAAAGGGCAATCTGACCGACGATGTGATATATAAGCTGGAGCTGTTGATGAAGCAGGCAGGCACCTCCGTGGAGGATAGACCTGTGGTGGCGGCGGCCAATAGACGGGCGGAGGAAACCAACGGCCCTGCGGCGGCCATCGAATTGCCCGATGGTACCATCGTAACCGGCAAGACTAGTCCTCTTTTGGGGGCGTCCTCTGCGATGTTGTTGAATGCGCTGAAAAAGCTGGCAGGCATTGAAAAGGACGTGAAGCTGATTGCACCAACGATTATCGAGCCCATTCAGCAGTTGAAGGTCAGCCATTTGGGGAACCATAATCCCCGCCTGCATACGGACGAAATCCTGATTGCCCTGTGCATCTGTGCCACAACGGATAAAAGGGCAGATTTGGCGCTGCGGCAGTTGGAAAAGCTGCGGTGCTGTGAGGTGCATTCCACGGTAATTCTTTCCTCGGTGGACGAAAATGTATTTCATAAGCTGGGCATTAACCTGACCTGTGAACCGCAGTACCAGACCAAAAAGCTGTTCCACGGCTAATGAAAACGGGCGTATTCGACGATATGGAATACGCCTTTTTGCGTTATCTATCATATACAAACTGTGAAGGAGTGACACCATGAACCAAAAAGGGCTTTTACAATACGCCTTGGAGCAATTTGGCTCCGAACCGGTGTATCTTTGGGAGAAATATCCGGAATACTGCGTTTTACGCCACAGCAACGGCGGAAAATGGTACGCTCTGATGGCGAGTGTGCCGAAAAGCAAATTGGGGCTGACAGATGCGGACAGAGTGGAAATCCTGAATATCAAATGCGACCCGGTTTTGATGGGTTCTCTTTTGCAAAAAGACGGGTTTTTCCCTGCCTATCACATGAATAAAACCCATTGGGTGACCATATTGCTGGACGGTACCGTTTCGGCGGAGGAGATTTGCGGCCTATTGCAGATGAGCTATGACATGACAAGAAAAAAGCCGAAAAAGGCGGCAATGGCAGACGAGAAGGCGGGAGTCCATAAAAACGAAACAAAGGGGAAAAAAGGGCGTTTGGTATGAGCAACGGCCTTTTTTTATGGGTGAATTGTTACAGTTTTATTAAGGTTTCGCAGAATACAGGAAAAAAGAAGAAAAATGTGGTATGCTTAAAGTCGGAGTAATTTGGAGTGATACGTTCGGAAGCGAATTTGATTAGAATATACGCGAAGAGGAGAGATGAAACGTGAGCAGAAATAAAAAACAGATAAAACGCAGTATCGGTGCGGCATTGGCGGCACTGCTGTTGGTTTCACCGATGAGCATGGCGTTGGGTGGGCATACTGCTTACGGTGCCTATGCATTTTATGAACAAAAAACAGTCGATACCGTGACCCGCGGCGTGACCTATGAAAAAAGCAGCCGTATGACCGATGCGGGGATACAGAATGTCCATGTGCTGAAGGTAGACCTGCGGGAAAGCACATTGGAAATCAGAGAAGTGGAAAGCAAGGGAGAATATGGATTAAAAGAACCTGTTAAAAAACTGTTGGCGGATAACGGCGCTTTGGCAGGGGTCAATTCCGACTTTTTCGGCCTGAGCGGCACCCATTCCGCCGCCTTTGGCCCCATTGTGCGAGATGGCGATGTGATTTCCGCCGGTACTTCCATCAATAAAAACGGCGATGAATATGCGGCGTTTTTCATGGACGAAAGCGGCAATCCTTTTTTCGATTATTTCAAAATGACGGCGACCTTCGGGAATGAGAAAAAGACCTTTGAGCTGGCATCCTTGAATAAAGTGACCTCTATGGTCTTCCCCATCTATCTGGACGGGAATGTGATGCAAAATACGGCGGAGCTGGATAAAAGATTCCCCGGTTTGGTGAAGTTTGTGGTGCAGAATGACCAAATTACCCATATTTCCCAGAAGGGCGAATGGACGGCAGTACCGCTGGACGGTTACCTGATTGTCATGAGCGGGGATTACTATACCAATGCGGCATCTATGTTTGCTGTGGGGGATTGGGTGCGGCTGAATATCAATTCCTCCGTGGATTTGGATAAAATCGATACTGCTTTTGGCGGCGGCGGCAAGCTGTTGATTGCGGGACAGGAAGCGCCTGCTACAAAAATTGTGGCCGGCGGCAGACAGCCCAGAACGGCTTTTGGCGTTTCCCAAGACGGAAATACGGCAATTTTCATGGTGGTGGACGGCAGAGGAGAAAGTGTGGGCGCTACCCATAGCGAAACGGCGGCCCTGATGAAGATTTACGGTGCCTATGAAGCCATGCATCTGGACGGCGGCGGCTCCTCAACCATGGCAGTGCAGACCTTGGAGGATAAAACGCCGGTGGTGAAAAATCAGGTTTCCGAAGGTACGGAACGTAAGGTCATCAACGGTGTAGGCGTGTTCCAGACGGCACCTAAGGGCGAAATCACACAGATTGCGATTGCCCCCTCCCAGACCAGAACATTACCGGGCAAGCCCATAGAATTTACGGTATATGGCATGGACGAATATTATAATCGCATTGAAATTCCTGTGGATCAGGTGGACTTGGACGTTGTCGGCATGGAGGGCAGTTGGAACGGCTATACTTTTACTCCCGCTTCCAGTGGGACGTTCAACGTAGTGGCGCTGTATAACGGTATGGGTGCATCGGCATTGGGTATGGTCAGTGGAAAAACTGCCAGATTAAAGCCGACAAATACCAATATCAACCTGAACGGAGCAGGTGCAACGGCACAGATTGCCATGACTGCCATTGATGAGGATGGCTTTACCTATTGGGTATCCACCAGCACAAAATATACGGTGGCGGACGAAAGTGTCGGTACGGTTTCCGGCAATACTTTTACGGCGAAGAAGAAAGGCGCGACCTATATCAAATGCGAAAAGGACGGCGCTGCGGCTTATATTTCCGTAACGGTAGGCGGTGCGGCGGCAGTGGCGAAGCCTGCGGATACCGCAACGAAGGATAAATTAAATCAGGCAGTGCAAAAAACAAATGACGGAGCGTTTTATTTCAACCTCGCTGGGAAAATTGCCTATACCGGCAGTGAGAAAATTGAATCCAATATTTATAATGGGGCAAGAAGCAAAGTAAAGTCCTATGTGGACGCCAATGCAGATGTGGCGATTTACGGCGCTGCCAACGATATTCAATCGGCCAAAAAGCTGGATTCCTTCAGCTGGACGGGACAGTATCGTTTTATGAACAGAGGCGGTGTCAGCGTTGCCATGATTTCTGCGGCGAAGGGCGGCATTACGGCAACCAATGCCAGCCAGTGGACAAATTTTACCAGAGATGTGGAGCTGGCCAATAACGATACCATCGTTCTGGTGATGGACAAAACACCTTCCGATTTCACCTCTGCGGCAGAAGCGAATTATCTGCGGGCGATTTTATATAAATATGTCCAGCAGGGGAAGAAAGTGTTTGTGGTTTCCTGTTATAACACCGGCTATTGGGCATCGGTGAAGGACGGCGTGCGGTATATCAATCTGCCGAACCTGTGGACGGCGGACGGCAAGGTGAATCCCAACTATACCATGCTGCGATTCCGTGTCAGCGGGGCGGACGTTTCCTATGAAGCGGTGAAGATTTCATAAACCGGCGGCTGAAACGCAGGGTCGGCAAAACAGCCCCTTTGAAAATATTGTAAAATCGGGAAAAATCAGGTAAGATGGGTAGGGAGAATTCTCTGCCCATCTTGTGTGTAAATTTTTATTAAGGACGTTTTAGGAGTAGACTATGGCACAGAAAAGCAATCAGGCGGTGAAAACCGTCAGCTTTATGATGTTAATTACCCTTTTCGGGAAAATACTGGGCTTGGTGCGGGAGCAGCTTTTGGCGGCCAATTACGCCACCGGTGCGGAAGCGGCGGCGTTTCTTTTGGCAAGCCGTATTCCCCGTACTTTTTTCGATGTGATATTTGCATCGGCGATTTCTGCCAGTTTTATCCCGATTTTTGTGGAATATTTAGAAAAACGGGGCAAAAAAGAGGCCTATATATTAGCCAATCGCTTTATTACCCTCATTGGCGGGGTGACGGTGGCTATGATGGCGTTGGGTATATTGTTTGCGGAGCCTTTGGCATGGTTGGTCAGTCCCGGTTATGCGGCGGATACCATTGCTTTGGCGGTTCCGTTGCTGCAAATGCTCTTTCCCACCATGCTTTTTACGGCAGTGGCTTTCTCTTTTGTGGGCATATTACAATCCTTAGATGAATTTAATGTGCCGGCGGCATTAAGCGTGGTTTCCAACGGCATATTGATATTGTATTATATCTTTTTTAACGAGAAATTCGGGATTTATGGCCTGACGATTGCCTTTTTGATTGGCTGGGCCATGCAGGCCGTTATGCAGATTCCTTCCCTGCATCAAAGAGGGTATCGCTATCGTCCGGATTTCCATTTTCGGGACGAAGGGCTGAAAAAAATACTTCGTTTGATGCTGCCCGTCATGGTCAGCACATGGATACAGCCCATCAATTTTCTCATCAATATGCGGTTTGCCTCGCAGCTTGCCCAAGGGGAGCTGGGCGGTACAACACTGGAATACGCCAATAATCTCTATACCATTATTGTAGGGGTATTTGTTTTGGCCATTGCCAATTTGGTGTTCCCGAAATTCTCCCGTATGACGGAGGATAAAAAGGGCTTTGCAAAGGCGGTCAGAGGGACGCTGAAGTCCATGCTTTTCCTGCTTATTCCCATGACGGCAGGCCTGATGGCACTCTCTCATCCGCTGGTACAGGTGATTTATGAACGTGGGAAGTTTGACCCCACAGCCACCACTATGACGGCAACGGCATTGTTTTTCTTCGCTGTGGGTATGGCGGGCTATGGCATACAGACCATATTAAGCCGTGCTTTTTATGCCCATCAGGACGGGAAAACGCCTTTTTATTCCGGCGTGGTTTCCATATTCGTCAATGCCTTGCTATGCTGGCTTTTGATAAAGCCTATGGGCATTGGCGGGCTGGCATTGGCGGCGGCGGTATCCTCCATGGCATCGGCGGCGGTGCTTTTGGTATCCTCCCTGCGGCAGTACCCGAATATTTTGGACAGACCCCTTTTGCGTGAGCTGGGGAAAATGCTGTTGGCGGCAGGGGCTATGCTGATTTTGGTGTTGGGCATCAGAAAAATATTGGCGGCAAGGCTTGGCGGCGGGGTGATTTCCGGCATATTGTTGCTGGGCATCTCTGCCGGTGTCGGCGGGGCTTGTTATTTGGTTTTGGCATGGCTTTTGCGGATTGAGGAAGGGCAGATTGCGGCGGATATGGCGAAAAAACTGCTGAATAGAGGCGCCGATGGCGAGCCTGCCCGACCCGAAGAACAAAAAAGAACGGAAAAACGGAGTGCGGTGGGTATGTTGGATAGATTTTCGCAGACAATCGAGGATAGCTTTTGTTTTCGGCTGATTGCATGGATTTGCGGAGGGCTGGCGGCCCTTTGGACAGGCAGCTTGGCACACAGATGCTACCGGAGACTTTGCCGATGGATAGGAAAAGGCTTTGCCGAAAGCGGTATCCTGCATTTCCTGCGGCAAAACTGGGATAAAGCCCTGGAGACACAGGACAGCCGTCTGCCCCGTTTCTGGCGGCGGCTGACGCAATGGAGTGGCTTGGCAGTGCGCCGGAGGAAAAACGCATTGGCGGCGGCCTTCAACGAAAGTGCAGTTTTACGGCTGTGTAATCAGAACTTCCTGATTCTGTGCTTATGCGGCATTGTGTTTGCCATTCCCATATTCCCCACTATGCTGTTGGCGGTGCTTTGTTTGGGTACATTCCTGTTGTATCTGGTGAATTTGTTTTTGGGGCGGATTCGTGCCCAGCGGACAAGCGTTGTCAGTGTACTTTTGGGGTGCTTCGGCGTCTGCGTGCTGTATGCCGGAGTGACCAGCTACGCCTTCCCCGGAGCGGTGTTATCCATGGCGTTGTTCTTGATTTTAATGGCGGTGTTTTTTGTGGCGAAGGACGCCATTGATACGGAAGCGAAGCTGGATTTTGTGCTGTTTGTATTGGTGGGTATGGGTACATTGATTGCCCTGTATGCCATTTATCAATATATTGTCGGTGTAGAGATGGACGCTGCATGGGTAGATGCAGATAGCTTCCAAATCACAACCCGTGCCTATGGAACCTTCACTAACCCCAATGTGCTGGGGGAATACCTGATTTTAGTCGGCTCTTTGGCGGCGGGTATGCTTTGGAAGGTGCGCAACCGGCTGGGCAAGCTGTTTTATGCCGGCTGTTTTGGCGTGATTTGTCTGGGCTTGGTGGCGACCAATTCCCGTGGGGCTATGCTGGGTCTGTTGTTTTCGGCGGGGCTGTTTGTGCTGTTGGCGGAAAAACGACTCATTCCTTTGGGGATTGCAGGGATACTGGCCATGCCCTTTGTATTGCCTGCCGGCCTTTGGAGCAGATTGGCAAGCTCTGTCACCATGAGCGATTCCTCCTCCCTTTATCGCCTTTCCATTTATAAGGCGGCGGGAGCCATGATTGGAAAATACTGGCCCACAGGCATCGGACTGGGAGCGTTTAACGATATTTACCCCATGTTTTCTTACGAGGCGGCAAATGCCTACCACGCCCATAACCTGTTTTTGCAGGAATTGATAGAGCTGGGATTTGTGGGCTTTGGTGTGATGGTACTGCTGTTTGTGTTCTTCTTCCAGAAGCTTTATTCCGCCATGACGATGGTGCCGAAGAGGTTTCGGTTCCTGTTGGGAGCGGTATTCGGCGGTTTTGCCGGACTTTTGTTGCAGGGCATTACGGATCATATTTGGTTCGATTATCATATGGTGCTGTTTTTCTGGTGTTTCATCGGCATCGGTATGGCGGCAGTGAGAGTAGGTGAAAATCAATGGCAGAAAGAGGGCACATGAAAATCCTCCACGTTTTGACGGACCGGAATATCGGCGGGGCAGGGCGTTGGCTGCTGTATTATCTGAAATATTATGATAGAGCGCATTTTGCGGTGAAGGTGGTTTTGCCGGAGGATAGCCTTTTGTGCGAAAGAGTGGCACAGTTGGGCGTGCCGGTGATTGCCATGCAGGAAATGGAGGATCTTTCCTTTGATAAAAAGGCATTGAAACCCCTCATTCGGTTGCTGAAAAAAGAAAGACCGGATATTATCCATACCCATGCCAGCCTGACGGCGCGAGTTGCCGCCAGACGGGCGAAGGTGCCTGTCATTTTTCATACAAAGCATTG
Source organism: Anaerotignum sp. (assembly GCA_017523325.1). Lineage (GTDB taxonomy): Bacteria > Bacillota > Clostridia > Lachnospirales > Anaerotignaceae > Anaerotignum_A. The sequence continues at coordinate 9,193 of JAFWWO010000040.1, read as the reverse complement.
TATGGAGGGTGCGGCGGGGGCATTACCCAAGCGGGTGCTGCGGCGCAGACTGAACCGCCGGTACAGCCATCGGATTATTGCCGTCAGCAAGGCAGTACGCCATAGCATGATTGCCGGTGGAACGGACCCGAAGCAAATTGTAACGGTCTATAACGGTATTGAAAAAATCCCGCCCCTTTCGGCGGAGGAAAAACAGCGGATTTTGGCGGAATTTGGCGGAAAAAGCGGAGAAAAGGCCGTGGGCATGGTGGCAAGACTGGAGGAGGTCAAGGACCATGAAACCCTGCTGTTGGGGGCGAAGGAGGTTTTGTCCAAGCGGCAGGACGTGCGGTTTTATATCATCGGCGACGGCAGTCTGAAGCAGCATTTGGAGGAACGTGCCAAGGCATTGGGCATTGCTGCAAATGTCAGCTTTACAGGCTTTATACGGGACGTAGAAAAAATCGAGGCGGCTTTGGATATTGCTGTCATCACTTCTCGGGCGGAGGCTCTGTGCCTGTCCATACTGGAATCCATGATAGCAGGGGTGCCTGCTGTGGGGACCGATAGCGGCGGTGTATCCGAGGTGATTTCCCATGGGGAAAACGGCTATCTTGTTCCTGTGGGAGATGCCCATGCATTGGCAAATCGCCTGTTTGATTTATTGGAGAACGATGAAAAACGGCGGCAGATGGGCGAAGCTGCGGCAAAAATGGCCGAAAGGGAATTTCTGGCGGAGCAGATGACGAAGAAAATAGAGAAACTCTATCTGGAGGCAAAAAGATGAGAGAGAGAAGAAGCAGAAAGCTATTGGGTATATTTAATATCGTGGATATTTTGTTGATATTGCTGCTGCTTGTGGCGGCAATTGTCGGCGGGAAGATGTTTTTGGGCGGCAAAGGCGGCGAAACAGGCGGTGCGGCGGCCAAAACCTATTCCTATGTGGTCATGGGGGAGGAAGTGCTGGAGGAAACGGCGAATTTCCCCGTAATCGGCGGGAACGCCTATAATAGCTCTACAACGGCATATCTCGGTACGGTGAAGGAGGTCAAAACGGAGCCGTATACGGAGCTGTCCTATAACAGAAATACGGGAAAGTACGAAAGAATTCCCGCCAAGGGTTACAGCAACATTTTCCTGACCATTGAAGGCAAGGGAACGGAAACGGAGAAGGATATTGCCGTAGAAGGCACTGTGGTTAAGGTAGGCATGGAGCTGAATGTCAAGGGCAAGGGCTATGCCTTTAAGGGCATTGTGGTAGAAGTAAGGGACGGTGAGTGATATGGCGAAAAAAAGATGGAATGTAATAGATATTCTCATCATTTTGGTGGTACTTGCGTTACTTGCTCTGGCGGTGTATAAAATCGGCGGGGGAAACAAAAAGGAAACGGCGGAGCTGGCAGATGCCGTGGATCAGACGACCTATACGGCATTTATCGGCGAGGTGCGGATGCCTACGGTAAACGCCCTGCATGAAGGGGATAAAATGTTTGATGATAAGACCGGTATTTATATCGGCACCATCAAAAGCGTCAGCCATCAGCCGGTGATGAAAAATGTCCTTCAGCTGGACGGCTCCGCGAAAGAAACGGAGTACTTAGGGTATTATAACGTAAGGCTGACCATAGAAGGCCCTGTTATGGAAAAGGACGAGGGATATTTTGTGGACGGTGTGGTAGAGCTGAAGGCCAATTCGGAAATGCCAATTGTGACAAAATACGCACAACCCGTAATCAAAATCACGAGCATCGGCACTTGATGGGGGAGAGAGCATGAAATACAAAATTTTAATGACGCTGATGGGTTTGGAAATCGGCGGGGCGGAAACCCATGTGGTGGAGCTTTCCAAGGAATTGAAAAAGCAGGGCTATGATATTATCGTTGCCTCCAACGGCGGGGTGTATGAAAAGGAGCTGGCGGAAGCCGGTATCCGGCATTATCATGTGCCCATGAACCAGAGAAATATATTCAAAATGATACGCTCCTATTTTCTGCTGAAGAAAATCGTGAAAAAGGAGCAGGTGGATATTGTCCATTCCCACGCCAGAATACCCAGCTTTATATGCGGTCTGCTGAAAAAAAGAATGAAAAGTGCCTTTACTTTCATGACCTCTGCCCATTGGGTGTTTTATACGGGCATGGGGCTGAAATACCTGACCAACTGGGGACAGAAGGTAGTGGCGGTCAGCGAGGATATCCGCCAGTATCTGATGGAGAATTACCGTGTGCGCAGTGAGGATATCTTTGTCACCATCAATGGGATTGATACGGATAAATTTTCACCCCGTACCGATGGCAGTAAAATCCGACAGGAATTCCACCTGAAGGAGGGCGAGCCTACATTGGTTTATGTCAGCCGTATGGACGAAAGCCGTGCCTTGGTGGCAAGACAGCTGATTGCCCTGGCGCCGAAGCTGGCACAGGCCATACCCGGCTTGCGTATGCTGATTGTTGGCGGCGGTGATGTGTTTGATGAGTTGTTGGAAAGAAGCAACGAAGCCAATGAAAAAATCGGCAGAGAATGCATCACCATGACCGGCGGGCGGACGGATATTAACGAGCTGGTTTCCGTAGCAGATGTGTTTGTGGGAGTCAGCCGTGCGGCGCTGGAGGCCATGGCGGCGGAGAAAACGGTCATTGTAGCCGGGAATGAGGGTTATATCGGTATATTTCGTCCGGAAAAGCTGGAGGTGGCGCAGGAGAACAATTTCTGCTGCCTGGGCTGTGAATTGTCCAGTGAGGAATTGCTGTACCGTGATACGGTCTATGCCTTCAATGAAATGACGGCGGAGGAAAGACAGCAGGCAGGCGCTTATGGCAGAGAAGTGATTTTTGCGTATTATTCCGTAACGAAAATGGCACAGGATTGTGTGCAGGCCTATGATGCGGCATGGAAGGAGAGCCATACACCCCAGTATCATGTGGTGATGAGCGGGTATTACGGCTTTAATAATACCGGTGACGAGGCCATTATGCTTTCCATGCACAAAAATATACAGGGATTGGGCGATAATTACCATATTACCGTATTGTCCAATAAGCCCAAGGAAACCAAGGAGAAATACGGCATTGAGGCGGTGTATCGCTTTGGTGTGCGGGAGGTATTGCGTGCCATTCGTCATTGTGACGTATTGCTTTCCGGCGGTGGTTCTTTGCTGCAGGATAGCACCAGCACCCGCTCCCTGATGTATTATCTCTCTATTACCGTGGTGGCCAAATGCATGAGAAAAAAAGTGATGCTTTATGCCAATGGCATCGGCCCTGTTTCCGGTAAGCGGAACCGCAGATTGGTGAAGCAGGTGGTCAATCGGGCGGATTTGATTACCCTGCGGGAGGAAAATTCCTATGAGGAGCTGCTTTCCATGGGTGTCAATCCCAAGAAATGCTTTGTGACGGCGGATCCGGTATTCACCATGGACAGCGTTGCGCCGGAACGGGCGAAAGAAATATTGCAGGCGGAGGGCGTGCCTATGGATCGTCCTATGGTGGTGGTATCTGTCCGCAACTGGCGGGATATGGATCGCTTCATCGGGCGTTTTGCTCGGCTTTGTGATACCGTTGTGGAAAAATATCAGAGGCATATCGTATTTTTGCCTATGCAGATGCCCCAAGATGTGACCGTCAGCGAAAAGGTACGGCGGAAAATGAAATCCGAAGCCTATATTTTACGGGGGAATTACTCTCCCTATGAGGTCATGGGCATCATCAATCAGGCGGACTTTATATTGAGTATGCGTTTGCATACCCTGATATTTGCCGCAAGGCAGAGAGTGCCTTTAATCGGCTTTATTTATGACCCGAAAATCGAGTATTATCTGGAAAAGCTGGAGATGCCCAGCGGCGGCAAGCTGAAGGAATTCGATATGGAAGAAACACTGACCATGGTGGACGATGTGATGCAGAATCGAGAGGCCTATGTTTCCCTATTGGGCGAAAAAGAACGACAGCTGGAGGAAATGGCTCACCGCAACGAAAAATATCTGGAGAAGCTGTTAAAACGGAGAAAATAAGGGGGTGTTTGGCATGAGAAGATTGACCCATGTATTGGGCGTGCCTTTTGATGTGGTGACCATGCAGGAGGCGACGGAAAAGGCGCAGGATCTATTGCAGGCGGAAGGACAGCATTTTATCTGTACGCCCAATCCGGAAATTGTCATGGAGGCTCGGAAAGATGCAAAATTGATGGAAATATTGCAAAAGGCGGATATGGTTGTGCCTGACGGTATCGGCGTGGTATGGGCATCGAAATACAGCGATGTACGCCTGCCGGAGCGGGTAGCGGGCTATGACCTGACCCAAAAACTGATGCAGACCCTTGCCGGAGGAGAGGAAACCTTTTATTTCTTCGGTGGTGCACCGGGTGTGGCTGCGGCGGCGGAAAGAAAAATGACGAAGCAATACCCCGGCTTAAAAATTGTCGGCGTGCATAATGGTTATTTTGATGAGAAAGAAGAGAAAAAAATCATTGCGGACATAAAAAAGCTGTCTCCGTCCATACTGTTAGTAGGACTGGGCGCACCAAAGCAGGAGAAATGGATTTATGAAAATATGCACCTGACAGGAGCAAAGCTTTGCATCGGCGTAGGCGGCAGTTTTGATGTCATGGCGGGGAATGTGAAGCGGGCGCCGAAGGTGTTCCGTAAGCTGGGCTTGGAATGGTTTTACCGCCTGATTACCCAGCCGAGTCGCTGGCGGCGTATGCTGCGCTTGCCGAAATTTGCACTGACAGTCCTGAGAAAAAGGAATCGGTAGAAGTCGGTTCTTTCATAAGGACGTGGAATACATGGATAGCATAAAAAAGAGGGATTGGACATATCTGATTGCAGGCACAGCCTTGATGGCTGTGGGTACTGTGGGGTTTTATCAAACAGCCGGTCTGGTGGCAGGCGGGCTGACGGGTATCGGCATTTTGTTGAACGAATGGGCTACAAGAATGTTGGGACTGCGTATCCCCCTATGGCTGGTGAATACGGTATGTAACCTGCCTCTTTTTTTATTTGCGTGGCGGAAAAAGGGCAGAGGCTTTGTTGAAAAAACGGTGGTGGCGTCGCTGCTGTTTTCTGCCATGCTTTATTTAGCGGAATATACGCCCGTATCCAGTGCCGACCCGTTGCTGGCGGCAGTATTTGGCGGCGGCAGTGTGGGCCTTGGGCTGGGGCTGGTGCTTTCGGCAGACGGCACCACCGGCGGCGTTGATTTGGCGGCAACATTGCTCCATATGCGGTGGCACAGTATTTCTGTTTCTCGCCTGATTTTTATGCTGGATGCGGTCATTATTTTTGCGGGAATGTTGTCTTTTGGCGTGGAGCGAGGATTATACGCCATTTTGGCAGTATTTATTACAGAGCGTTGCAGTACATGGATCATGGAAGGGGCGAATTTTGCCAGAGGGGCATGGATTATTTCTGAAAAAAGCGACCGGATTGCCGAAGCCCTTTTATCGGAATTGAGCCGCGGGGTAACGGCATTTTCCGCCAAGGGAAAGTATACGGGAACAAACCGAGATGTATTGTTTTGTGTTTTTTCCAAAAAAGAAGTGCAATCCGTGAAGCAGATTATCATGAATATTGACTGCAATGCCTTTTTTTGGGTGACGGATATTCGGGAAGTTTTGGGGGAGGGCTTTTCGGAAACATAAAAAAACGAAAGAAAAGGAATGGAAATTTTATTGTTTTTCTGTAAAATCAAGAGTCAGTTTCCATAAAAAACAGATACTTTTTTTATGGAAAAATAACTTTCAAAGAAATTTTGCATGTTTTTTTGCAATTTCTCTTTACTTTTTTTAGCATTTTGTTATAAAATAGGAGTAGTATATTTTTGATATTCCAAAGAGGAGCGCTTTTTCGGCACTTTTTACAGAATATAAAACGATCGTGGCAGAATGGAAAACGGATAAATTTGAGGTGAGGACGATGATTTCCAATCAGATTTTGCAAAGCACCATTGATGGATTAAAAAACATCACTCGTAAGGAATTGAGTGTTGTGGAGAAGGAGGGGAAGGTGATTGCCACCACGGAGGAAAATATGATTGGGCGTCAGATAGACGCTGTGGAAAACTTCATCAGCTCCCCGGCGGAAAGCCAGTTGATTTTGGGCTACCAGTATTTCAAAATTTACGATAACGGTGTGCCGGAATATGTGATTCAGGTGAAGGGGGAGGATGAAGCCGGCTATCAAATCGGCAAAATTGCCGCCTTCCAGATACAGAGCCTGCTGGTGGCGTATAAAGAAAGATACGATAAGGATAATTTCATTAAAAACCTGCTGCTGGATAATCTCTTGTTGGTAGATATTTACAGTCGGGCGAAAAAGCTACATATTGAAAATAACGTGCATCGGATTGTGTATCTGATTGAAACCAATATCGATAAGGAAATGAATGTGGTGGAGATTGTCCGCAGTATTTTCCCTGCCAAAACAAAGGATTTTGTGACGGCGGTAGATGAAAACAGTATTATACTGGTAAAGGAATTGCGGGAGAAGGAAACGCCGGAGGAAATTGACCGGATTGCCAAAATGATAGAAGAAACCTTGACGGCGGAAACGAACAGCAAGGTATATATTTCCAGCGGTACCATTGTCAATGACTTGAAAGATGTTTCCCGTTCTTACAAAGAGGCGAAAATGGCGCTGGAGGTAGGCAAGATTTTTGAAACGGATAAATTTATTGTCAACTATGAAAAGCTGGGTATCGGTCGATTGATTTATCAGCTGCCGTTGCCTCTGTGCCGTATGTTTATCAAAGAGGTGCTTCATGGCTTGACCATGGATGATTTTGACGATGAAACCTTGGCAACGGTGAATAAATTCTTTGAAAACAACCTGAATGTTTCGGAGACCAGCCGTCAGCTGTATATTCATAGAAATACACTGGTTTACAGGCTGGATAAGCTGCAGAAAATGACAGGGTTGGATTTGCGTAATTTTGATGATGCCATTATATTCAAAATTACATTGATGGTAAGCAAGTATATGATTTATATGGATAAATTGGCGTATTAAAATATCATGCACTGTCCGGAAAATAAGGAGAGCTCTGAAAATAAGGGCTCTCTTTTTTTTTGAAAGACCGGCGGAAATCAGGGTTTGAAAAGCTTTTGAGCAGATACATATTTATGATGCCATAAACGGTGTCGATAAAAAAGGGCGGTATCGGCGTTTCGGAAGTCATTGGAAAGAAGGACAAAAAAATTCATTATGTCCGGGAGTTTTTCCGATGAAAAACCGAATGGATATCTATTGCGTTTCGGTTTGTACTTATGACATGCTTAATTTAACAAAGATGGTACAGGTATTGGGGTCATTGGCAGAGGCAGTGCTTTCTGCCAGCGACACAATGAATAGGGTCTTTGTATGGAGCCGATTGTATGGCGGATATTGTTCTGCATGGGATTTATTCTTGGGAATAGGAAAGAATGGTGGAAGAAATATGAAAAATTTTTGCAGATTATTAGCGTGCTGTATGGCGGCACTGCTCTGTTTGAGCAGTACGGCTATGGCGTCAACAATTACCCCTTCGGTTACTTCTGTTATATTGCCGGCGGGAGAAACAGCTTCTCCTTTGATGTGATACTGGAGGCAGATGCGGCATTTGCCGGAGCGGAATTTGCCTTAAGGCCTTCCGCTGATGATGTAAAAATCGACATCGAAAGCGGTATCCAATTCTTGGAAGATGTTGCAGCTTACAGCACGGTTAAGGCGGAAAGAGATGGAGCGGTGTATTTCGGCTTTTTCAGCGGGAGCAATCAATTTCCGGCGAAGAAGTATCAGGTGGCACGAGTGACTTATACATATAGCGGCAAGGAGGCTCGGCATATCCGCCTCATAGAATCCGCCGTTCTCCCCCAGAAAACAGGGCGCCGGTCTGGTGAAGCTGGATAAAGCGACGCAAACCAAGGTTTATCTGACAAATGGAAACGGCGATTTGCCCAAGGGCGAGTTGGGTGAGAATACAGAGGGCAGTTTTGATTTTGATTTTCAGCTCCATTCCTTTGCAGAGGAGGACATTACTTATCAGATAGATGTGACCGCATTGACGGAGGATATGGTGGTAGAGGACGGCATCAGTTATATGGCGCAGGCTTCTCGAGAACTGGAGGCAAATATGGTCCGTGTGGATCAGCCCGCTGCTGTTACCGTAGATGCAGGGGGCAGTGAAAGGGTAGAGATTGATTTGGCGCTGACGGCGGCAGGCAAAGAGGAATTGCAGCAGTCTTTCCCCAACGGCATCTATATTGAGGGTTTTGTTACATTGACTCCTACCGATGGGAATCATGTGGTGCTATCCTATCCTTTTATGGGCTTTTATGGGGATTGGGCGGCTTTGCCGATTTTCGATTCTGACATTTATGATGATGAAACGGCGGTCATTTGTGAAACCATGCTGGGGCTATTCGATAATAGCACGAAAAAAGGCCATTATTTGGGTCATAACACATATATTAAAGGAGATGCCGATTATCGTGCAGAGAAAAATGCCGTGCGCGGCGGTACGAAAACGAAACATGTAACGGCAGCAGTATCCTTGCTGCGCAGCGTAGATGAATTGCTGTTTTCCGTGACCGATGGGGAAGGGGAAACGGTTTATAGTGAAACGAAAACCGATGTGTCCAAAACATATTATGATAAAGGCAAATATCGCACGGTTACGGCGGAAAAGGGCTGGATGCCTCTTGACGATAAGAACCAACCTTTGCCTGACGGGGAATATACTTATTCTGTGACGGGTACCATTGGCGGCAAAAGCCGGAAAATTTCCTTCCCTATTGTTATTGACTCCCCAAAACCGCAGGTTTTGGAAAGCAAGGTCTATGGAGATAAATGGTGCGTGAAGATGCGGGATAATCACTATATTCAGGCTGTGATGGCCATGAGTGCAGGCAATGACCGGCTCACGCCTTATCAGGAGCCTGCTGCAACAACGGCCGGCGAAACGGTAACAGTGATTTTCGATCTGACCGCGCCGGAATTCCGGGGCTTGACAGAGGCGAAAATTGCATTGGTGGATTATGCCGATAATACCGCTGTATCCAAAGTGTTTTCATTGGAAGATTCCGGAGAGCCTTTCCCTTATGCAGAAGAGGAGATTTTGGCTTCTGTCAGTGCGCCGGCACAGACGCCTGCGGGGGAAGAAGTGCCATTCACTCTTTCGTTGGAAAAAATGCAGAGAGTGGCTACCGTCAGCTTTGCGTTTGAAAAAGACGATGCCCTTT
>JAFWWO010000039.1 GCA_017523325.1 Anaerotignum sp. | reverse complement strand
CAGTTTTATCTGGCTTTATACCTGAATCAGTATCAAATGTATTAAATATAATAGTTGGATTATTAATAATATTCTTTGGTATTAAAATGTTAGTAAAAAAAGATAAAACAAAGTAGCCATATGACCATGGAGTGTTTTTGAAATAGTGATTACAATTTATTTAAACCCCTAATAAATGTTATAAATTTAGACAGATTAGTACAAAATCTGCCTTTTTTATGCTATAATTTTATTGATTTATATGAAAGGAGTTGATCCAAATGAATGAAAATAAAACTAATATAAACTGGTATCCGGGGCATATGACCAAAACCCGGAGAATGATGGAAGAAAATATCGCTTTGGTGGATATTGTAATTGAGCTGGTTGACGCCCGTATCCCGTACAGCAGTAAAAATCCGGATTTGGATATACTGGCGAAAAATAAGCATCGTATCCTGTTGCTGAATAAATGCGATTTGGCGGAGGATAATGCGACGGATATCTGGCAGGAATATTTTGAAAAGCAGGGCTTTCGGGTGATTCGTATGAATGCCGTGAAAGGCAGCGGCATGGCACAGGTGACAGATGCTGCCAGAGAGCTGATGAAGGAAAAAATAGAAAAATTGAAAGCCAGAGGACGTATTAATGTACCCATTCGCAGTATGATTGTAGGGATTCCCAATGTAGGAAAATCTACGTTTATCAATAAATATGTGGGTAAAACCACGGCAAAAACAGGGGATAAGCCCGGTGTGACAAGAGGGAAACAATGGATTAAGCTGAAAAAGGATTTTGAACTGCTGGATACCCCCGGTATTCTTTGGCCGAAATTCGAGGATCAGCAGGTGGGCTTAAAGCTGGCATTCACCGGCGCCATCAATGACGATATTTTAGATGCGGAAACCATGGGAATCGCTTTTATTGACCATATGGTGGCGAGGAATGCGGATTGTATCCGCAATCGGTATCAGATTGCATTTGATACCATTGAGGAGCCGCATGTGATTTTACGGCAGATTGCCGAGGCCAGAGGCTTTAAGCAAAAGGGCGGTGAGCCGGATTTGGAACGGGCGGCAAAGATACTGCTGGACGAATTCCGCGGCGGGAAGCTGGGCAGGCTGACGCTAGAGCTGCCGGAGGATATTGATACCATGCTGGAGGAAAAGGCCGCAAGAGAAGCGGAAAAAACGGCAGAGGACAAAAAACGGAAACAGAATTTCAAAAAAAAGAAATAAAAATCGCCAAAGGTGATAATGCCTTTGGCTTTTTCTTTTGAGGAACAGGGATTTTGTCAGTTTGAAAATGAAATGATAAGGGGAGGGGTCGTAAGGTGGAAACAGTGCGCCCCTCAGAATAAAAAAACAACGGCAGAGCCTAAGCTTTGCCGCTGTTTAGGGTGCATCAAAAATAAATGACCATAAGCTTTAGAAATAATCTCTCGGGTTTTGGTAAACACCGTTTAGCTGTATTTCATAGTGACAATGAATACCGGTGGACATACCTGTGGAGCCTGTCATGGCAATGACCTCGCCTTTTTTCACCCAATCTCCTTCGTTTACCAGCAATTCGGAGTTATGGGCGTATAATGTGGTGAAGCCGTTGCCGTGGTCGATGACCACATAGTTGCCATAGCCATCATGGAACTTGGAGGTCACAACGGTACCTGCCGCCGTCGCCATAACGGGGATAATACGATGGGCCGTGGAAATATCAATGCCCTTATGGGTGCGTCCATCGCTGATGGCAGGGTCGCCTGTGGGATTAAACTCCGTAGAAATCAAATCGCTGTCAATAGGTTTGCCGTTGGGGATGTTGCTGTATGCCGCCAATGTTTGGGTGACATCCTGCGCCACCGCATGGAAGGAAACGCCGGTTTCGTCCATCAGCAGATTCATTCTATCCAGCTGTGTGGAGAGGGATACCGCACGGTCGTAAGAGGTGGTTACAATATTCGTAAACTTGGGAGTGGCAACAACGGGATTTTTCAATGCATCTGCCATGGCGGAGCAAACCTCGGCAGAGGAGGAATCCGCAGATGTGTCATCGGTGTTTATGATATTGATTCGGTCATGCAGGCTATCCTTTACCGTTTCCAGCTCGTTCATTTTCTGTTCCAGCTCGGTGGTTTTATTCTGGATTTCTTCGATATTTTGATTATATTGCTCGTTTTCATTTTGTAAAATTTCACTGCGCTGTTCTAATTTTCGATTGGTGCGCTCCGTTTCCAAAAGCTGTTGCTCGGAAAGCACTAATTCTGCCTTTGTTTTTTGATATGCACCGGCAGAAACCACAGCACTGCTTAATACAATCGCCGTAGCGGCACAAAATGCCAAGGCATGGCGGATACGCAAATGTATGGTTTTCTGTTGTCCCTTATGGGAAAAATGCAGTGTCAGGAAATGCTTTTGAGCAACTGCTTCCTGTGATAAATGCAAATTCTCGGGTTCATTCATATTATGAGTATCACCTTTCTTTCCTTTTGTCCAAGCTGTATTATATAAGAAATCAATGTAAATGTAAATAAAAATTTCATAAATAATTAAACTATTTAACAATTCGTTAACAAATAGGGTTATAGACTTTATATGGACTTGTGTGTTAAAATATGCATGAATTGCGGAAAAAAGTTCGCTCTTTGCAGATGGGAGGCTTTTTATGAGGTTCCAAATGAAAAAGGCAGCAGATGCGGCACAAATCGGTTTGGCGGCTATAAAATTCGGCAAGCAAACACTGGTGCTGAGAAAAAAGCTGCCCGGCGCAAGACGAAAAGCGGCGGAAAAAGCCATGGAAAAAGAACGGAAAAAGGCAAACAGACAAGCATTGCGACAGGCAAGAACGGGGCTCTGCAAAAAGCGGGCGATGCGGAATTGGAGGGATACCCGAAGAGCAGGGCGTGTGGCACTACTCTTTTGGCGGAGATATTTTTGAACAAAAGCCGCAGCAAATGGTTGCCGGCGTAACATGAACGAGGGTGCATATTATGGAGGAAAAAATAGAGAGCTTTGCGCCGAATGAAACGGAAGCCTTCGGGGAAAAGCTGGGACAAGCAGCCCAACCGGGGCAGATTTATTGCTTAAGCGGAGATTTGGGCGTAGGAAAAACTGTATTTACAAAGGGCTTTGCCAAAGGTCTTGGTGTGACGGAGGTCGTGACCAGCCCAACATTTACCATACTCAACGAATACCCCGGCAGATTGCCCTTATATCATTTTGATGTATATCGTATTTCCGATGAGGAAGAAATGGACGATACGGGATATGAGGACTATTTCTACGGGCAGGGCGTTTGCCTGGTGGAATGGGCGGAGTTAATAGAAAATTTGATCCCGCAAAATGCCATTTGGATTACGGTGGAGAAGGACTATACAAAGAGCGAGGATTACCGAAGAATTACACTGCGACAGGGGGCGGAGGAAGCATGAAAATACTGGGAATTGATACCACGGGGCAGACGGCCGGCGCTGCCCTGCTGCAAGACGATAAGCTGCTGGCGGAATTTACGCTGAATTACAAACTCACCCATAGCCAGACCATATTGCCAATGATAGCGGAAATGCTGGAAAAAACGGAAACAGACAGAGAAAGCATTGATTATATCGCTTGCTCTGCCGGACCCGGCTCCTTTACCGGTTTGCGCATCGGGGCGGCAACGGCAAAGGGCATTGCTTTGGCTTTGGGACGGCCGGTGGTCGCCGTTCCCACATTAGATGCTCTGGCATATAATATGTTTGAAACAGACGGATTTATCTGTCCCATTATGGACGCCAGACGGAATCAGGTTTATGCTGCTTTTTATGCTTGGGAGGACGGTGAACTGACCCGCTTGACGGACTATATGGCAGACAATATAGAAACCATCATTGAAAT
>JAFWWO010000038.1 GCA_017523325.1 Anaerotignum sp. | reverse complement strand
GGCAAACGTCCTAACGAGAACTGGCTCTCCATTATAACGAACTAAAGAATACGGTTACAAAAAAGATTGATTTTTAGAAATATTCCATAAAAACAACGGCGGCAGGGAAAAATCCCCGCCGCCATTTTTTTGCATTGTTTTTACAGAAACACAATATTACAACTTTTCAATATCTCCAAGCAATTCCATGACATTTTCTTCCTTCGTTGCCCAACTGGTACAAAAGCGTACTGCTGTATGGCTTTCGTCCACTTTTTCCCAGAAAGAGAAAGAATATTTTTCCGCCAGTTTTTCCATCATTTCATTAGGCAAAATTGGAAATTGCTGGTTTGTCTTGGAATCGTAACGCATAGAAATGCCTTTTTTCTCAAAGGCTCTGCGAATTTGCATCGCCAGTCCGACAGCATGTTTAGAAACTTCAAAATATAGCCCATCTGCAAACAGGGTTTCAAATTGTATCCCCAAAAAGCGTCCTTTTGCCAGCATACCGCCCCGTTGTTTTATGATATAGCGAAAATCCTGCTTCAACGCAGGATTGACAATCACAACGGCCTCCCCCATCATAGCGCCAACCTTTGTGCCGCCAATATAGAAAATATCCGCTAAATTCGTCATATCCTGCAATGTCAAATCGTTATCTTCCATTGCCAATGCGTAGCCTAATCTTGCGCCATCAATAAACAGCGGCAGATGACAGGCGCGACAAACTTTATTGATTGCTTCCAGCTCCTCTTTCGTATATGCCGTACCGTTTTCTGTGGGCTGTGAAATATAGACCATGCCCGGCTGCACAATATGCTCATGAGTGGCATCTGCCCAATGGCTGTCATAGGCATTTTGAATTTGTTGTGCCGTAATTTTTCCGTCCTCACTGGGCAGGACAATGACCTTATGCCCCGTTGCTTCAATGGCACCGGTTTCATGGACGTTCAAATGTCCGCTGCTGGCACAGAGCACACCCTGATGAGGGCGCAAAACAGAGGCAATCACTGTCAGATTCGTCTGGGTGCCGCCTACCAGAAAATGCACGTCTGAATCTTCTCTGCCGCAAGCCCGTCGAATCAAATCCCTTGCTCTGTCACAATAGGGGTCCTCGCTATACCCTATTGTCTGATCCATATTCGTCGCTATCATTTTTTCCAAAATCCGAGGGTGCATTCCCTCTGCGTAATCACATTCGAAACGTATCATGCTCTCTCCTCCACCTACCATATCATCACGTTTATCCAAAAATCCTTTTTTCTGCATTCAGCATAACACACGAATTCGATGCGTACAATGGGAAAATTGTGTGTGGCGCAATTTCATCGAGTGCATATACCGGTTTTTAAGGTATATTTTAGAGAAAACGGCATAGCATTGGCTATACCGTTTCACAAACATCAGAATCTTCTGTTTTATTTATAATACTCCACCATAGACCGGAACAGCTTCATATCAAAATTACCTTCTACATTTTGATATAATCCATTGCCGATTCTTTCTGCATGGCCCATTTTACCGATGACACGACCATCAGGGGAAATCAGCCCTTCTATGGCATAAGCAGAGCCGTTGGGATTATACTGAATATCGTTGGTAGGCAGACCGGCTTCATCTACATACTGGGTTAAAATCTGGCCTTTTGCCGCCAGTTCTTGCACCAGTCCGTCTCCCGCCAAGATACGCCCTTCGCCGTGGGAAACGGGAACGGTGAAAATATCCCCTGCCTGCACGCTTGTCAACCAAGGAGAGTGTTCCGTTGCCAATCTTACCCGTACCAGTTTCGACTGGTGTCTGCCGATGGTATTGTAGGTCAATGTCGGGCAGGTTTCATCTGTATCAATAATTTTGCCGTAAGGCACCAGACCCAATTTAATCAACGCTTGGAAACCATTACAGATACCGCACATCAAGCCGTCCCTTTCCTCCAACAATTCAGTCACTGCTTCTTTAATTTCCGGATTACGGAAAAAGGCAGTGATAAATTTACCGGAGCCGTCCGGTTCGTCACCGCCGGAAAATCCACCGGGGATAAAGATGGTCTGGGACTGTTTTACTTCCTTTGCAAAGCGTTCAATGGAATCGGCAATACCGCCGGCAGTCAGGTTATTGATGACAAAGATTTCTGCTTTTGCCCCCGCCCGTTCTACCGCTTTTGCAGAATCGTATTCACAGTTTGTACCGGGGAATACAGGAATCAATACACGGGGCTTGGCTACCGATGTTTTTGCTTTATACTTCTTTTCTGCTTTTGCAGTAAAAGCAGGAATTTCCTTTTTCTCTGTGGAGATATTGCAAGGGTAAATTTCCTCCAGCTTATTTTCATACGCCGCAAACAGCTCGCTCAACGCAATCTGTTCTTCGCCGTAAACAAACGCATCTCCGCCGGTAGTACCTAACAAAATTGCATCGTTGGCATCGCCCGTCAATTCTAATACAAAAGTGCCATAGGCGTAGCCAAACAAATCCTCCATAGAAATGCCATCTGCAAAGGTAAACCCGATGCCGTTACCCATGGACATTTTCATAATCGCCTCTGCCACACCACCATAAGTAGGCGTATAAGCCGCTACAACCTTGCCATCTCGCATGAGTTTCGTCACTGTATCAAAGTTCTTTTTCAAGCTGTCCGCCATAGGCAGATGATTCGAATCATATCCGGGCATCAAGAGGACAACCTTATGCCCCGCCTTCTTAAATTCGGGAGAAATGATATGGTTGATTTCTTCCGTTGTGACAGCAAAGGAAACCAGAGTCGGCGGTACATCTATATGTTCAAAAGAACCGCTCATGGAGTCCTTCCCGCCGATTGCCGCAATCTCCAGCCCTTTTTGTGCCATAAACGCCCCTAACAGCGCCGCCAGTGGCTTGCCCCAGCGCTTACCGTCCTTCATGGGCTTTTCAAAGTATTCTTGGAAGGATAAATATACATCTTCAAATTTTGCACCGGTTGCCACCAGCTTCGATACAGATTCCACAACTGCCAAATAAGCACTATGATACGGGCTTTTTTCAGCAATAAAGGGATTATATCCCCACGCCATCAAAGAGCAGGTAGTGGTATCTTTCTGTTCCACAGAAACCTTATTGACCATAGCCTGAATGGGTGTGCGCTGATATTTTCCGCCAAAAGGCATCAGAACAGTGCCTGCGCCAATGGTAGAGTCAAACCGTTCGGAAAGTCCTCGTTTGGAACATACATTCAAATCCTGTGCCAAATCCAGATAACCTTCTTTGAAATTATGAGGAATCTCCTTTGCAAAAGCCTTGGGAGCGGCAGGCATGATATCAATATGCTTTTCTGCACCATTGGAATTCAAGAATTCACGGGAAATGTTGACGATATTCTTACCGTTCCATTTCATCACCAGATAGGGCTTTTCCGTCACTTTCGCCACTACGGTTGCTTCCAGATTTTCGCTGTAAGCCAATTCCTTAAAGCGGTCAACGTCCTTCGCCGCAACTACAACCGCCATTCTTTCCTGAGATTCACTGATGGCCAGCTCCGTACCGTCCAGACCGTCATATTTCTTGGGAACGGCGTTCAAATCAATTTCCAGACCGTCAGCCAATTCACCAATAGCAACAGAAACACCACCGGCGCCAAAGTCATTACAACGCTTAATGAGACGAGAGGCCTCTGCATTTCTAAACAATCTTTGCAGTTTTCTTTCTTCAGGCGCATTACCCTTCTGTACCTCTGCGCCACAGCTTTCCAAAGATTCTGTCGTATGAGATTTAGAAGAGCCTGTTGCACCGCCACAGCCGTCACGGCCGGTTCTTCCGCCCAGAAGAATGACGATGTCACTGTCTTGAGGACGCTCTCTGCGAACATTTTCTGCAGGAGCCGCACCGATTACAGCACCAATCTCCATTCTCTTTGCTACATACCCATCGTGGTATAATTCGTCTACCTGTCCTGTTGCTAAACCAATCTGATTGCCATAAGAGCTATATCCCGCCGCCGCTGTCGTTACAATTTTACGCTGAGGCAATTTGCCACGCATGGTTTCGGAAACAGGTGTCAAAGGGTTGCCTGCCCCCGTCACACGCATAGCTGCATATACATAAGAACGACCGCTCAAAGGGTCACGGATTGCGCCGCCCACACAGGTCGCCGCACCACCGAAGGGTTCGATTTCTGTAGGGTGGTTATGGGTTTCGTTTTTGAACAGCAGCAACCATTTTTCCTGCTTGCCTTCCACATTGACGTCAATTTTTACCGTACAAGCATTGATTTCTTCCGATTCGTCCAATTTTTCCAGCTTGCCCTCTTTTTTCAGTAATTTCGCCACAATAGTGCCAATATCCATCAGATTGATGGGTTTGGTACGTCCGATGGCTTCTCTTGTTGCCAAATATTCCTGATAAGCAGACTGCAATAGGCTATCCTCAAACTGAATACTGTCAATAGTTGTCAGAAATGTGGTGTGGCGGCAGTGGTCGGACCAATAGGTATCAATCATTTTGATTTCTGTAATGGTCGGATCTCTTTTTTCGCTCAGGAAATACTTCTGGCAAACCAGAATATCATCCAAATCCATGGCCAGACCATTTTCTGCAATAAATGCCTGCAGTTGTCCCTCCGTTAAGTCACAAAATCCATCTACCGTTGCCACTTCTGTGGGGATTTCATATTGCACATCAAGGGTATCATATTCCGCCAGAGAGGCCTCTCTTGCCTCTACCGGATTGATGACATATTTCTTTATCGCCTCAATTTCCTGTGCAGTTAGATTGCCATAAAGCAAATACACCCTAGCCGTTCTCACCAACGGGCGTTCTTTTTTCGATATAATTTGGATACATTCTGCCGCCGAATTCGCCCTTTGATCAAACTGACCGGGCAAATATTCCACAGCAAAAACCGTTGCACCCTCTGCAGGAATTTCCTCTCGCAAATCGTCTAACTGGGGCTCGGAAAATACAGTTTTCTTGCAATAATCAAACAATTCCTTATCAATCTGCTCCACATCATAGCGGTTCAACAGACGCAAATCCCCCAACCCTTTGATGCCAAGTAAATTGATAATATCATTTTTCAGGGCATCGGCCTCTGCCATCAGCCCCTGCTTTTTTTCTACATATATTCTATAAACCATGTTTATACCTCCGCCGCAAGGGCTTTACTTCCAATATCCTTTCTGTAATACGCATTTTCAAATTTTACGGTTTTTACAGTTTCGTAGGATTTTTCAACGGCTTCTGCCAATGTATCTGCCACTTCTGTTACACCCAAAACACGTCCGCCGTCCGTCAGCAGTTGACCGTCTTTTTGTTTTGCACCTGCCACAAAAATTTGGCTATGATTTTCAGGTAATGTAATCGGGAAGCCTTTTTCATAGCTCTTGGGATAGCCAGCAGATGCCATGATGACGCAGCAAGCCGCCTTTTTACTGAATTTCACTTCCGCTTCCGCCAATGTACCTGCGGAAACATGGCGCATAATCGTTAGCAAATCGCTTTCCAACAAGGGCAAAACCACCTGTGTTTCCGGGTCGCCAAAACGGCAGTTATATTCAATCACCTTAGGTCCGTTGGGTGTCAGCATCAGCCCGAAATACAGGCAACCTCTAAAGGTTCGATCTTCTTTATTCATAGCCTCCATGGTAGGGAGGAATATTTTCTCCATACACTCCGTTGCTATTGCTTCTGTATAATAAGGGTTCGGGGCAATGGTGCCCATACCTCCGGTATTCAGACCCTTATCCCCGTCCAATGCTCTTTTGTGATCCATAGAGGAAATCATAGGCACCATGGTTTTTCCATCAGTAAAGGCAAGTACAGAAACCTCCGGCCCTGTCAAAAATTCCTCAATCACAACATGGTCACCGCTGGCACCAAATATCTTATCCTCCATCATGGAGCGTACCGCATCCTTCGCCGCCTCTCTTGTTTCTGCGATTACAACACCTTTGCCCAGAGCCAGACCATCCGCCTTAACAACTGTTGGAATCGGTGCTGTTTCCAGATATTCAAGAGCTTTTGCCATATTGTCAAATACAGCATATTCTGCCGTAGGAATGTTGTATTTTTTCATGAGGTTTTTAGAAAAAACCTTACTGCCTTCGATGAGAGCGGCTTTTTTATCAGGACCGAAGCAATCCACGCCAATGGCGTTTAATGCATCTACCATACCCAGTACCAAAGGATCGTCCGGTGCCACAACGGCAAAATCAATCGCCTTTTCCTTGGCGAACGCCACCACACCGTCAATATCCTTTGCGGAAATATCCACACAGACGGCATCCTCTGCAATGCCGCCATTGCCGGGCAAAGCGTAAAGCTCTGTAATTTCCGGATTTTCCTTTAATTTTTTCACGATGGTATGTTCTCTGCCACCGCCGCCAATAACCATTACCTTCATTTGTGATTTCCTCCTTAAAATATCTTTTTATCTTTAGTGGTGGAACAGGCGCATTCCCGTAAATGCCATGGTCATGCCAAATTTATTACAGGTTTCGATGACATGATCATCGCGGATAGAGCCGCCGGGTTCCGCAATATAGGAAACACCGCTCTTTGCCGCCCGTTCAATATTATCCCCAAAGGGGAAGAAGGCATCGCTGCCCAAAGAAACGCCTGTCAAAGAAGAAAGATATGCTTTCTTTTCTTCTCTTGTCAAAGGCTCCGGTTTTACAGAAAAGAAATTCTGCCATACCCCATCTGCCAAAATGTCCTCATAATCATCGGAAATATAAATATCAATGGTATTATCTCTGTCAGGTCGTTTCACCGTAGCCAAGAACGGCAGATTCAATACCTTTTCGTGTTGGCGCAAATGCCAGATATCCGCTTTATTACCCGCCAATCTGGTGCAATGGATTCTGGACTGCTGTCCTGCGCCTACGCCGATGGCCTGTCCGTCCTTTGCAAAGCACACGGAATTGGACTGGGTATATTTCAATGTAATCAGAGCAATCATCAAATCCCGTTTTGCTTCTTCCGGAAGATTCTTTTTCTCTGTTACAATGTTTTCCAACAATGCTCTATCAATTTTGAAATTATTTCTGCCTTGTTCAAAAGTAATGCCGTACACCTGTTTTTTCTCCGATTCCATAGGCACGAAATCAGGATCAATTTTTACAATATTGTAGTTTCCATTTCTTTTGCTCTTCAAAATTTCCAATGCTTCGTCCGTATACCCGGGGGCAATAATACCATCGGAAACCTCTCTTTTAATCAGCGTCGCCGTTACCGCATCGCAAACATCGCTCAAAGCAATCCAATCGCCGAAAGACGACATACGATCTGTTCCTCTTGCTCTTGCATAAGCCAGTGCCAGCGGAGATTCATCCAGTCCTTCGATATCGTCCACAAAGCAGGCTTTTTTCAGTGCGTCGCTCATAGGCGTACCAACCGCCGCAGAAGTGGGGCTCACATGCTTAAAGGAGGTTGCCGCAGGCATACCTACTGCTTCCTTCACTTCCTTTACCAGCTGCCAGCTGTTGAAGGCGTCCAAAAAATTGATATAGCCCGGCTTGCCGTTCAAAATTTCAATGGGCAGGTCACTCCCATCCTCCATAAATATTTTCGCCGGCTTCTGGTTTGGATTACAGCCGTATTTCAATTCAAATTCTTTCATTTATGCAATCCCCTTTCTTTATTTATCGCATTCCTGTCTTATTGATTTTTATTGTACATTCTATTTTCTACTGTACCTGTTTTCAAGTCAATATATCTGACATAAAGGGAAATTTTGTTTTGTTCGTTCAGGTTTTCCCAAATTTCTGCCGCAAACGCATCAATATCATTGGGGATTACTGTCCGTTCCGGCTCACCTTGGAAAGTGGGCAGAGGGTTCCCGTCACAGGCATAGGTATGAATGAAATGCCCCAAACCATTTCTTGCCGCATAGGCAAAGGTATAGCGATTACAAGCACTACCCTCTGCATCGGCACTTTTCAAAATACTCATTTTATAAGTAAAATCCCCTTCACCAAGGGTCAGCATACCGCTGATTCTGGGCGTCCAATTCGGTGCGTCCGGCTCAAACTCTCTCGTTTCCAATGCTGCCTCGAACGTTTTCCCTTCTTTCACAAAATCATAGATAGTATCGGTTTGGTCGCCATTGGTAACAATAAGCTGATTTTCCAGTTTACGAATAGGTGCATAGATAATCAAGGAAGGGTCTTCCACCTTAGATTCATCAAAGGGATATATCATTAAGTTTTCGCCCTCTTCCCGAAAAATACGGTTACGGCTGTTTTCACTACGCCCCATAATAAAATACGCCACAGCTGCTTTCGTGCCATCTTCTGTTTTGCCAATAACAATCCCACGCCCTACATAGCTATTGTCCTTTACCAGTTCCTTCATAGAAACATTCTGATAAATATTCATATTATTTTCCTTTCTGCAAGCCCTTTGCCACAATCTCCACTGCCTTCGGCAATAGAATCCATTCTGCCTGCTCCATCACTCTTTTCTGTAAAATCTCCGGCGTATCTCCCTCTTGTATTTCTACGGCTTTTTGCAGGATAATTTCTCCGCCGTCAGGAATTTCATTGACGTAATGCACCGTTGCCCCCGTCACCTTTACGCCATAGTCCAACGCCGCCTCATGGACATGCAGTCCATAAAAACCTTTCCCGCAAAAAGAAGGAATCAAAGACGGGTGGACATTGACAATTCTTTTGGGGTAAGCGGAGGTAAAATTTTCGCTGAGAATAGACATAAAGCCCGCCAAAACAATCATATCAATATCCCTCTCACGCAAAATCCGTTTTACTTCTTCCTCATAAGCCAGTTGGGAAGGAAACTCTTTGCGTTTTACGACAACAGAGGGAATATTATTCTCTACGGCTCTTGTCAAGGCATACGCCTCCTCATTGCCGGAAAGTACCAATGCAAGCTCGCCGCTGGGTATTTCCCCTCGTTTTTCTGCATCGATTAAAGCCTGTAAATTAGTGCCGCCGCCGGAAACAAAAACCGCTATTTTTGTTCTCAACATATCACCACGCCTTCCTCAGAAGGAATGATTTCACCCATGATATAGGCATCTTCTCCTTGCGCTTTCAACACAGCCAATGCTTTTTCGGCATCCTCCTTCGCTACTACAATACTCATACCTACACCCATATTAAAGGTGTTGAACATATCTCTTTCGGGGATACTGCCCTTTTGGGCAATCAAATCGAAAATAGCAGGAATCCGCAGTGATGCTTTGTCAATTTTTGCCCCAAAACCTTTGGGGATACTTCTGGGGATATTTTCATAAAAGCCGCCGCCGGTAATATGGGAAACAGCTTTGACCGTCACTTCTTCAAATAACGCAAGCATCGGCTTTACATAAATTTTTGTCGGTGCCAACAAGGCCTCGCCGATGGACTTTCCGCCCAACTCCGCCAAAGGCGTCCGAATATCAGCGTGCTCCACATCTAATACACGGCGTACCAAAGAGAACCCGTTAGAGTGTACACCGCTGGAAGGCAGCGCAATTACCGCATCGCCTTCTTGAATCGTTTTATTGTTCAAAATTTTGTCCTTATCCACAACGCCTACGGCAAAGCCTGCCAAATCATATTCGTCTTCGGGATAAAAACCGGGCATTTCTGCTGTTTCTCCACCAATCAAAGAAGCTCCGGACTGCACACAGCCTTCTGCCACACCGGAAACAATCGCCGCCACCTTTTCGGGGAAATTTTTCCCTACCGCAATATAATCCAAGAAAAACAGGGGCTTTGCGCCACAGCAGATAATATCGTTTACACACATAGCAACACAATCAATGCCCACGGTATCATGCTTGTCCATCAAAAACGCTAATTTCAGCTTCGTCCCGACGCCATCTGTTCCACTAACCAAAACAGGCTTTGTGATTCCTGTCATATCCAATTCAAACAACCCACCGAAACCGCCGATATCGCTCATGGCCCCGGAGGTGACTGTTTTTGCAATATGTTCCTTCATCAATTCTACCGCCTTATATCCTGCGGTAATATCAACACCCGCCGCTTTGTAGCTTTCACTGTGGCTTTTCATGTAAATTCCCCTCTCTCATCTGTTTATGCCAATATGTATCGTTTCTCTGCCTTCTTTTCCAAAATCTATTTATTTCCTGTATTTTTCTTCCAAAATTCTGTTCTTTTCCAATACCTTTTCTGCCGCCTCCGCTCTTGCACGGTTCAATTTTTCTGCGAGAGCAGCATCTTCAACAGCAAGAATTTGTATCGCCAACAGAGCAGCGTTTTCTGCGCCATCAATGGCTACTGTCGCCACAGGCATACCGCTGGGCATTTGGACTGTTGAAAGCAAAGCGTCCAATCCATCCAGCGTAGAGGATTTGATAGGAATGCCAATCACAGGAAGTGTCGTATTGGCCGCCATGGCTCCCGCCAGATGTGCCGCTTTCCCTGCCGCAGCAATCATAGCGCCAAATCCTTTTTCTCTTGCTTCTTTTGCAAAAATCCTTGCCTCCTCCGGTGTTCTATGTGCTGAATATACATGGGCTTCAAAAGGCACACCGTATTTTTCCAGTGTCGCCATTGCTTTTTCTACTACGGGCAAATCACTGTCACTGCCCATAACGATTGCTATTTTTTTCATAGATAACCTCCTGTGATATATGATAATTTTTCTGATTCCGGCTCAAACACATAAAAAGGGCAATCCTATTCCGTATCAAAACAGGACTGCCCAGACGGTCGACAAAAGCAGTTGTATCTCATAAAAATACGCTTTTCCGTCACTCTTTTTGAGTTTGGGATAGTTCTGCACTGCTTATTTACGGCTTTTTGCTCCCCTGTGGTTTTCCACGAATCCGTCAGTCACAAAATGCCTTTTTATTTCTTTTTTAATGACAATTTTAGTCTAACACAAGCAAAATTCCCTGTCAATGAAGGAGGGTGAAATTTCTTTAGAAAAGCGTCATGCACTATGGTCCTGTGGCGGTATCCTTAAAGCATAAGAAGCATAAATAAAAACCTTTTGCCTTTCATTGACAAGAAGTAGCTTTTCTACTAAAATAAAAAATCATGAAACTAACATGGAGGTATTCTATGAAACCATACAAGATTATTACTGATACTTCCTGTGATCTTCCTATTTCTATGTTGGAAAAATTGCAGGTAGCCTTTGTTTCTTTCTACGTTTCATTTGACCAGACGAATTATCAAAAAGAACTCATTGATATCACACCGGAAACCTTTTACAACAAAATAAACACAGAGCATTTATTCCCAAAAACTTCTCTGCCCTCTGTGCAGGATTATATTGATGTCATGGAACCCTTTTTGAAGGAAGGTTTGGATATTTATTGTATGTGTTTGACACAAAAATTCAGCGGTTCTTATCAAAGTGCAATCAATGCAAAAAATATACTTTCAGAAACATACCCTAATTGTACCATAAAGGTTATGGATACTGCTTGTGTTACGGGTACGCAAGGGCTTTTGGTTTATGAAGCCTGCCGTATGAGAGATGCAGGCATGGATATGGATGCATTGGAGGAAAAACTGAATTTACAAAAAGAAACCGCAAAAATCAATTTTACTGTAGATTCTTTGGATTATTTGCAAAAAGGCGGTCGAATTGGCAGAGCATCGGCTTTAGCGGGTACGATATACATATCAAGCCCATCATAG
>JAFWWO010000037.1 GCA_017523325.1 Anaerotignum sp. | reverse complement strand
GGTGAATCAAATGTGCTGTTTTTGGCGGTGATCTGTGTAGTGATGCTCTTGAAACGGGACAGCAAAAATATCAGTGCGGCGGAGGATCAGGAAAATACAGAGGACGATGCTTTCGATGCGGCTGATTTGAAGGCCATATTAAAAAGAGGCAGCAAATGTATTGCACCTGTGGTAATTTTGTACGGTATTTATGTGGTGCTGAACGGGCATCTTTCTCCCGGCGGCGGTTTCTCCGGCGGCTCTATCATTGGTGCCGGCTTGATTCTGTATTCCGCAGCCAACGGGCAGAAGAAAATGCAGACATTCTTTACCTTCCGCACCTTTACACTAATTAGCGTAGCCTGCCTGCTGACGTATTGCGGCTGTAAGAGCTACTCCTTCTTTACCGGTGCGAACCATGTGGGATATGAAATTCCCAAGGGCATTCCCGGCGCAATTCTCAGCTCCGGCTTTATACTGCCGCTGAATATCTGCGTTGGGCTGATTGTAGCGTGTACGATGTATGGATTCTATGCTTTGTTTACTAAAGGAGAAATCTGATTATGAATCATCTTGCGACAAATTTTTATGAAGCAGCATCAGTTATCCTATTCGGCATAGGATTTATGAATCTGCTTTTACAGAATAATTTGATTAAGAAATTTATCGGTCTGAATATTATGGATACCGCCGTATATCTTTTTCTGGCGGCAAAGGGCTATATCTTCAACAGAACGGCCCCTATCCTGACTGACGGCATTATTGATGCGAATTATTATATCAATCCGGTTCCTGCCGGTCTTGTACTGACAGGCATTGTGGTTTCGGTCAGTGTAACGGCATTTTCTTTGGCCTTGGTACAGCGGCTGTATAAACATTACGGTACGCTGAATATGGATGAGATTATGCAGTTTGCCAGAGAGGGGGAAGGGGAATAATGCATCATGTAAATTTGGTACATAACATACCTTTCTTCAGCATTTTTCTGGCTATGTTTTGCGGGATTATCACTCCTCTGATTTCTAACGGCAAAATTGCCCGCAGGGTACATGGGGCCATGGTTCTGATAGTAGGCGTTATGTCTGCCATATTATTGATAAATGTCACGAAAAACCAAGAAACCTTTACCTTTATGATGGGGCATTTTCCTGCGCCTTGGGGCAATGAGCTGAAAGCCGGTCCCTTGGAAGCATTGATGGCGCTGACCTTCAGCGTGGTGATGTTTCTGACGGTAACGGGCGGCAGTGATTTTATTTACAAAGAAATCGTGCCGGAAAAACAAAACCTGTATTTTATTATGCTCAATGCGCTTTTTGGCGCTATGCTTGCGTTGGTTTATACCAACGATATGTTTACCGCCTATGTATTTATCGAAATCAATACCATTGCCAGCTGTGCCCTGATTATGGCGAAGGGTACTGCCAATGCGATGGTGGGCACGACCCATTATCTGGTTATCAGTTTGATGGGTTCCGGCTTATTCCTGTTGGGGCTGTCTATTCTATATAGCATCACGGGGCATTTGCTGATGCCTCAGATGCAAGAGGCCATTATTGCTCTGGCGGCAACGGGTGAGTATCATTTTCCCCTTTTGGTGGTTACGGGATTGCTGTTTATCGGCTTGGGCATCAAAAGTGCGTTGTATCCTTTCCATGCGGCGTTGCCCGGGGCATATAGCGCTGCGGTGCCGACCTCCAGCGGTATTTTGTCCGGCTTGGTATTGAAAAGCTATATTATTCTGGCAATTAAATTGATTTACAGCGTATTTTCCGTAGAGGTTATGCGGGAACTGAAAATCGTGAATATTATGTTCGTATTCGGCTTGGTGGCGATGGTCATGGGCTCTGTCCGTGCCATGAAGGAAACCCGCATGAAGCGTATGTTGGCGTATTCCTCCGTTGCCCAGATTGGGTATATTTATATGGGCATCGGTCTGGCAAGCAGAATCGGTATGGTGGCCGCGTGCTTCCATATTCTTGCCCATGCCTTTACAAAATCCATGCTTTTCGTTTGCTGTGGCAGCATGGTGGATGAATGTGATGGCAAGGAGCAACTTTATCACCTGAGAGGGGCAGGGTTCCGCAATCCTCTGGCAGGGGTAGGGTTTACTGTGGGGGCACTCTCTATGGTAGGTGTGCCGCTGTTTGCCGGATTTATTTCTAAGCTGTATTTTGCCTCCGCTTCCGTTTATGTACCGGGGAAAATGATTGCGGTTTTGCTGGTGCTGGCGATTAGTATGATACTGAATGCCATGTATTTCCTGCCTTCCGTCATTGCAATCTGGACACCGGTGAAAACAGAAGGGGAACAAACCCATAAAAGAGTTTCTGTTTCTCCCTCCTTCGGAATTGCGGTTGTATTGTTTATTGCGGCCAACCTTACATTAGGTATCTGGTATCACCCGTTCATTCATATCATTGAAATGGGTATCAGCTTGTTACAGTAATGGCGAACCATGAGAGGATGAGGTGAGGAAAATGAACGGAAATGCAATTTTGCTGCTGCCGATGCTATTGCCGCTGATTGCGGGGCTTATCATCGGTTTCCAAAAAGAGGAAAAGCAGCGTAATTTATTGGTATTTATCACAATGGCAGTGGAGGCTGTGCTGGTTTGGTGGTTATGCCTCGGGGAGCATTCTCTGGAGGCATGGCGTATGACAGAACGTCTTTCCATTGCTTATCATACGGACGGTCTGGGAAAATTTTTTGCCTGCCTGATTAGCACTATTTGGCTGTTGGCGGCGGTTTTTGCCTTGGAATATATGAAGCATGAGCATAAGCCGGCACGTTTTTTCATGTTTTATACCTTTTCCCTTGGGGCGTTGATGAGCTTATGCTTTTCTGCCAATATGATGACCCTGTATCTGTCCTATGAATTTATGACGATCTTGACAGTACCGTTGGTCATTCATACAGGCACGCCGGAAGCGGTGCGGGCAGGTATTAAGTATCTGGGGTATTCGGTTTTTGGCGCAGGGCTGGGGCTGATGGGCTTCTTCTTCCTGAATACATACTGCGTGACTACGGATTTTGTGGCAGGCGGTACGCTGGATATGGCTCTGGTGGCCGGCAGAGAAAATACGTTGCTGGTGGTATTTTTTCTGATGGCAATCGGCTTTGGCTGTAAGGCGGGTATGTTCCCGCTGCACGCTTGGCTGCCTACGGCGCACCCGGTAGCACCTTCTCCGGCTTCGGCGGTGCTTTCCGGTATCATCACAAAGGGCGGCGTAATTGCCATCATTCGTGTGACTTATTATTTGTTTGGTGCCGATTTCCTGCGGGGCACATGGGTGCAAACGGCACTTTTGGTATTGTCTATCGTGACGATATTCATGGGCTCTATGCTGGCGTATAAAGAAAAACTGCTGAAAAGACGGTTGGCATATTCCACTGTATCGAATGTGTCCTATGTTGTGTTTGGGCTGATGCTCCTTTCTCCCCTTGGGTTTGTGGGGGCATTGTTACAGGTGGTGTTCCATGCGGTGGCAAAGAATATCCTGTTCCTTTGTGCCGGTGCCATCATTTATAAAACAGAAAAAACCTATGTATATGAATATAAGGGGATTGGCAAACAAATGCCGATTGTCATGTGGTGTTTTGCCCTTGCTTCTCTTTCCCTCATCGGGATTCCGCCTACCAGCGGTTTTGTCAGCAAGTGGTATCTAGCACAGGGCGGTCTGGCACCTGCCTTTGGCGCCTTGGGCATCACGGGTGTTGCAATGCTGATGGTCAGCGCACTTTTGACGGCGGGGTATTTACTGCCCATTGTCATAGACGCCTTCTTCCCCGGCAAAGACTTTGATAATACATCTTTGCAGAAAAAAGAACCGAATTACTTGATGACGGTACCTCTGGTATTGCTTTCTGTTGCAGTGGTGTGTATGGGCATTCTGCCCAATCCGCTGATGAAATGGATTGCCGGTATCAGCGGCATGATATTCTAAGGAAGGGGAGGGAACGATATGAACGCATTAGCGACATTGTTGCCGGTATTCTTTCCGATGATTGCAGGTATCGGTCTGCTGCCGGTGAAATTTAAGGATAGAAAGCAACGGGAAAAATGGGTGCTGGGTATTGTGGTGCTGAATGCAATTTTTGCGCTTTATGCCATTTATGGTGCAGGCGCACCGTCTATCACCATATTCCGGTTTAGTGAAAAGCTTTCTTTGACACTCCATGTAGATGGGTTGTCTAAAATATTTGGTACCATGGTTTCCCTGCTGTGGATCATCACAACGGTGTATGCCTTTGAATATATGACCCACGAAGGGCATGAGGACAGATTCTTCGCCTTCTTTATCATGACATTCGGCGTGGTTTTGGGGATTGCCTTTGCCGCAAACTTCCTGACCATGTATCTGTTCTACGAATTTTTGACTTTGGTGACATTGCCTCTTGTAATGCACGCTATGGATAACAAGGCCCGTCATGCGGGGAAAATGTATATCCTTTATATGATGTTTGGCGCCTCTTTAGCGTTTATCGGCTTTGTCTTTATTTACTGCTATGGGGCAACGACGGATTTTATCCCCGGCGGTGTTTTGGATATGGCATTGGTGGCAGGGAATGAAACCACCCTGCGGCTGGTATTTGTTATGGCGTTTTTTGGCTTTGGCGTCAAAGCGGCGGTATTTCCATTTTACCGTTGGTTGCCGAAGGCATCTGTGGCGCCTACGCCTGTTACGGCGCTGCTCCATGCAGTGGCAGTCGTAAAATCCGGTGTGTTTGCCATCATTCGCTTGACCTATTATAGCTTTGGTACAACGCTTTTGGTAGGCACATGGGCGCAGTATATTATGCTGATTGCGGCGGCAGTGACCATTGTATTCGGTTCTACCGTGGCCCTGCGGACGCCTCATATTAAGAGAAGATTTGCTTATTCCACGGTGTCCAACCTGTCCTATATTATCTTCGGTGTAGCGATCATGACACCGGCAGGTTTGGCGGCAGGGCTTCTGCACATGGTTTACCATGCGGTGATTAAAATTACATTGTTCTTTACCGCCGGTGCGATTTTGTATAAAACCCATCGGGAGTATCTCTATGAGGTAGAGGGCTTTGGCAAATTGATGCCCATTACCTTCGCTACAATGGCAATTACGGGTATCAGCTTGATTGGGATTCCGCCTCTGGCCGGCTTCAATAGTAAATGGGCATTGGCAACGGCGGCAGTTTCCAGCGGAAATTGGGTGACTTATTTCGGCGTGGCGGCTTTGATTATTTCGGCATTGCTGACGGCGTTGTATGTGTTCTCCATCATGATTCGGGCATATTTTCCCAGAGAAAAAGAATATCCCAAGGACTATTATGAACACGTTGCCGACCCCAATAAATATATGACGGTGCCTTTGGTGCTGTTGGCAATCGTTTCTGTGATTATGGGGCTTTTCCCGGAACCGTTGCTGCATATCATGAACAATGCAATTCTGGGTATTCTGTAAAGGAGGGAAGAAAAAATGGAGGTTTTGACGACGAACAATTTCATATTACCTTTTTTGGTTTTCTTCCCGTTTATCGGCGCAGTGGTTGGCTATGGTATCGGTCGCAGCAATAAAGGGGCGAGAGATATTTGGGCGTGGATTGTATCCGCGGCAGTATTTGCCGGAAGCCTGATGCTGATTGGGAAAGAAAGCGCCTATACACTGCCTTCCTTCTGCGGACTGGGCATCAGTTTTTTTGCCGATGGCTTTGGCGTGGTTTTGGCGGTGCTGACGGCGGCAATTTGGTTGCTGACGACGCTGTTTTCCAAAGAATATATGACGGAGGAGAGGAACAGAAATCGCTATTACTTCTTTGTTTTCCTGACCTTGGGAGCAACGATGGGGATTTTCCTTTCCGCTGATTTATTTACTACGTTTATTTTCTTTGAAATTATGTCCTTTACGTCCTTTGTGCTGGTCATCCATGAAGAAGATGATTTTACCATTCGCTCTGCCCAGACCTATCTGGCGGTGGCGGTATTGGGTGGTTTGGTAACGCTGATGGGATTGTTTATGATGTATCAGCTGGCAGGCACCCTGAATTTGAACGAGCTGACGGCATTTATGCAGGCACAGCCCGATAAAAGACCATTCTATGCCATTGGTGTGCTGATTTTGTTCGGCTTTGGGGCAAAGGCAGGTCTGTTCCCTCTGCACGTTTGGCTGCCCGGCGCCTATACGGTAGCTCCGGCACCCTCCAGTGCATTGTTGTCCTGTCTGCTGACAAAAACGGGCGTATTCGGCACTATTATCGTGAGTTGCAAGCTGTTCCTCCATGATGCAAAGTGGGGCAGTCTGATATTGATACTTGGCGTGATTACTATGGTGATGGGGGCG
Source organism: Anaerotignum sp. (assembly GCA_017523325.1). GTDB lineage: Bacteria > Bacillota > Clostridia > Lachnospirales > Anaerotignaceae > Anaerotignum_A. The sequence continues at coordinate 8,383 of JAFWWO010000037.1, read as the reverse complement.
GTTTTGGCTGTATTCTCTGTGAATTTGAAACGGACACTGGCTTGCTCCTCCATGTCCCAAATCGGGTTTATCATCATCGCTATTGCTATGCAGGGCTTATTGGGCGAGCATAATGCACTGGCGGCCGCCGGTACATTCCTGCATTTTATCAACCATTCCCTGTTGAAGCTGGTGCTGTTCCTTTCTGTCGGCGTGGTTTATATGAATCTGCGGGAGCTGGATTTGAATAAGGTGCGTGGCTTTGGGAAGGATAAACCATTGTTGAAAATCGTGTTCCTAATGGGTCTTCTGGGCATTGCCGGTGTACCTCTTTGGAACGGATATATCAGCAAAACGCTGATTCACGAAAGCATTGTAGAATATATCGCTGTTCTGGCGGCAGCAGGGCAGTCCACGGCATGGATTCGTTGCGTGGAGGTACTGTTCCTCTTCTCCGGCGGCATGACTTTGGCGTATATGACGAAGCTGTTTGTGGCGGTATTTTTGGAAGATAATCCCTATCCTGTGGAAAGAAAGAAAACAGGGGCCTATATGAATAAATTGACGGCGGCAGTTCTGGTGCTGAGTGCAGTGATTCTTCCCGTATTCGGGCTTTTGCCCCATGGCACCCAGGACGTTCTGGCGGAAATGGGTCGTGGTTTTATGAATGCCCATGCACCGGAGCATATGATGCATTATTTCGCTTTGGAAAACCTGAAGGGTGTGAAAATTTCCATTATGGTGGGCGCTGTGGTGTACTTCTTGTTTATCCGAAAAGTGCTGATGGAAAAGGACGCCAATGGCAATCTGGTCTATGTTGACCGCTGGCCCCAATGGCTTCATATTGAAAATAAGATTTACCGTCCTGTATTGCTGACGGTACTGCCCTATATCGGTGGGTTCTTTGCCCGCTTGGCAGGCTCTCTGACAGATGGCTTGATTGCCATACTGCGTATGCTCATTTTCAATGATGATAATGGCCGTGTAATTCCTCCTGAAGACAAATATTTCTCCGCCTATACCGGTGGAGAAACGGATAAAACCGTGTATCGGGAAGGCTTTGCACGAAGCTTGCTGATGATTGGCATTGGTTTGACCATTGCGATGATTTATATTCTCTTGTAAACAAAAGCTCCTGCGGAATGGATGTATTCTGCGGGAGTTTTTTCGGTTGTCATTCATTGACAGAGGGAGACAGGCAGGGTACAATCATACTATACGAGAGGAGTAACGAGTATGAATTGGAAAAAACTCATTCCATGGGGGATTTGCGGCTGTTTGTTATTGAGTGGCTGCGGGCAAAGGTTGCCGGTGCAGGAAAACACAAACACAGAACGCCATGAGGCAACTACCTTTGCCATGGATACCATCATGACCTTTGCCATTTACCATGATGACGGCGAAGAATTGCTCATTGATACGGAGCAGGAAATCCGTCGGTTGGAGCAAATGCTTTCGGTGACGGTGGAGGACAGTGAAATCAATCAATTAAATGAAAATGCGGGAAAGGAACCTGTCAAACTTTCCGAGGATACCATGGCACTGTTAGAGGCGGGTAAAGAATTGGGGAAAGAAACGGAGCATTGCTTTGATATTGCCATTTCTCCCGTTGTGAAGGCATGGGGCTTTACGGAGGAAGAAAAACACGTTCCGTCACAGGAGGAATTGGAGCGACTCCTTCCATTGACGCATTTGGAGGATTTGGTGATAGATGGAACCGATTCAACAGCGTATTTGCAAAAAGAGGGCATGGCGGTGGATTTAGGCGGGATTGCCAAGGGCTATGCGTCGGATTCTGTTACGGCATTGTTGAAGGGGAAGGGTGTAGAGTCGGCTATGCTTTCCCTAGGCGGAAATATTTCTGCGATTGGCCATAAGCCTGACGGCGAAAAATGGAAGGTGGCTGTGGCAAATCCTTTGGACGATAACGGATATGTTGGCTTGGTACAGGTCAGCGATTGTAATGTGGTGACCTCCGGTGGGTATCAGCGATATTTTGAGGAAAATGGGAAAACATATCATCATATCATCAACCCGGCAACGGGCTATCCGGCAGATAACGGCTTGCTTTCTGTGACCATTTTATGCAAAAGCGGAACGAAGGCCGATGCCTTATCTACGGCGTTATTTGTGATGGGGTTGGAGCGAGCCGAGGAATACTGGAAAAACCATACTGATTTCGAGGCGATATTTATTACGGAAAAAGGTGAAGTGATTGCTACGGAGGGGATTGCGGAAAGCTTTACTCTGGAGAACGACGATTTTGCCTATTCTGTGGTGAAAAGAGGATAAGGAGGGTTTTCTATGGGAAAATGGACATTTGAATGTGATGGAAAGGATATGGGGCTTTTGGGCGTATGCCTTGGCTCTCTGGGCGCCTTGGCAGGCATGGTGATACCGGGGAAATATAAAAATGCAACGGCATTTGTTTGCGGCGGCGGCTTTTTTCTGGCAGGGATTGCCTTAGGGGTACGCACGGCGGCGGCTTCCCGCGAGGAGTTTGATGAGGATTGGGAGGACTGGGAAGAAGAGGAAGACCCCGGTTTTGTGATGCGCATTACGGCGGAGGAATAATTTTAGAAGAAAAACAGGCAGTCGTCTGATGAAAATTCAGGGCAACTGCCTGTTTTTTCTATGCAAAAAATCACATCTGCCATTTCAAAAACTTTTTTTCTAAAAGGGAAATACCTTCGTACATAGTCGCCGCAAGTATGGCCAGTATGACGACGCTGAGCATAACCCAATCCAGCTTGAAATTTTGTCCGACGTAAATAATGAGAAATCCCAGTCCCGATTGGGCAACGAGGAATTCCCCCACAATCACACCGACGAAGGAAAGGCCCACATTGATTTTTAAGGCGTTTAATATGCAAGGAATATTGGCGGGGAATACCACCTTGGACAGCACTTGCAGCTTTGTACCGCCGAAAATTTGTATCAGCTTGATTTTTTCCTGATCTACCTGCAAAAATCCGTTCAATACCGACATAATCGTGACGATAACGGAGGTGAGCAGGGCAACGGTAATGATAGAGCCTTGGTTATTGCCCATCCAAACGATGATAATGGGGGCAAGGGCGGTTTTTGGCAGGGAATTGAGTACCACCAGATAAGGCTCTGCAATATCGGATATCATGGAATTCCACCACAGAAGCACAGCGGCCAAAGTGCCGATGATGGTGCCCAACAGAAAGCCTGCAACGGTTTCCCATAGAGTGGTGCCAATGTGCATCCATAGGGAGCCGTCCTGTGCCATTTTTAGCCCTGCCGCCAGCATACGGCTGGGTTGGCTGAAAATAAATGGGTCAATCCAGCCCAGTCTGGCGGCAGTTTCCCATAGCAGGAAAAAAGCAATCAATATTGCCCACTGTATAAAGTGGACAGTGACTTTTCTTTTCTGCATACGATTGAGAAATGCCGCCTGCTCTTTGGAGATATTTTTTTGTATTGGTTTATGAAACATGGATATCCAACTCCTTCCAGATGGCATTGAAATACTCACGAAACTCCGGAGCCTCCCTTGCTTTCATGGGGGAATATTCCTCCAAAGAAAGATGAATGGGATATATCTTTTTCAGCTTTGCCGGCCTTGCGGAAAGCACAACCACTCTATCGGAAAGGCTGATGGCTTCGGAAATATCATGACTGACCAGTATGGCGGTTTTTCCTTCCTGCCGGATAATGGAGCCGATTTCATCGGAAACGGAAAGGCGGGTTTGATAATCTAAGGCGGAAAAAGGCTCATCTAAAAGCAAAATATCCGGACGAACGGCCAGTGTGCGTATTAAGGCCACTCTTTGCCGCATACCGCCGGAAAGCTGATAGGGATAATGCTCCTTAAATTCTCCTAATCCGTATTGCTCCAGCAGGGCATCTACATAGGCGGTATTTTCGGGAGTTAATTTATTTCGTATCTCCAGCCCCAGTAGGGCATTGCTGCGAATGGTACGCCATTCCAAAAGATGGTCTTTCTGGAGCATATAACCGATTTCGCCCTCCACATGGACGCTTCCTTCTGATGGAGCAATGAGCCCTGCCAGCATGGAAAGTATGGAGGATTTGCCGCAGCCGCTGGGGCCTACGATACATATAAACTCGCCCGAATCGACGCTGAGGTTCAGATGAGAAACGGCAAGGGTCTCGCCGCTGACACTATGATAACGCAGACTGACGTCATCTAAGGAAACGATGGGACGCATGAAAACGACCTCCTTGATGAGTTATACTGTTATTATATTTTCATCAGGACAAAAGGTGCATTTCCGAAGCAAAGAAACAAGTAGCCGCCACAGGAGAAATATGGTATGCTTGGAGCAGAGAAGGGAGAGAGGGAAATGGATTGGAAACATACGGCTTTGGTTGTCATTGATATGGAATCTGCTTTTATCAGCAACAAATCGCCTTTATGTATCGCCCAAGCGGCGGCAACAGTGCCGGTCTGCGGCAACGTGATTCGTCAAGCCAGGGAGCGGAAAATGCCTGTGTTTTTCGTGAACCGCGTCTATCGCAAAAATGGCAGCGATGTGGAGTTTACACGGTATGAAAGCTGGGAAAAGGGTGGGCGGTATCTTGCCCCCAATAGCATAGGTCCTCTTTCTGTTGATGTGCCGATGGAATTTCAGCCTGTACCGGGGGATTATACCATTGTGAAACCTCGTTTTTCCGCCTTTTTTCAAACGGAGTTGGATTTGCTGCTACGGCGTTTAGGAGTGCGTACCGTATTTTTGGCAGGCACTACAACGCCAAACTGTATCCGCACCACTTGTTATGATGGGCTTTCTCTGGATTATAATGTGGTATTGATTGAGGATTGCTGTTCCTCTAATACAGAGGAGATTCAGAGGGTCAATATGGAGGATATGGAGCGGGCAGGGGCGGTGAGAACGACGTCTAAAGAGTTTTTGTCCGGAGATTTTATTGTAGAGGATTTGGCGGGACGGGTGCAAAGGCTGGTACAGGTCGATGATACACCGCCGGAATAAAAATACAAAAATAGTAGACACAAAACTGTGTCTACTATTTTTATCATTTCCATTTAATCGATGGTTGAGTTTATTCTTCAGACGCTTCTGCCGCTTTTACGGCTTCTTCATTGATGGCAATGCCCAGTTCATCTAACTGCTTTTCTTCTACAACACCGGGCGCTGCTGTCATGGGGCAGGATGCGTCCTTTACCTTCGGGAAAGCAATGACATCACGGATACTGGTTGCGCCGCTCATCAGCATGATGATACGATCCAGGCCAAAGGCCAGACCACCATGAGGCGGTACGCCGTACTGGAAGGCGTCTAACAGGAAGCCGAAACGCTCCTGCGCGTCCTCCGGTGCAAAACCTAACAGCTCAAACATTTTCTGTTGAATATCTCTGCGATGGATTCTGATAGAGCCGCCGCCCAATTCATAGCCGTTTAGCACAATGTCATAGGCCTTGGCACGAACTGCACCGGGATTGGTGTCTATCAGAGGCAGATCCTCATCCATAGGTGCGGTGAAGGGATGATGAACAGCCACATATCTGTTTTCCTCATCGTCCCACTCCAGCATAGGGAATTCCGTAATCCAGAGGAAGTTGAAATCATCGGGTCTTGTCAGTTCCAGCATTTTGGAAAGCTCCAGACGCAAAGCCCCCAAGGAATCGAATACGACCTTATGCTGATCGGCACAAATCAAAATCAAATCGCCGGGTTTGCCGTCCATTTTATCTACGATTTCCTGCAATTTTTCGGGGGTAAAGAATTTCGCAATCTGGGATTTGAATGTACCGTCCTCGTTGACAGCAATCCATGCAAGACCCTTTGCTTTATACGTCTTTACAAATTCCACAAGAGAATCGATTTTCTTTCTGGGGAAAGAGCCGCAGCCCTTGGCGTTGATGGCACGGACACTGCCGCCGGCTTCAAGGGCGGATTTGAATACCACAAATTCCGTATCTGCTACGATGTCGGAAATATTCACAAGCTCCATGCCGAAGCGTACATCGGGTTTATCAGAACCAAAGCGTTCCATGGCCTCTTTATAAGTCATTCTGGGCAAAGGCAGTTGGATATCTACATTCAATAAATCCTTGAAAACTTTCTGCATCATTCTTTCGTTGATATCCATAATATCCTCGATATCCACAAAGGAAAGCTCCATATCCACCTGGGTAAATTCCGGCTGCCTGTCGGCACGGAGGTCCTCATCTCGGAAGCATTTTGCAATTTGATAGTACCGGTCCATACCGGATACCATCAAAAGCTGTTTATACAACTGAGGGGATTGGGGCAAGCCATAAAAATTACCGGGATGCACACGACTGGGTACCAGATAATCTCTTGCGCCCTCAGGGGTGGATTTGCCCAAAATAGGCGTTTCAATTTCTAAAAAGTCTTCTTCGCTGAGGAAATTCCGCATAACCTGCACCACCTGATGCCGTAGCACCAGATTTTTCAGCTGAGAGGGTCTGCGCAGGTCCAAATAGCGGTATCTCAGGCGCAAATCGTCCTTCACTGTAATGCTATCTTCAATCTGGAAAGGGGGAGTTTCCGATTCGGAAAGAATACGCAATTCTTTCGCAATGATTTCGATTTTCCCTGTTTTCATATTAGGGTTGATATTTTCCTGTGTTCTTGCGGCAACCTGTCCCTTTACAGCCAGTACATATTCGCTGCGGACCGTTTCCGCCTTTTCGAATAAGGTCTTTTCTGCCGTATTGCCGTCAATGGCAATCTGCACCAAACCTGTCTTATCTCTTAAGGCAATAAAAATCAGCTGACCTAAGTCACGGCGGCGCTGTACCCAGCCCATTACCGTAACCTCTTTGCCAATCATGCCTTCATTTACATCACAGCACATACAGCTTCTTTTCAAGCCTGTCAATGATTCGCCCATACTATAATCTCCTTACTTCAATGAAATTGAACAAAATAACCGTCCTTAATCATCATATCATTTTTGGAAAAAAAGTAAAGTTTCAATGGAAAAAAAGCCGTTTTTTCTTTTTGTTTTCTTCCCAAAAACAGAAAAAAGACTTATTGTCACTTTCCTTGAAATGGTATATACTGATTTTGTATGAAAACAACCCACACAAAAAATGAAAGTTGTGGTGGGAGAGAAGGAGTAAAGTATTATGAACCAACATAAAATCATTACCATCAGCAGACAATATGGCAGTGGCGGGCGTATCGTAGGCAAAAAGCTGGCAGATGCACTGGGCGTGCCTTTTTACGATAACGAATTGATTGCCTTGGCGGTGGAAAAAACGGGCATGTCCGAGGAATGCTTTCAAGATGCGGAAAAGACTTCCCCGGGGAATCTTTTGTTTTCCTTGACTTCTCTGGCTCCCAGCATGGATTCCTATGGGCTTCCTCTGAGCGAAAAAATATTTCTGGTGCAATCCCAAGTCATTAAGGAGATTGCAGAGCAGGGCAGTTGCGTAATTGTCGGCCGCTCTGCCGATTATGTGCTTTCTGATAACCCTGATTGTATCAATATCTTTTTACAGGCAGATATGGAGGATAGAGTGAAAAGAGCTGTTGCCCTTTACGATTTGCCGGAGAAAAATGCAGAGGCTGCTGTGATGAAAACCGATAAACGCCGTGCCAATTACTATAATTATTTCACGGGGAAAAAATGGGGCAAGGCGGAGAATTATGATTTGATTTTGAATACCTCTAAAATGGATTTAGACAATATCGTAAAAGTCATTCAAACTTATATTTCTTTCCGATAAGAAAAATCCGACATTTTTTTGTCGGCTTTTTTTCTTCCTTGCATTTTTGTTTCCATAAGTTATATACTGTACTTGTAAAAATACATCATGAACAATGGACTGCCTTTTGCAGTCCCATTGTTTATAAAAAAGGAGGAATTTCTTATGGCAAAGAAAGTTTTATTGTTAGCAGGCGACTTTACCGAAGATTATGAAACCATGGTGCCTTTCCAGGCGTTGCAGGTTTTGGGGTATCAAGTAGATGCCGTTTGCCCTGAGAAAAAAGCCGGCGATATTATCCGTACCGCAATTCACGACTTTGAGGGCGAGCAGACGTATTCCGAAAAAAGAGGGCATAATTTTGCATTGACTGCAGATTTTGATGCTGTGAATACTGCGGATTATGCAGGTCTGTTTATCACAGGTGGGCGTTCTCCTGAGTATTTGAGATTATATCCCAGAGTGATTGAAATTGTGCAGGAATTTTTCGCTGCCAATAAACCCGTAGCGGCAATTTGCCATGGCCCGCAGCTGTTGACGGCGGCGAATGTACTGAAGGGCAAAAAAGCAACGGCATATCCTGCTGTTGGCCCGGATATTACATTGGCAGGCGGGGAATATGTAGCCGTTGATGCGGATAAAGCTGTGGTAGACGGTAATCTGGTGACAGCGCCTGCATGGCCAGGTGATGCGGCTATCGTAGCAGAGTTTGTC
>JAFWWO010000036.1 GCA_017523325.1 Anaerotignum sp. | reverse complement strand
TAAAATCGCCTTTATGTCCCGGAGGTGTGTAAAAAGTTCCTGTTCCTGAATTTTAGCAAACTCGTCCAGCATATCCGGCAGATTACCGGAGCTTTCCCCAATACTCAAAAATTCTAATCCCGTTTGGCTGAAAAGATCACCTGACTGCATAGCCGCTTCGGTTTGTACCACGAGTTTGATACGGTATAACGATAGCATTTACAGTTTTCCAAAAATGCACCCCCCGGGGTGCATTTGCACCCAACCCCTCGGAATCCAGATTTGATGCGGTTTCTGGCAAACTAACGAAAATTAAAAAGTGCGTCCTGCTCAATGACTGGCTGAACGCACTTATTGATTCTATTTTCGATTAATTTTGTGGTCAATCAACATTATGCAGATTCCTTAGCTTTCATCGCTCCAAAAAATCCTTTGCTATTTCTTTTTAACACTTAATGCTTCTATCCTCATTTTAGCAGTATCCTCCGATTTTTTTTGCCATTCAAGCGCCTTTAGAATGTCTACTTCCGTTCCGAATCCTCTTCTATAGTATTGAGCTAATTCATACTGCGCTTTTGCATTTCCTTGTTCTGCAGCTTTCTTACACCATTCAAATGCCTTTTCTTGATTCATTTTGGTTCCATGATTGTAACGATAAGTTGCTTCAATTTCATAATGTACTGCTAATTCATACTGTGCGTCTGCATTTCCTTGTTCTGCGGCTTTCTTATACAATTCTAATGCCATTTTTTCATCCTTGCATGTTGCATAACCATTTTCATAGCATTTAGCTAATTGATACAGTGCGTCTGCATTTCCTTGTTCTGCCGATATCTCATACCATTCAAATGCCTTGTATTCATCCTCTTCGGCTTCTTCACTTTCCCACCCACGCCACCTATAGCATTCAGCTAAATGATACTGTGCGTCTGCATTTCCTTGTTCCGCCAATAAGCTATACCAGTCAAATGCCTTTTCTTTATCCAATTCGGTTCCATGACCCTCACCATAACATGCTGCTAATTTAAACTGCGCTTCTGCATTTCCTTGTTCTGCAGATTTTTTATACCATTCAAACGCCTTTCCTGCATCCTCGCTTGTTCCATGACCCTCATCATAACATACTGCTAATTTAAACTGCGCTTTTGCATTTCCTTGTTCTGCAGATTTTCTATACCATTCAAATGCCTTTTCTTCATCCTTTTCAGTTCCAATACCATTTTCATAGCATTCTGCTAATCTATACTGCTCTTTTGAATTTCCTCGTTCTGCATAAGGCAAAATCCTATTAAAATTTAATTCTGTACAGCTCGTTTTTTTTTCAAAATCCTCTACTTCGATTTTTCTATATTTATTAAGGAAGTATTTTTCTTTATCCGTGAATTTGGTAATGCTGATACTCTTTTTATCGTGTCCAACCGCCAGCCAAACACAAATCTCATCTAAAGCATCCAATACGCCTTTCGCATCTGCATTGTTTACATTATGTACACTCCTATTGGCTTTTTTGCGTATAAAATGAAATAACTCAATAAGCTGGGAACCGGCAATATTCTTATCTTCCAAATTGTTGATATTAGCATACAAATCCCCCGTTTCAGTACCTAAATATTTAACGATATATTCAATTGCCTGCCGGGCCTTAAGCATACTTATGGATTTGTCGCTGTCCCTGTATTTATCAGCATCGGAGCATAACAGAAACAAGTTAGGATAATCATTTTTCAAAAAATCGAAATTTGCCATTTTAACACCTCAATACATTCCTGCAGTTTTATACATAAGGGTTCCCGGTTCCGTGCCAGTGGTCACTATCATCTGAGCGACTGCCTCCCCCTCCCCCAGAGCCTCCAGGGCTATCATCGAATATGGCTCCAATAATTCCACCAATTACCATGAAAACTACAATATAAATACCAGCCCCAATAATTAATTGAGGAAGAAAAGCAATAAACAATATAACGCCCACCACTTTCAGTAAATCCAACATATTATAGTTTCCTTTTCTCATTTTGCCAGTTCATTTCTAAATAATAATTATATCATATTTTCTATGTAAATGTGTGAAATTAATAATACCCCTGCCTACCGCATCCAACTATTAGCGACAGACAGGGGTTTCTGCACTCCGTTATGCCATTATCTCCGTCCCGTCCCGGAACGTCACCTTGATTTCTTTTTTCCTGCCGACGGTTACGAAGTCGACCATGCTGCCCCAAAGGTCCGGGGTGAATTCATCTATAATACCTTCCTGTTTCTTCAGCGCCGATATGAACGCTCCCAAGCGCGCCTTCTGTTTTCCCTTTGCTGTAATGGTATCTACCACCTCGTTGAACTGGGCCTTCGCTTCATCGTACTGACGAACCATGTCGTTATATTGTTTCGTGTATTCTTCCTGGTTCTGCGCCACCCGTGCATTCGCCTCCACAAGTTTCTGCATCATTCCCGAAAGTACCGACATCTCAGATGCCAGCCGGAACTTTTCTTCCTGCAGGGCTTCCGTTGCGCAAAACGTCCGGCGCATCAGCTCCGCATTGGCGATGATTTCCTTCTTCCCGGCCACCAGCTGGTTGAATGCCGATATGAACGCAGCTTTGATTTCCTCTACCGTAACAGCAGCCGTCTTACATTTCTCACCTTTATATTTATTGTTGCAGCGGTAAACAATTTTGCGGTACTTATCCGTGGAATGCCATACCTTCGAACCGTACCAGCCGCCACAGTCAGCGCATTTTATCTTTCCGGAAAAGATGCTCACCCCGCTGTACCGCTGTTTCCCTTGCACCCTCTTGGCCAGCTCATCCTGTACCATGTCGAACACATCCGGGTTGATAATCGCCTCGTGGCTGCCTTCCACATAGTATTGAGCAACTTCGCCTTCGTTCTTCTTCTTTTTCTTCTGCAGGAAGTCCACGGTGAACGTTTTCTGCAAGAGGGCGTCGCCTTTGTATTTTTCATTCCTGAGTATGCTCAGCACCGTCGTCCGATGCCAATGGTCTTTGCCGGTGGGCGATTTGAGTCCCCGCCGGGTGAGCTCTTTGCTGATAGACTGCGACGCCATGCCCTGCAAAAACAAACCGAAAATCAGTCTTACTGTTTTTGCCTCTTCCTGGTTCACCACAATCTTGCCGGTTTCCTTATCCTTTTCCAGACCAAGGACCCGGCTGTACGGGAACGTGACCTTGCCATCCGCCACGTGCTTCCGGCATCCCCAGGTGACGTTCTCCGAAATGGAACGCGATTCTTCCTGGGCAAGGCTGGACATGATGGTGATGAGCAGCTCGCCTTTGGAATCCAGCGTCCATATATTTTCTTTTTCAAAATATATCTCGATTCCCTTGTCCTTCAGCGTCCGCACCGTGGTGAGGCTGTCCACCGTGTTCCGGGCGAACCGGCTCACGCTCTTGGTCACGATCAGGTCAATCTTCCCGGCCAGGGCATCCGCCACCATGGTATTGAAGCCTTCGCGCCTTTTGGTGTTGGTGCCGCTGATTCCTTCATCCGTATAAACCTTAACGAACTCCCAGTCATTCCGGTTCTTAATGTAGTTCGTGTAGTATTCCACCTGCGCCTCATAGCTGCTGACCTGGTCCTCATGTTCTGTCGATACGCGGGCATATCCCGCGACCCTGCGTTTCTTCATACTGTTGATTGGCAGGGCCGTATACCGGTTGATGGTAGCCGGTATCGTCGTTACTTTTCT
>JAFWWO010000035.1 GCA_017523325.1 Anaerotignum sp. | reverse complement strand
AAAGGTATTTTCGTAGTAATTGAACAGAGAAGCGGCAAAGTTCAGAACGTAGGTCTGGAATTGGTTGGCGAAGCAACCAGACTGAAAGCAGATCTGAAAGATGACGTAGTAGCAGTGCTGCTGGGTCATGAAATCGCCGGTGAAGTAGATAAACTGTATCACTATGGTGCAGATAAGGTAATCCTGGTGGATAGCCCTTACCTGAAAGAGTATGTAACAGAGCCTTACACAAAGGCAATCACAGAAGTAATCAAAGCATATGACCCCGAAATCATGCTGTTCGGCGCATCTTCCATCGGTCGTGACGTGGCACCTCGTGTAGCAAGCCGTGTCAGAACCGGTCTGGTAGCAGATACCACAGGCCTGAGAATGGCAAAGACAGAGGAAGAAATCGAGAAAGAAAGAGCAATGGGCAATACCACACCCGAAAGAGCTCTGCTGATGACTCGTCCTGCATTCGGCGGTAACATCATGGCAACATTGATGTGCCCCAGAACAAAACCTCAGATGGCTACAGTACGTCCCGGCGTAATGAAGATGATCGAAAAGGATGAAAGCAGAAAAGGCGAATTGATTCAATTCGACGTAAACTTTACAGATGCTGACATGAACGTAGAAATCATGGAAGTGGTAAAGGCTGACAAGAAATCCGTAGATCTGACAGAAGCAAAACTGATCGTATCCGGCGGTCGTGGTATCGGCGGCCCTCAGGGCTTCGACCTGATTAGAGATGTGGCAGATGCACTGGGTGCGGAAGTTGGTTCTTCCAGAGCGTGTGTAGACGCAGGCTGGATTGAAAAAGACCGTCAGGTTGGTCAGACAGGTAAGACCGTAAGACCTGACCTGTATATGGCATGCGGTATTTCCGGTGCAATTCAGCACGTAGCAGGTATGGAAAACTCCGAATTGATTATTTCCATCAATAAGAACGAAACAGCACCTATCTTTGAAGTATCCGATTTGGGTATCGTAGGTGATGTAAAGGTAATCCTGCCTAAGCTGGCTGAAGCAATCAGAAAGTATAAAGAAGCAAAGGCAAATAAGTAATTTCGTAAACGATTTTATATACGAACCGAAAAGCAAGGCATTCGCCTTGTTTTTTGGTTTTTCAAAGAAAAAAACGATGAAGACACGGAGGGATATACAAATGAAAAAAGCAGTGATTACAGTCCTTGGTTTGGATAAAGTAGGAATTACGGCAAAGATATGCACCGTGCTGGCGGAGACCAATATCAATATCTTGGATATTTCCCAGACGGTAGTGGGCGGTTATTTTAATATGGTTATGGTGGTGGATATCACCGAGGCCAAGGATACCTTTGAAACGACGGCGGATAAGCTGAATGCTGTGGGCGAAGAATTGGGAATGAAAATCAAAATTCAGCATACGGAAATTTTCGATGCCATGCATCGTATTTGATAAAGGAGGCTGAAGGATGATTACGAGAAACGAAATTTTAGAAACCAACAGCATGATCAGCGAAATGAATCTGGACGTGCGGACAATTACCATGGGCATCAGCCTGTTGGATTGTGCGGATCCGGATATAGAGCGGTTCAATGAAAAGGTCTATAAGAAAATCACCACATATGCAAAGGATTTGGTGCAGGTGGGGGATGCGTTGGCTAGGGAGTACGGAATTCCTGTTGTCAATAAGAGAATTTCCGTAACCCCTATTGCCATTGCGGCGGCAGGCTGCAAAAACGCCGATTCCTATGTGAGTATTGCCAAAACACTGGATCAAGCGGCAAAAGATGTGGGTGTAAATTTCATCGGCGGTTTTTCTGCCTTAGTACAAAAGGGCTATACGGAAAGCGATAGAAAACTGATTGCTTCCATTCCCGAAGCCTTAGCGCAAACGGACTGTGTCTGTTCCTCTGTGAATGTGGGCACGTCCAGAAACGGTCTGAATATGGACGCCGTAAAGGAAATGGGCGAAATCATTCGCAAAACGGCAGAGCTGACAAAGGATAGAGAATGTATTGGCTGTGCAAAGTTGGTGGTATTTTGCAATGCGGTAGAGGATAATCCCTTTATGGCGGGAGCCTTCCATGGCGTAGGGGAAGCCGATTGCTGTATCAATGTGGGCATCAGCGGTCCCGGCGTTGTGAAAAAGGCGTTGGAGGAAGTGAGAGATGCGGATTTTGAAACACTGTGTGAAACGGTGAAACGCACCGCCTTCAAAATCACCCGCGTAGGTCAGTTGATTGCACAGGAAGCGTCCAAGCGGTTGAATGTCCCCTTTGGTATCATCGACCTGTCTTTGGCGCCGACACCGGCGGTGGGTGATAGTATTGCAGAGATTTTTCAGGAAATGGGTCTGGAGGAGGCCGGCGCACCGGGTACAACGGCGGCGTTGGCATTGCTGAACGATAATGTAAAAAAAGGCGGCGTAATGGCGTCCTCCTATGTAGGCGGACTGAGCGGTGCATTTATCCCTGTCAGTGAAGACCATGGTATGATTGATGCCTGCGAAAAAGGCGCTTTGACACTGGAAAAGCTGGAGGCCATGACCTGCGTTTGCTCCGTTGGACTGGATATGATTGCCTTGCCCGGCGATACATCTGCCGCCACGTTATCCGGCATTATTGCCGATGAGGCTGCGATTGGCATGGTCAATCATAAAACGACGGCGGTTCGCCTGATTCCCGTAATCGGCAGGAAAGAGGGAGATAGCGTGGAATTTGGCGGATTGCTGGGTTATGCGCCTATCATTTCTGTCAATCGTTTTGGCTGTGAAAAATTTGTGGCAAGAGGCGGACGGATTCCGGCGCCCATTCATAGTTTCAAGAATTAAAACAAGGGGAGTCCCGTCGAGAGGGGCTCTCTTTTTTATGGCAAAAACTGTCTTTCGTCAGAGGACAAAGAGGTGAAAACAGGAGCTTTTGTTTTTCTGGCGGAAAAGCATGGGAAAAGGGCGGATTTTACACAGAAAAAACGTTGTGCATTTTGTTCAAATTTTCACTTTGAAATAGGAAAAATTTTTATGAAAAATAAGAGAATTTTTTGGAAAAATCGAAGAAAAACCCTTGCAATCCAAGTGTTTTTCATATATAATACCTATTGTTGTGACATAGAGTGTTGATACGGAAGGTTGCCGAAAGCCGCTAAAATCAAGGCTTTTGGGTTTTTCCGAGGAGCGATGTCCAGTTCAAGAAACCGGGCGACAAGGTCACTGTACTGAATATTTAGGGGAAATCTGCCTGTATTGAGGCAGGTTTGCGTATCTCACGTTGCATGATACACCCGGATAAGTGTGCAGTCACCACTTGTCGTGCTGAAACCAAAAGTACGAAAAGGAGGGGACTTTTTTTATGGCTAACCCAAAAATCAGAATCAGTCTCAAAGCTTACGATCATAAGTTGATCGACCAGTCTGCGGCGCAGATTATCGAAACAGCAAAGAAAACAGGAGCGCAGATCAGTGGTCCTATCCCTCTTCCCACTAAGAAGGAAGTTGTGACCATCATCAGAGCGGTACACAAGTACAAAGACTCCAGAGAACAGTTCGAAATGAGAACACACAAGAGATTGATTGATATCCTTAGCCCTACACCCAAGACAGCAGACGCATTGAGCCGTCTGGATCTGCCCGCAGGTGTGGACATTACATTGAAGGTAATGAAATAAGAACGGTCTTTTGAGAAAAAGATGCAACGAACCGGGATTATTTTATGAAAGAAAAAATCCAAAACTGGTTTATATAAGAAAGTATACGAACACTCTTATATGACTAGAATGATTACCCGAAGTGCCATAGGCGTGAGGGCAATCCGCTGTAGAAAATTTAGGAGGTGCAACAAAATGAAAAAGGCTATTATAGCTAAGAAAATCGGTATGACGCAGGTTTTCACAGAAAACGGCGCATTGGTACCGGTTACAGTACTGGAGGCAGGCCCCTGCGTTGTAATCCAGAAAAAGACAATGGAAAACGACGGTTACGAAGCAATTCAGGTTGGTTTTGCCGATGTAAAGGATAAGCATGTAACAAAGCCCATGAAGGGTCATTTTGAAAAAGCAGGCGTAGCTGCTAAGAAATTCGTGAAGGAATTCAGACTGGAAGATGCCGGTGCATACGAAGTTGGCGCAGAGATTAAGGCTGATGTTTTTGCAGCCGGTGATAAGGTAGATGCCAGCGGCGTTTCCAAGGGAAAAGGCTTCCAGAGCACAATCAAGAGATATAATGCACAGAGAGGTCCCATGGGTCATGGTTCCAAATCTCACAGAGTAGTTGGTTCCATGGGTTCTTCCGCAACACCCAGCCGTGTAAAGAAGGGTAAAAAGATGCCCGGTCACATGGGTAGTGTGAATGTAACCATCCAGAACCTTGAAATCGTTCGTGCTGATGCAGAAAAGAACCTGTTGTTAATCAAGGGTGCAGTACCCGGCCCCAAGGGTTCCGTTCTGGTAATCAAAGACAGCGTAAAGGCTTGATAAACTTTACGAAAGGAGGAAACTAACATGGCAAATGTTGCAGTATTAAACATGAATGGCGATCAGGTTGGCACCATTGATCTGAACGATGCTATTTTCGGTATAGAAGCAAATGAACATGTGATGCACCTGGCAGTTGTACAGTATCTGGCAAACCAAAGACAGGGCACACAGAGTACAAAGACCCGTGCGGAAGTACGCGGCGGTGGCAGAAAGCCTTATAGACAGAAAGGTACAGGTAGAGCAAGACAGGGCTCCATCCGTTCTCCTCAGTGGGTAGGCGGTGGCGTTGTATTCGCTCCCAAGCCCAGAGATTATTCCTTTAAGCTGAATAAAAAGGTGAAAAGACTGGCTTTGCAGTCCGCTCTTTCCACAAAGGCAGCAGAAGGCAAGATTATCGTGCTGGATGAATTGAATCTGGCAAACGTAAAGACAAAAGAAATGGCAAAGGTGCTGGAAAACATCAAATGCGGCAAAGCCCTCATCGTAATGGACGGTGCGAACACAAACGTAATGCTTTCCGCAAGAAATATTCCTGAAGTAAAAACAGCTTCCGTAAACACCATCAACGTGTATGACCTGTTGAAATATAACACATTGGTTGTAACGAAAGATGCGGTAGCGAAAATCGAGGAGGTGTACGCATAATGGCTGATTTGAAGTATTATGACGTGATCTTAAGACCCGTTATCACAGAAAACAGTATGTCCGTACTGGACGAAAAGAAATATACCTTCATCGTACACCCTGAAGCAACAAAAGCACAGGTGAAGGACGCAGTTGAAAAAATGTTTGACGGTGCAAAGGTTGCAGCGGTCAATACCATGAATTACGATGGCAAGCCTAAGAGAAGAGGTATGTTCTTCGGCAGAACAAAGAAGTATAAAAAGGCAATCGTAAAGCTGACAGCCGACAGCAAAGATATCGAAATCTTCCAGGGTATGTAATCCCGGAGGGAACTTGAAAACTTGCAAAACACACGGGAACGTGTAGACAGATAGAAATCCGAAAGGAGTGGAAGAGATGGCAATTAAGAGATATAAACCCTATACACCATCCAGAAGACACATGACAGTGTCCACATTTGAAGAAATTACAAAATCCACGCCCGAGAAATCTCTGGTGGTACACCTGAAGAAAAACTCCGGCAGAAACAACCAGGGTAAGCTGACAGTACGTCATCATGGCGGCGGCGCAAAAATCAAATATAGACTGGTTGACTTCAAACGTAATAAAGACGGTATCCCTGCTGTGGTAAAGGCAATCGAATACGATCCCAACAGAACAGCAAATATCGCCCTGATTGTATATGCAGACGGGCAGAAATCCTATATTCTGGCACCGGCAGGCTTGCAGGTTGGCGATCATCTGATGAATGGCCCCGAAGCCGAAGTAAAACTGGGCAATACACTGCCTATGAGCAGAATCCCCGTTGGTGCTAGTATCCACAATATCGAAATGAAGCCCGGCAAAGGCGGCCAGCTGGTTCGTTCCGCCGGTAATGTAGCACAGCTGATGGCAAAGGAAGGCAAGTATGCAACAGTAAAGCTGCCCTCCGGCGAAATGAGACTGCTGCCCATCGAGTGCAGAGCAACCATCGGCCAGGTTGGCAATATGGATCATGAGCTGATTCACATTGGTAAGGCAGGCAGAAAGCGTCACATGGGTATCCGCCCTACGGTAAGAGGTTCCGTAATGAACCCCAACGATCACCCTCATGGCGGTGGTGAAGGTAGAGCGCCTATCGGTCGTCCCTCTCCTATGACACCTTGGGGCAAACCTGCAATGGGCTACAAGACAAGAAACAAACACAAAGCTTCCAACAAATATATCGTTCGCCGCAGAAACGGCTAATAGATCGGAATACGCTTAAGCGAGCTTAAGCAAAAACAAGAACAAGGAGGATGAAACTATGAGCAGATCACTCAAGAAGGGACCTTTCGCTGACGATCACCTGCTGAAGAAGATCGACGCTATGAACGCAGCGGGCGAAAAGAATGTTATCAAAACATGGTCTCGTCGTTCTACAATCTACCCCGATATGATCGGTCATACAATCGCAGTTTACGACGGCAGAAAGCATGTGCCTGTATATATCACCGAAGACATGGTAGGCCATAAACTGGGCGAATTTGCCCTGACCAGAACATATAGAGGTCATGGTAAGGACGCAGAAAAGAAATCAAGAGTTCGCTAATTATATCTGAAACGAAAGGAGGTTTCGTTCATGGCAAAAGGACATAGAAGCCAAATTAAGAAGGAAAGAAATATCGCAACACAGGAAAAAAGACCCCATGCGACTGCAAAATACGTTGGCATCCCTGCTACAAAGGCGAAAATTGTTCTGGATCAGATCAAGGGCAAGGATGTTGCAACAGCAGCAGCCATGTTGAATTATTCTCCCAGATATGCGGCAGAAATCATCGGTAAAGTACTGAAATCCGCTATGGCAAACGCAGAAAACAATCTGGGTATGGACGTAAATAAACTGTATGTGGAAGAGGTAAGTGCTGATCAGGGCCCTACAATGAAGAGAATTCGCCCCAGAGCACAGGGCAGAGCATATCGGATCCTCAAAAGATCCTGCCATATTTCCATCATTCTCAATGAGAGATAAGGAGGTACGAAATGGGACAGAAAGTAAATCCTCATGGATTAAGAGTCGGTATCATCAAGGACTGGGACACAAAATGGTATGCAGAAAAGGACTTTGCTGATTACCTGGCAGAAGACGTAAAAATCAGAAAATTCATCAAAAAGAAACTTTATGTAGCAGGCGTTTCCAAGATTGCCATCGAAAGAACAGCCGGCAGAGTAAAGGTAAGCGTATATACAGCAAAACCCGGCGTTGTAATCGGTAAGAACGGTCAGGCCATCGAAGAGCTGAAGGCTGAACTGCAGAAGCTGACCACACAGAAGGTTGCTGTAAACATCGAAGAAATCAAAAGACCTGAGATGGACGCACAGCTGGTAGCGGAAAATATCGCATTGCAGCTGGAAAACCGTGTCACATTCCGCCGTGCAATGAAGCAGGCGATGGGCAGAACCATGAAGTTCGGTGCGAAGGGTATTAAGACCACAGTAAGCGGACGTCTGGGCGGTGCAGATATTGCCCGTGGCGAAACCTACCACGAAGGTACAATCCCCCTGCAGACACTGCGTGCGGACATTGATTATGGCTTCGCAGAAGCAGATACGACCTACGGTAAGCTGGGCGTAAAGGTTTGGATTTATAAAGGAGAGGTACTTCCTGTAAAAGCAGCAAAAAAGGAAGGAGGCGCTAAGTAATTATGTTAATGCCTAAAAGAGTAAAACATCGTAAACAGCAAAGAGGCTCCATGAAGGGCCGTGCATATAGAGGGAATAAGGTGACCTACGGTGAATTTGGTATTATGGCCATGGAACCCAGCTGGATCACCTCTAACCAGATTGAAGCAGCCCGCGTTGCTATGACAAGACATATCAAGCGTGGCGGTGACGTTTGGATCAAAGTGTTCCCTGATAAGCCCGTATCCGCAAAGCCTATCGGTACTCGTATGGGTTCCGGTAAAGGTGCTCCTGAATATTGGGTGGCAGTTGTAAAACCCGGTAGAGTAATGTTTGAAATCGGCGGTGTAGCAGAAGAAACAGCAAGAGAAGCATTGAGATTGGCAATCCATAAGCTGCCCATCAAGTGCAAGATCGTTTCTAAGGCTGAAGCAGCAGAAATGGCAGGTGATCATCAGTGAAAACAAAAGGTTATGTAAATGAATTGGTAGGCAAAACTGCAGATGAATTACAGCAGGACCTTGTTTCCGCGAAGAAAGAATTGTTCAACCTGAGATTCCAGAACGCTACAAATCAGTTGGATAATACAGCAAGGATCAAGGAAGTTCGCAAGAATATTGCAAGAATCCAGACAGTCATCACACAGAAAGCCAGAGAAGTAAAATAATAGAAAATTGCTCAATGAAAGGAGGCACACATCGTGGAAAGAAATCTTCGTAAGACCAGAGTGGGCAAAGTAGTCAGCGACAAGATGGACAAAACAATCGTTGTAGCTGTAGAAGATAAAGTGAAACATCCTTTGTATGGGAAAATCGTGAACAGAACATATAAGCTGAAGGCGCATGATGAAAACAACGAATGTGGCATCGGCGACCGTGTAAAGGTTATGGAAACCAGACCTCTCTCTAAAGATAAGAGATGGAGACTGGTAAGCATCATCGAGAAAGCAAAATAATCCTTTTTGGAGAGGAGGCAATCACATGGTTCAACAGGAAACCAGATTAAAAGTAGCGGATAATTCCGGAGCGAAAGAACTCCTTTGCATCAGAGTACTTGGTGGTTCCACCAGAAGATATGCAGGAGTTGGCGATATCATTGTAGCTGCAGTAAAAGACGCAACACCCGGCGGCGTTGTAAAGAAGGGTGATGTAGTAAAGGCGGTTGTAGTAAGAACCGTACACCCCATCGGCAGAGCAGACGGCAGCTATATCAAATTTGACGAAAATGCAGCGGTTATCATCAAAGAAGATAAGAACCCCAGAGGTACTCGTATTTTCGGACCCGTTGCAAGAGAGCTGAGAGAGAAACAGTTCATGAAGATTCTTTCTCTGGCACCGGAAGTATTATAAGAGGAGGTGTGCTAGGTGGCGAATATGAAATTAAAAACTGGCGACAAGGTCGTTGTCATTGCCGGCAAGGATAAAGGCAAGGAAGGCAAAATTGTTGCAGTAGATAAAAAGAACAACAGAGTCATGGTGGAAGGTGTGAACATGGTTTCCAGACACACAAAACCCAATGCACAGCACCAGCAGGGCGGCATCATCAAGAAGGAAGCCTTCATTCATGCTTCCAATGTGATGTATGTGCACAATGGTAAGCCTACACGCCTTGGTGCAATGATTCAGAACGGTAAAAAGGTTAGAGTTGCAAAGAAAACAGGCGAAGTAATCGACTAATCCCTGTGAAAGGAGGTAAACAATGAGCAGATTAAAAGATTTCTATGAAGCAGAGATCATTCCCGAAATGACTAAGAAATTTTCTTATACGAATAAATTGGCTGTTCCCAAGCTGGAAAAGATTATCATTAACATGGGCGTTGGGGAAGCAAGAGAAAATGCGAAAGTTCTGGACGGCGCTGTCAATGATATGACAATCATCTCCGGTCAGAAGCCCGTTGTAACGAAAGCAAAGAAATCCATCGCAAACTTTAAGCTGCGTGAAGGCATGAACATCGGCTGCAAGGTTACCTTGAGAGGCGATAGAATGTACGAATTCGCAGACAGACTCATTAACATTGCACTTCCCCGTGTGCGTGACTTCCGTGGTGTTAAGGCAAATAGCTTTGACGGCAGAGGTAACTACACAATGGGTATCAAAGAACAGCTGATTTTCCCTGAAATCGAATACGATAAAATCGATAAAATCAGAGGTATGGACATTGTTTTTGTTACAACAGCAAAAACAGATGAAGAGGCAAGAGAATTGCTCAGACTGTTCGGTATGCCATTCGCAAAATAAGGGAGGGACAAAAATGGCTAAAAAATCTATGGTTGTAAAGCAGCAGAGAGCACCGAAGTTCTCTACAAGAGCTTATACCCGTTGCAGAGTGTGCGGCAGACCTCACGCTGTATTGAGAAAATATGGAATTTGCCGTATTTGCTTCCGTGAATTGGCGTACAAGGGCCAGATCCCGGGCGTAAAGAAAGCAAGCTGGTAATCGAAAGGAGGAATTCAAATGTCAATGAGCGACCCTATCGCAGATATGCTGACAAGAATCAGAAATGGCAATATTGCAAAGCACGATACAGTAGATGTTCCTTCTTCCAAAATGAAGAAAGCAATTGCTGATATTTTAGTAGCAGAAGGTTATGTAAAGGGCTATGAAGTGATCGAAGACGGGATTAAATCCACACTTCGCATCAGCTTGAAATATGGTGCAGATAAAAACGAAAAGGTAATCACAGGCCTGAAGAGAATCTCTAAACCCGGTCTGAGAGTATTTGCCGGCAAAGACGAACTGCCTAAGGTATTGGGCGGTCTGGGTACGGCAATTATTTCCACAAGCCAGGACCTGATGACAGATAAGCAAGCGAGAAAAGCCGGCGTAGGCGGGGAAGTTATCGCTTTCATCTGGTAAGATAGAGAAGAAGAAATAGGAGGTGCAGACCATGTCCAGAATCGGAAAAATGCCCGTAGCAGTACCTGCCGGTGTTGAAATCAAGATTGGTGAAGACAACCTGCTGACCGTAAAAGGTCCCAAGGGTACGCTGGAGAGAAAATTATCCGCTGACATGCATATCGCAGTTGAAAATGGCCAGATCGAGGTAACAAGACCCAGCGATCTGAAAAAGCATAAAGCATTACACGGCCTGACAAGAACATTGATCCAGAATATGGTAATCGGTGTAACAGACGGCTATGAAAAAGTTCTGGAAATCAACGGTGTTGGTTACAGAGCGGCAAAATCCGGTAAGAAATTGACACTTACCCTGGGTTATTCCCACCCTGTTGAGATGGAGGATCCCGAAGGGATTGAAACCATCGTAGAGGGTACCAATAAAATCACGGTTAAGGGTATTGATAAAGAAAAAGTAGGACAGTTCGCAGCGGAAATCAGAACGAAACGTCCTCCCGAACCCTATAAAGGCAAAGGTATTAAATACTCTGACGAATATATTAGACGTAAAGTTGGTAAGACCGGTAAGAAATAATCAATGCCTGAGGGCTTGAGCTATTTATATCGGAAAGTGACTGATTTTTGAAGAAACGGAGTGAAAATACTATGATAAATAAGCCATCTCGTGCAGCGGCTCGTGTGAAAAGACATTATCGCATCCGCAATCATGTGAAGGGTACAGCTGCAAGACCCAGACTGGCAGTGTTCAGATCCAATAAGCACATGTACGCACAGATTATTGACGACGTTGCACAGCATACATTGGTTGCAGCTTCTACAATGGAACCGGAAATTGCAAGCAAGGTGGAATTTACTTCCAACGTTGCAGCAGCAGCAGCAGTAGGCGAAGCCATTGCAAAGAAAGCTGTGGAAAAAGGCATCACAGAGGTTGTTTTCGACAGAGGCGGCTTTGTGTACCACGGTAAGGTTCAGGCGTTGGCGGAAGCAGCAAGAGAAGCCGGATTAAAATTCTAATGCAAGGAGGAAAGTAAGTTGAAAAGAATCGATCCAAGTACTTTAGACTTGAAAGATAAAGTAGTTACCATCAACCGTGTAACAAAGGTTGTAAAAGGCGGTCGTACCATGAGATTTGCAGCGCTGGTTGTTGTTGGCGACGGCGACGGACACGTTGGCTGCGGCATGGGCAAAGCGGCTGAAATCCCCGATGCAATCCGCAAAGGGAAAGAAGATGCAATGAAGAACATCATCAAAGTGGAAAGAAACGAAGCAGATAGTCTGTTTCACGGTGTTACAGGCAGCTACGGCAGTGCAAACGTACTGTTGATGCCCGCCCCCGAAGGTACCGGTATCATCGCCGGCGGCCCTGCGCGTGCCGTGCTGGAATTGGCTGGTATCCGTAATATCAGAACAAAATCCTTGGGTTCTAACAATAAGCGTAATGTAGTAAGTGCAACCATTGAAGGTCTGTCCAGAGCGACAACACCGGAAGCTGTTGCAAAACTGCGTGGCATATCTGTGGAAGAACTCTTAGGTTAAGGAGGGATTGACAGTGGCTGAAATTAAAATCACATTGGTGAAATCTACAATCGGAGCAATTCCGAAACATAAAAAGACTGTTCAGGCTTTGGGACTGAGAAAGACGAACAGCAGTGTCATTCAACAGGACAATGCGGCTATCAGGGGTATGATCCAACAGGTAAGCCACCTTGTAAAGGTTGAAGAGATTTGATTTGAGGAGGTGTCAACATGAACTTATGCGAATTAAGACCTGCGGAAGGCTCCAGAGAAAAGAATTGGAGACGTGGCAGAGGTCATGCAACAGGCAACGGCAAAACAGCCGGCAGAGGCCATAAAGGTCAAGGTCAGCGTTCCGGTGCCGGTGGTAAGTGCGGTTTCGAAGGTGGCCAGATGCCCCTTTACAGAAGACTGCCTAAGAGAGGTTTCACTTGCAGAAACAGCAAAGAAATCGTTGCCATCAACGTTTCCATGCTGAATGTATTTGAAAACGATGCAGTCGTAGATATCGATGCTTTGAAAGCCGTTGGATTGATCAGTAACCCCAGAGATGGCGTGAAGATTCTTGGCGAAGGCGATTTGGAAAGAAAGCTGACGGTTAAGGTTAATTTTTACAGCAAAACAGCTCTGGAAAAAATCGAGGCTGCCGGTGGAAAAGCAGAGGTGATTTAATTGTTTAAGATTTTCCTGAATTCTTGGAAGACAAAAGAAATCCGAAATAAAATTTTGTATACGCTGATGATATTTGCTATCGTCAGATTAGGTACACAGATCGCTTTGCCCGGCATTGATACAGCAGGTGTTATGGCGGCGAGAGATAATGCGTCATTGGCAGGTACGCTTTACAGCGTCATCGCCGGCGGTGCAAATTCCAGCTGGTCCCTGTTTGCTATGGGTATCGGTCCTTATATCAATGCGTCCATCATTATGCAGCTGTTAACCATTGCGATTCCCAAGTTCGAACAGCTTTCCAAGGAAGGCCCCGACGGACGGAAGAAGCTGCAGTCTTACAGCAGATATTTGACCGTTATTCTGGCGTTTATTCAGGGTGTTGGTTTGACTTACACCTATCAGAATATGTATTTGGTGCATAATCCCTTGGTGTATATTGCTTCTGTTGTTTGCTTGGTTACCGGCTCCGCATTTGTTATGTGGCTGGCAGAGCAAATTAGCGCAAAGGGGATTGGGAATGGTTCTTCCATGATCATTTTCATCAATATCGTATCCAACCTGCCCACAGGTATTGCAAGCCTGTACTATACCATTTCCGGTTCCGGTGTAGCCGGCGTGGCAAAGGTTGTGGCAATTCTGGTTATTTTGCTTATCGTGCTTGCTTTCATCGTTTGCGTAAACAGCGGCGAAAGAAGATTGCCCGTGCAGTATTCCTCCAAAATGGTAGGCAGAAAACAGGCAGGCGGCACAGGCACTACCATGCCGATTAAGGTAAATACTTCCGGCGTTATTTCTATCATCTTTGCAATTTCTTTGTTGCAGTTCCCGCAGCAAATCGGAAATTTCTTCCCTCGTAAGGGCGAGATTTTTACAAAGCTGATTGAAGTTTTGCAGATGACGCACCCTGTCGGTGCTATCATTTATATCCTGCTGATTATTTTCTTCACATATTTCTATACCTCTATCGTAATCAATCCCAACGAAATTGCGATGAACATGAAGAAAAACGGCGGTTTCATTCCCGGTATCAGACCGGGTCAGCCCACCAGCGCATATATCACCAGAGTGGTAAACAGAATCACACTGGTAGGTGCAATCTGCTATGCAATTTTGGCAATGGTCCCTGTGGTATTGCAGTGGATTTTCAAAATCAATGTCGGCTTTGGCGGTACGACGCTAATCATCGTAGTTGGTGTTGCTCTGGATATTGTAAGAGCACTGGAAAGCCAGTTGCTGATGCGTCATTACAAAGGTTTTTTGAATGATTAAAGACAATCGCTTGGGAAATGCAGCTGCATTTCCCGAGGGGTTGAATGGGGAAAAGGTTTTGAGAGAAGAAGGCAATCAAAGAAAAGAGGTAATCGTATGAAATTAGTACTCATTGGTGCGCCTGCAGCCGGCAAAGGTACACAGGCTGCAAGACTGGTAGAACATTACGGTATCGCTCATATCTCCACAGGCGACATGCTGAGAGAAGAGGTTGCAAAAGGAACAGAACTGGGAAATCAGGCGAAAAGCATTATGGCAGCCGGCGGCTTGGTTTCTGACGAACTGATTATTGCCATCGTAAAAGAAAGAATCCAAAAAGACGATTGCAAAAAAGGTTTTATTCTGGACGGGTTCCCCCGTACTGTTGTTCAGGCGGAAAAGCTGGACGAAATGGTAGCGTTGGATAAAGTGGTTTATATCAATGCACCGGACGAAGTGATGCTGGAAAGACTGACGGCAAGAGAAACCTGCCCCAAATGCGGTGCAACGTATAATAAACTGTTCCTGCCTGCGAAGGTAGCCGGCGTTTGCGATAGCTGCGGCGAAAAGCTGACCCAGCGGAAGGACGACACGGTAGAAGCCGGTCAGGCAAGA
Organism: Anaerotignum sp.; assembly: GCA_017523325.1. GTDB lineage: Bacteria > Bacillota > Clostridia > Lachnospirales > Anaerotignaceae > Anaerotignum_A. Next base: position 10,034 of record JAFWWO010000035.1, on the reverse strand, counting down.
ATCAGAACCTTCCATGAACAGAGCGAGCCTTTGGTGGATTTCTATGGCAAGAAGGGTATCCTGATTGAGGTAGACGGCACAAAGGCCATTGATGATATTACAAAGGATATCATTGCGGGATTGGGAGAATAAAAGCGAAGATGCGGTGGGACGGAGGCCATGGGAAGTATTCGTTCATGGCAGCCCTGCCCTTTTCCGAGAATATACATCTACTATACACATAGTATCCCTATAAACCGTAAACGGCAAAATGGGGATATGAGGGGTGTAAAAAATTGGTGTATACTTAATAAGTTTCATGCGGACATGAATCATGCCTGCAAAAATGCCGTTCTGATGACGGATGGAAATCGGAAATTCTTGCGGTATGGAAGAATGAAAACGAGGTGATATCGTTGGAATATCAGATCGGGCAAGTGGTGTATGCAAAGAGCGGCCATGACAAAGGCGATGTGTTGCTGATTGTTTCCGTGGAGGGGGATTATGTGCATCTGGCGGACGGAAAGCGCCGGAAGCTGGAAAAGCCCAAGCGGAAAAAGAAGATACACATTCAGCCTACCTCTTATATAGAGGAAGAATTGGCAGAGGCCTTGCAGAAAAACAGCTATGTTCTGGATGCAGAGGTAGCGAAGGCTTTGAAGAAATATCAAAAAAAGCAGTAGAGGATTGATTAAGGAGGTTCTAGGCTTGTCAAAAGATGACGTAATTGAAGTAGAAGGAACCGTACTGGAGAAATTACCCAATGCTATGTTCCAGGTGGAACTGGAAAACGGCCACCAGATCTTAGCACATATTTCCGGGAAGCTGCGCATGAATTTCATTCGTATTTTGCCCGGCGACAAAGTGTTAGTTGAAATGTCTCCTTATGACCTGACGAAGGGCCGCATCATTTGGAGAGCGAAATAAGGAAGGAGCGATCACAATGAAGGTAAGACCATCTGTAAAACCGATGTGTGAAAAATGCAGAATCATCAAGAGAAAAGGTCGTGTAATGGTCATTTGTGAAAATCCCAAGCATAAACAGAAACAAGGCTGATATTTATTATGACTTTACGAGGGCAAAACCCTCACTGAGCCGTGAATAAATCCGTCAACGTACTGGGAGGAGCATACAGTTAATAGCGTAGGCAGCATACAGGCTGACGGTCTGTACACTTCGTTTGTAATGCCCAACGGGTACACAATTTATGCGAAATTGAGTTTTGTTGAAACGATAATGTGAATGATTACAGGAGGTGCAAAAGTTACATGGCACGTATTGCTGGTGTAGACTTACCAAGAGAAAAACGCGTTGAAGTTGGCTTGACATATGTATATGGCATCGGCCATTCCAGCGCAGTGCGTATTTTGAACGAAGCAGGTGTAAGCCTGGATACAAGAGTAAGAGATTTGACAGATGACGAGGTTTCCAGAATCCGTGACGTCATCGATAGAACACAGAAGGTGGAAGGTGACCTGCGCAGAGAGGTTGCTTTGAATATCAAACGTCTGATCGAAATCGGCTGTTACAGAGGCATTCGCCATAGAAAAGGCCTGCCCGTAAGAGGTCAGAAAACAAAGACAAACGCAAGAACAAGAAAAGGTCCCAGAAAGACCGTTGCGAATAAGAAGAAATAATTGATTTCGAAGGAGGTTTGAGGTAAATGGCAAAGAAAACTGTGAAAAAGACAACCACTCGCAGACGCCGTGATAAAAGAAAAGTAGAACGTGGCCAGGCGCATATCCAGTCCACTTTCAATAATACAATCGTAACCATTACCGATGCAGTGGGCAATGCACTTTCTTGGGCAAGTGCGGGCCAGCTCGGTTTCAGAGGTTCCAGAAAATCCACACCTTACGCAGCACAGATGGCTGCAGATACAGCTGCAAAGGCTGCTTCCGATTATGGCCTGAAGACCATTGAAGTTTTCGTAAAAGGCCCCGGCAGCGGACGTGAGGCTGCAATCCGTGCCCTGCAGGCAGCAGGTCTGGACGTAACACTCATCAGAGACGTTACACCCGTTCCTCATAACGGTTGCAGACCGCCCAAACGCAGAAGAGTATAATCATCAGGAGGTGTAGATAAATGGCTAGAGATAGAGTTCCCGTATTGAAAAGATGCAGATCTTTGAATCTGGATCCCATCTATCTGGGTATTGATAAGAAATCCAAAAAGAAAAATCTGAATGCAAATAAGAAAATGAGCGAATACGGCCTTCAGATGAGAGAAAAGCAGAAAGCAAAATTCATCTATGGCGTATTGGAAAAGCAGTTCAGAGGGTACTATGCACAGGCGGAAAAAATCGCGAAAAAAGAAGGTATCCCCGGTGAAAACCTGCTTATGCTGCTGGAAATGAGATTGGATAACGTGATGTTCCGTCTTGGCTATGGCAGAACCAGAAAAGAAGCAAGACAGATCGTGCGTCACAAACACGTTACCGTAAACGGTAAGCCTGTGGATATTCCTTCTTATCAGGTGAAGGTAGGCGACGTTGTAGAAGTAAAGGAAAAATACAAAACCATTCAGAGATATAAAGACGTTCTGGCTGTAACAGACGGCAGAATCGTTCCCGAATGGTTGTCCGCAAACCATGATGCGTTGAGCGGTACAGTATTGGCTAAGCCTACAAGAGCGCAAATCGACGTTCCCGTAGAGGAAACATTCATTGTCGAATTGTACTCCAAATAATATACGATTGTGCAGTGAAGTCAATCAAAGCGCCGTGGGGCAGTTTGTCCTGCGGCAATCTATCATAAAAAAGGGAGGTTTGAAAGAGTGTTTGAATTTGAGAAACCTCGCATCGAGATTGCTGAGATGGCACCGGACGGAACCTATGGTAAGTTTGTGGTAGAGCCTTTGGAAAGGGGCTATGGCACAACCTTGGGCAATTCCCTGAGAAGGATTTTGCTTTCCTCTTTGCCGGGGGCGGCAGTCAGCAATGTAAAAATTGATGGTGTGCTTCATGAATTTAGTGTGATACCCGGCGTAAAAGAAGACGTAACGGAAATTATACTGAATTTGAAAGGCCTTGCGATCAAAAATACCGGCGAAAGCAACGAGCCGAAAATTGCCTATATTGACGTAGAGGGCGAAGGCGAAGTGAAGGGCTCCGATATCAAAACAGACAGCGATATCGAAATTTTGAACCCGGATCATCATATTGCGACCCTTTCCGGCGGTGCAGGCAGTAAGCTGTATATGGAGATTACAATTAACAAAGGCCGTGGCTATGTTGGAGCAGACAAAAACAAGAAAGACGATCAGCCAATCGGTATGCTTCCGGTTGACAGCATTTTCACACCGGTGACAAGGGTGAATTTCTTGGTGGAAAACACCCGTGTCGGTCAGATTACGGACTATGATAAGCTGTCTTTGGAGGTATGGACAAATGGGACGATCGCACCCGATGATGCAGTCAGTTACGGTGCGAAAATCCTGAATGAGCATCTGAACCTGTTCATTGATCTTTCCGATAGCACCAGAGATACTTCTATTATGGTGGAAAAAGAGGAAGGGAAGAAGGAGAAAGTTCTGGAAATGAGCATTGAGGAACTGGATCTTTCCGTCCGTTCCTATAACTGCCTGAAACGTGCAGGCATTAACACCGTTGAGGATCTGGCGAATAAAACGGAAGAGGAAATGATGAAGGTCAGAAACTTGGGACGGAAGTCCTTGGAAGAAGTTTTGAACAAAATGGCAGAGCTGGGGCTTTCTTTGAAACCCAGTGACGAATAATTTCGGCTACTATTATTTACCGTGGGATTACGGCTCCACATAAGCCCGAAGAGCGGTGGGGGCGGGCTCAGTCCTGCGGGTGAGAACAAGGAGGATACAATCATGCACGCATCCGGTTACAGAAAGCTTGGCAAAGCAACACCCCAGAGAAAGGCGCTGTTGAGAAACCAGGTGACAAATCTGCTGTACCACGGCAAGATTAAGACAACAGAAACAAGAGCCAAAGAAGTAAGAAGAATTGCTGAAAAGCTGATTACATTGGCTGTAAAAGAAAAAGATAACTTCGATGAAGTAGAAGTAACGGCAAAAGTTGCAAAGAAAGACGGCAACGGCAAGCGCGTGAAAGAAGTTGTAAACGGTAAGAAAGTAACCGTTTATGATGAAGTAAAGAAAACAGTAAAGAAGGATAAACCTTCCAGACTGGCTGCAAGAAGACAGATGCCGGCTTATCTTTACCCTGTAACAGAGGTTCCTGCTGACGGCAAAAAGATGAGAAAGAACAGCAAAAAAGTTGATATGGCAGCAAAAATGTTCGATGAAATTGCACCCAAGTATGTAGACCGTAACGGCGGTTACACAAGAATCGTAAAGCTGGGCGCCAGAAAAGGCGACGGTGCAATGGAAGTATTCATTGAACTGGTTTAATCCATAAAACGAAAAGACAGGCTGAAAAGTCTGTCTTTTTTGTTGGAAAAAGCGGGAAAATAGAATGTGATGAAATTGCGCCCATACAATGTTGCTATGCGGCTGTCTTTTCGAGAGTTTTTATTGACTTTTTCAGGAAAAGAAAGTATCCTGTTGATAGCTGTGAGCATTTGGCAACAGACTACAAGAGAGAGGATAAAAACCCCTCGGAAACAGGTGAAAGTATGAAAATGGTGAAGGCTGAAGGTCTGACATATGAATACACAAAAATAACGGAAACGGACCACGGCACGGAAGAAATGAAAATGACCGCCTTGCAAGAGGTGGATATTGCAATTGAAAAAGGGGAATTTATTGTGGTTTTGGGCCATAACGGCTCCGGGAAATCCACATTTGCGAAGCATATCAATGCCCTGCTCCGGCCCACGAAGGGCACATTATGGGTAAAGGGCATGGACACACGGGAAGAAGAGCGGGTGTGGGATATTCGCCAGACGGCGGGCATGGTATTCCAAAACCCCGATAATCAGTTGGTCGCTACGGTAGTGGAGGAGGATATAGCCTTCGGGCCCGAAAATATGGGCGTCGCCCCCGCAGAAATCCGTCAGCGGGTAGATGAGGCGTTGGCGACGGTGCGTATGAGCGAGTTTGCCACCTATACCCCCACGAAGCTGTCCGGCGGGCAGAAGCAGAGAATTGCCATTGCCGGTGTATTGGCCATGAAGCCGGATTGTATCATCATGGACGAGCCGACGGCTATGCTGGACCCCATCGGCCGTAGGGAGGTTATGGAAACCATTGAGCGGCTGAATAAAGAAGAAGGCATTACGATTATTTTGATTACCCATTATATGGACGAGGCAGTTCGAGGAGATAAAATTTATGTAATTGACGGCGGGAAACTGGTGATGCAGGGTACGCCGAAGGAGATTTTTTCAGAGGTAGAAATGCTGAAGCACTATGGTTTGGATGTGCCACAGGTGACGGAGGTTGCCCATTTGCTGCGGCAGGAAGGCATTGATTTGCCCAAGGATATATTAACGATTGAAGAAATGGTAGGTGCAATATGTCAATTAAAATCAACCATTTGACCCATATCTATAATGAAGGGACTACCTTTGAAAAGCTGGCGATTAACGATATTTCTCTGGAGATTGAGACGGGGGAATTTATCGGGCTGATTGGGCATACAGGCTCCGGCAAATCCACCCTGATTCAGCATTTGAACGGCATTGTACTGCCCACAAAGGGCGAAATTCTTTTGGACGGGGAAAATATCCATCGGGATAAAACGAAGCTGAAGGAGGTACGCCGCCGTATCGGCTTGGCGTTCCAGTATCCGGAGTATCAGCTTTTTGAAATGACGGTATATAAGGACGTAGCCTTTGGGCCCACGAATATCGGACTTTCTCCGGAGGAAGTTCATGATAGCGTGGTTTCTGCCTTGACAACGGTAGGCATTTCTTCGGATTTATATGAAAAATCCCCTTTTGAGCTGTCCGGCGGGCAAAAACGCCGTGTTGCTATTGCGGGGGTATTGGCTATGAATCCGGAGGTTTTGATTTTAGACGAGCCCACAGCAGGCCTTGACCCTAAGGGGCGGGACGAAATTCTTGCGGCCATACGCCAACTTCATAAGGAACGGGGCATTACGGTAATTTTGGTTAGCCATAGCATGGAAGATGTGGCGAAACTGGCAGACCGTATTATTGTTATGCACCGCGGGAAGATTGCCATGATGGGTACCCCCAGTGAGGTGTTTTCCAAACCTATGGAGCTGGAGACCATTGGGCTGGCGGCGCCCCAGATAAGCTATGTATTTGCACAGTTAAAGGAAAAGGGCTATGACGTGCCGACGGATGTCTATACCGTGGGCTATGCGAAAGATGCCCTGTTAAAATTGGTAAAGCAGGTGAGAGCATGATACGAGATATTACAATCGGGCAGTATTACCCTGCGGAATCCATCATTCATCGACTGGATGCAAGGCTGAAGCTGGTAGCGACCTTTGTGTTTATTGTAACGCTGTTTATGGTGAATACCTTTGTGGGGTATGTATTTGTGATACTTGCCATGGCGGCAGTGATTCATGCCTCCAAGGTGCCGGTGAAATTTATGCTCCGTGGGCTGAAAAGCATATTGATTATCATACTGTTCACGGCTTTTATCAATCTGTTTATGACAAGTGGCGAGCATATTCTTTGGAGCATGGGCTTTTTGACCCTGACGCAGGAGGGTCTGATTATGGCCATCAAAATGTGTGTGCGGCTGGTGCTGCTGATTATGGGCTCCTCCCTTCTGACGCTGACCACAACACCCATTCAGTTGACAGATGCCATTGAATATATCCTTCGTCCGCTGAAAAAAATTGGCGTACCCGCCCATGAAATTGCCATGATGATGACTATTGCCTTGCGGTTTATCCCCACACTGCTGGATGAAACGGATAAAATCATGAAGGCACAGCAGGCAAGAGGGGCGGATTTTGATACAGGTAATCTGTTTCAGAAGGCAAAGAGCCTGATTCCTATATTGGTACCCTTGTTTATTTCCGCCTTTCGCAGAGCAGAGGAACTGGCGATGGCGATGGAGGCCAGATGCTATCATGGGGACGAGAACAGAACCCGTATGAATACCATGAAAATGGCGAAAAGGGATTCCGTGGCAGGGGTGGTGCTTTTGCTGTATATAGGCGTCATCATCGGATTGCGGTTTGCAGGGAAGGCATTGCCTTTTATCATATAATGCAAAATAGGCTCCCGCCGGGCGGCATAGGCTGTCCGAGAGGGAGCCTCTTATGAAATAGAAACAGAAACCGGAGGGGGAGAAGAAGTATGGCAGGTTTGGGAACGCTGATTAACGTAGCGGCGATTTTAATCGGCGGTGCCATCGGACGGCTGTTCGGCAGAGGGATACAGGTGCGGTATCAGGATATTTTGATGAGTGCTGTGGGCATTTGTATTCTGTTTATCGGCATCGGCGGTGCGATGGAGGAGATGCTGACCGTTGAACAGGGAGAGCTTGTTAGTGGCGGTTCTATGATGATGATACTTTCCATGGCCATTGGTGCATTGATTGGCGAATGGCTGAATATTGAAGGGAAGATGGAGCATTTTGGCAGTTGGCTGAAGGTGAAAACGGGTAGCAGCGGTGACAATCAATTTGTAGATGCCTTTGTGACCACTTCTCTGACCATTTGTATCGGTGCTATGGCCATTGTAGGTTCGATTAAGGACGGAATCTCCGGCGATTATTCCATACTGGCGATTAAAGCCATACTGGACTTGATTATTGTTTCCGTGATGACGGTTTCCATGGGCAAAGGCTGTGTATTTGCGGCTATACCTGTGGCAATTTTTCAGGGCGTGGTGACCCTTTTGGCAAGGCTGATACAGCCCCTTATGACAGAAGCGGCCGTATCCAACCTGTCCATGGTAGGATCGGTGATGATATTTTGTGTCGGGCTGAATTTGATTTGGGGCAAGAAGGTCAAGGTGGCGAATTTTCTGCCTGCCATTGTGATTGCGGTGGCATGGGCATTTTTGCCTTTGTAATGCAGGGCATTCATCAAGAAAGATTGCTGGGGCTTTTGAAACGGTTATTTCTGAATTTGATGTTTCTCTATCATGACTGAATACTGACCGACTACATGATTTATTGGATATTAGGCAGTTACGTCGGCAAAACGATAATATTTTTTGCAGTGGGACTACAAAAAGCGACAATGTGCTTGCGATGGCATTTTTTTGGCGGCAGTGGTTGCTTTGTCGGCAGACCTATGGAAAAGGAGGCGTAAAGCGTGAGAATACTTCTGACAGTGGCCTATGACGGAACAAATTATTCCGGCTGGCAAAAGCAGAAAAGCCCGTCAGTTCCCACAGTGGAGGGGGAGCTGGAAAAGGCCCTGCGGCAGTTGTTTCGTGACGAGGCGTTGGAATGTATCGGAGCCAGTCGGACAGATGCCGGTGTCCATGCGTTGGGCCAGCGGGCGGTGATAGATGTGGAAACCTCCATTCCGATGGAGAAAATCCCCCTTGCAATCGCTCCCTTTTTGCCGGAGGATATTGTGGTGACAAAGGCGGAGGAGGTGCCGGCGACATTCCACCCTCGCTTTGATTGCGTGAAAAAGACCTATGAATACCGTTTTTGGAACGGTGCCATGAAAAACCCCAAGGAACGGCTGTATTCCGCTTATGTGCGGACGCCGCTGGACGTAGGAAAAATGAATGAGGGTGCAAAAGCCTTTGTAGGCGAGCATGATTTTGCGGCATTTTGTGCGGCGGGCAGTAGTGTTTCCTCTACGGTGCGGCGGATATTTGACTGCCATGTGGAGCAGGACGGAGCGGCAGTAAAAATACTCGTAACCGGTGACGGCTTTCTTTACAATATGGTGCGTATCATTGCCGGCACGCTGATGGCGGTGGGTCTTGGGAAAATCCCGCCGGAGGAGATTGGGCAAATCATCGCCGGAAGGGATAGACGAAGAGCCGGTGTAACGGCAGAACCCCAAGGGTTGACTTTGCAGGAAATTTATTACGATTTACCCTGATTTTCGGGCAAAAATCTATTGACAGGCAAAAAAGTCCATACTATAATATAAGGGCTGTATTTTGATTTTAAGGCCTTTTTGGCTTTAAATATATGTTTCTCAAGGTGGGACCCAATAAGTTATGAAGGCGATAGTCGGCATAATGGAGATCGACCGTATCCTTCCTGTGGTGCGGCGAAGTCAACGGGTCAGCAAAAAAAATATGACAGGAGGTAAAAAACCATGAGAACTACCTACATCGCAAAAGAAGCGGACATTGTAAAAAAGTGGTATGTCATCGATGCGACTGACGTGACACTGGGCCGTCTGGCTTCTGAAGTTGCAAACATTTTAAGAGGCAAGAATAAGCCTCAGTATGCACCCAATGTGGATATGGGCGACTATGTCATCATTGTGAATGCAGAAAAAATCGCTGTGACAGGCAATAAGCTGACACAGAAGATGTATCGTCGTCATTCCGGCTGGGTAGGCGGTCTGAAAGAAGTAAGACTGGATAAGATGCTGGAAACACACCCGGAAAGAGTCATCGAACATGCTGTAAAAGGTATGCTTCCCAAGAATGCACTGGGCAGAAAGATGTTCGGCAAGTTGCACGTTTATGCAGGTGCAGAGCATCCTCACGCAGCGCAGAAACCCGAAACACTGGAATTCAAGTTTTAATAGGAGGAGGAAAGCATAATGGCAGCAGCTAGATATTACGGTACAGGCAGAAGAAAATCTTCCGTAGCCAGAGTATATTTGGTACCCGGCAACGGCAAAATCACGATCAATAAAAGAGATATTGACGAATACTTCGGTTTGGAAACACTGAAGCTGATTGTTCGTCAGCCCTTGGAATTGACAGACACAACAGCAAAGTTTGACGTGCTGGTAAACGTACACGGCGGCGGTTTTACAGGCCAGGCCGGTGCAATCAGACACGGCATCTCCAGAGCACTGCTTCAGGCAGACGGTGATTATAGACCTTCCCTGAAGAAAGCAGGCTTCCTGACAAGAGACCCTCGTATGAAAGAAAGAAAGAAATACGGCCTCAAAGCTGCGCGTCGCGCGCCGCAGTTCAGCAAGAGATAAAACGCTGTACAAACCGTATCAAAACAGGTCAAAAACCCCGGAAAATCAAGGTTT